>NZ_CEEDOX010000015.1:0-171083 GCF_979256535.1 Methylobacterium sp. AC690 | reverse complement strand
CCGCACGCCCCCGAGGTGAAGGGCGCCCTGCCGCTCCTGGAGGACAAGGCCGCGGGCCGGGGCCCGGGCCGGGTGAAGGGGGAAGCCGCGCGCCGGGGCGGCGCCATGCGGTGGGCCAGGGCCCGGATGTCCTGCGCCAGGGCGGCGCCGGCCTGGACCGGGGCTGCCCCGCCTGGGATCACGGCGGCGCCGGCTTGGATCACGGCTGCGCCGGCCTGGATCACGGCTGCGCCGGCTTGGACCGGGGCCGCGATCCGCGCGCCCGCCTGGAGCGGAAAGGTGACCAGGGAGATCTCCCACAGGTCGATCGCCTCGAGCCGGCGCAGGCCGCCCCGCTGGGGCTGCGCCCGCACCGTGCGGAACCCGATCGAGAGCCCGTCGAGGCCGCCCGCGCCGAGCAGGGCGTCGAGCTCGCGGGCGCGCTGGACCGCGAGGTTGAGCTGGCCCGCCACGCGCAGGCCGCGGGCATCCTCGTGCAGGGCGAGCCAATGTCCCACCGGCTCGGCCGGATCGTGCTGCCAGAGCATCCGCACCCCCGCGCCGCCCCGCGCCGCGAGGCTGGCCGCGAAGGCGCCCGGCGCCACCACGTCGCGCCCGAGATCGGGCACGCCGAACAGGCTGGCATAGCCGGTGAAATGGCCGTCCATGGGAGACTCCGCGGCGGGGATTGAGAGGGGGACGGTCCCCCGATCGGATCCTTGTCCGGGCTGTCCCGGTCGGGACCCTGTAAGGGGCCGGGGGAGAGCCGCGGTGCGACGGACCCGGGCGGTTCGCGTTGAACCGCTTGGCTCCCCGGTGTCCACATCGTGTGTGCACAGGGGAGGCGGGTCGTGGCCCACGACGACGAGGCGTCACCGGAGCCGCCGCGAAAGGTCGGCGTGCGCGAGTTTCGCGGCAACGTCGCCGGTTGCATGCGCCAGGTGCGCCATGGCGCGTCCTTCGCGGTGACTGCCCGCCACGCGGTGATCGCGATCGGTCCGCCGCCCCCGCCGTCAGGTCGGCGCCGGCCTGGCACCCTGCGCGGGCAGATCGACAGGGCACCGGATTTCGATGTCCTGCCCCCTGAGCCGCTGGCCGCCATGGAAGGCGAGGATGCGGAAGGCGAGGATGCGGAATGCGAGGAGGCGTGAGGCTTCTCCTCGACACCCACGCCCTGCTCTGGTGGCTGCTCGCAGACCCGAGATTCGGCCGGGCCGCCCAGGACCTGATCGCGGACCCCGCCAACGACGTCCGCGTCTCGGTCGCGTCCCTCTGGGAGATCCAGGGAAGGTGCGGGTCGGACAGCTCAAGGCCGATCCCGGCAGCATCCTCGACGCGGCGCGGGACCAGGGCTTCGACAGCGTCGGGATCACCCCGGCGCATCTGCTGGCCCTCGGCGACCTTCCCCGGCAGCACGGGGATCCGTGGCATCACCTGCTCATCGCCCAGGCGAAGGCCGAGGGCGCCGTCTTCGTCTCCGAGGACCGGCACGTTCCGGCTTACCCGGTGGCGTTCGTCCGCTGCTCCGGGTCGGCGCAGGTGCGGCTGGCGAGCCGGTCCGAAACGGATCCTCCGGGTTCGGACGGGTCCTGAGACACAGGATCCGCGGCTCGGGTCGGCGGACCGTCCGACCTCAGCGCGGCCCGTAGCCCACCGCCTCGCGCTTCTCCGCCTCGGTGAGGAAGTCGGCGGCCTGGACCCGGCGCCACAGGCTCTCGCGCTCGGGGGCCAGGGCCTCGATGGCGTCGAGGTCGGGCTCCAGGCGGGCGGGGCCGAAGGCCGGCTCCAGCCAGTGGGCCAGGGCCTCGGCGGTGCGGCGCACCAGGGGGATCACGGTCTGGCGGTAGAAGGCGCGGTTGGCCTCGGCGTAGTTGGCGTGGGTGTTGTCGCCGGGCAGGCCGAGCAGCAGGGGCGGCACTCCGAAGGCGAGGGCGATCTCGCGGGCGGCGCCGCTCTTGGCCTCGACGAAATCCATGTCCTTGGGCGAGAGCGACAGGGGCTTCCAGTCGAGCCCGCCCTCCAGCAGCAGGGGCCGCCCGGCATTGCCGGCGCCCTGGTAGTTCGCCTCGAGCTCGCCCTTGAGCCGGGTGAACTGCGCGTCGCTCAGGGTGGCGCCGGCGGCGGTGGCGAAGACCAGGGCGCCGGAGGGCCGGGCGGCGTTGTCGAGCAGCGCCTTGTTCCAGGCCCCCGCCGCGTTGTGGATGTCGAGGGCGGCGGCCGCCGCCTCCATCGGCGCGAGGCCGTAATGGTCGTCGGTGGGGTGGAACAGGGTGAGGTGGAGGATCGGCGGCACCCCGTCCCCGCCCTGGTCGAAGCGCAGGGTGCGGCCGCCCACCGCGTAGTCGTAGGCCGCCGGCCAGCCGTCGGGGCCGGGCACCACCCGCATCCGGTCGGGACGCAGGGCGTGGAGCTCGCGGGGCACGCCGTCGAGGCCCGTGGCCTGGAGGTAGGCGTTCCCCGAGACCATCAGGTGCCCGTAGAGCGATTCGAGCAGGGCCGCGCCGCCCTGGCGCGGGTTCGGCCGGGCCAGCAGCGCGGTCAGAGGGTGCGGTTCGGCGACGCCGGCCCCCGCCAGCCCGAGCGGCAGGGCGGCGGCGGCCTCGGCCACCAGCCGCACGGCCCGGTGGACGATGGCGTTGCGCTGGAAGCCCGCCCGGGCCAGCGCCCCGATGTCCCGCGGCGTCCAGGAGGCCCGGCCCTCGCCGTAGAAGGCGACGCCGACGCTCGCATAGGGTGCCGCGAGGGGCGCGGCCTTGGTGTCGGGGGCAGCCTTGGTGTCCGGTGCAGCCTTGGTGTCGGGGGCGGCCCGGCGCACGAGCCGGGAGAGGAGGTTCGCCATCGGGGCCTCGCGGAAGCA
This sequence comes from Methylobacterium sp. AC690, assembly GCF_979256535.1. Taxonomy (NCBI): domain Bacteria; kingdom Pseudomonadati; phylum Pseudomonadota; class Alphaproteobacteria; order Hyphomicrobiales; family Methylobacteriaceae; genus Methylobacterium; species Methylobacterium sp. AC690. Next base: position 168,247 of record NZ_CEEDOX010000015.1, on the reverse strand, counting down.
TCGGTGTGGAACGGCGGTCAGAGGCGCCGGATGCGCGGCTCGGGGCCGCTACGCAGGAGCAGGTGCGTCAGGGCCCAGACCAGGGCGTCGAGGCGGTCCGGCGAGGCGCCGGAGGAGAGGCCGTCCGGCCCGAAATCGCAGAGCTCGTCCTCCAGCGCCGGCAGGGCGCCGACGTGGTGGACGCGCCCTTGCGCGTAGAGCATCGAGACCGGCTCGGCCCGCAGGTACTTGCCGCGCGTCGCCCGCACGGGGGTCACCGGCACGGCGGCGTCGACCTGGTGCAGGACGGCGGTGGCCATCTCGCCCCCCTGGTTGACCTCGACCACGAGGCTGTCGGCCGCGAGGCGGTGGTAGAGCGCCAGCGCCGTCGCGGCCCAGGTCTCGGGGGCGGCCCGGGCCAGGGTGGCGTCGGCCAGCACGTAGGCCTGGCCCGCGGCGTCGAGGCCGGCGGCGACGATCCCGCAGGCATCCGCCCCGGCCTTCGAGGAGGCCGGCGGATCCACCGCCACCACGATGCGGCGCAGGGCGTCCGGCGCCGTCGGGACGCGGGCGGCCTCCAGGCGGTCGCGCTGCCAGAGGGCGTCGGGCCGGTCCGCGATCAGCTCGCCGTCGAGCTCCTGGCGCCCGAGGCGGGTGCCGGCATAGCGCCCCACCACCGCCGCGAGGAAGGCCGGGGCGAGGTTCGCCGCGTTGTCGGCGGTGCGGGCCCGGCTGACCACGGTCAGCGGATCCGCCAGGATCCGCCGCAAGAGCGGGATCGGCCGGGGCGTGGTGGTGACGAGGCCGCGCGGACGGTGCCCCAGGCGCAGGCCGAACTGGATCATGTCGTAGGCGGCCTCGGCGTAGCGCCACTTGGCGATCTCGTCCGACCAGACCGCGCCGAACTGGGGCCCGCGCAGGGAATCCGGCTCCTCGGCCGAGAAGGCGAGGCCGACCGCGCCGTTGTCCCATTCGAGGCGCCGGCGCGAGGGCGACCAGCGCGGCCGTTGCCCGGGCAGGCCGAGGAGGCCGGACGGACCCTCCACCATGACGTCGCGGACATCCGCGAAGGTCTCGCCCACGAGGGCGATGCGCCCGACCGGGCGGGCGGTGAAGGCCGGGTCACCCAGCGCCAGGGCGCGGACCCACTCCGCCCCCGTCCGGGTCTTGCCCGCGCTGCGCCCGCCGATCACCGCCCAGGTGGTCCAGTCCGCCAGGGCCGGGCAGGGCGGAAGCTGGTCGTCGCGCGCCGCCAGGAGCCAGTCCGTCGCCAGGGCCCGGATCTGGGCCGGCGGCAGGCTCGCCAGCAGGACCGGCATCCGCCCGCTCGCCGCCGAGCGCCTCAGCACGGCGCGCGATCTCCGCGCGCAGGGCGGGCAGATCATCGGCGGGCAGATCATCGGCGGGCCCATCGCCGGCGAACCGATCGCCGGACGAACCGCCGCTGTCGCCGGATGCCGAGCCATCGCGTCCTCCCCGCCCGTCATCCGTGGTCTCGTCGAGGAGGCGCTTCAGCCCGCCGAGATCCCGCAGGACCCGGGCGCTGTCGAAGGCCGGAACGCCCGCCGCCCCGTTCAGGGCCGCGTCGAAATGCAGGATCTGCCGGGCGATCTGCGCCCGGAGCGCCGCCCGCATCCGGCGGGGATCGGTGTCCAGGCCCAGGGCGCGCCCGACCTCGCCGGGCCGGCGTCCCTCCAGGCCGCACTGGGCGAACAGGGCCTCGGCCCGGTGCCGGGCCACGCCCAGGGCCTGGGCCAGGTCGCCGATGTCGATCCAGTCCTCGCGGTAGAGCCGCGCCACCGCCGCCCGCCGCGCCGGCTTCCAGCGCGCGGGGGTGAAGGCCGTGGAGGCCGTCGCCGCCGCGGGGCGCCAGCCGAAGCGCTTGTTCCAGGTCCGGATCGTGGTGACCCGCACCCCGGTCTCGGCCGCGATGGCGGTGACAGGGCGCGCGGTGTCCCGCATGGCCGCCTCGACGGCCCCCCGGATCGACGCGACGATCGGCACGAGCTTCGCCATCGCCGCCTCCCTTGCCACCCACACTTCCTGAGCGTGCCGTAGGGATACCCCAGGAGCGTCGCGGTGTCAAACATATAATCCTAAATCGGATTTTATTCGTAGATCGCCGGGGTGTCCCGCGGGGCCGGGATCGCGGCTGCCGGCGCGGCACCCGCCGGCGGGGCGGTCGCGCGTTCGGCAGAATTCGCGCGCCAACCGGCAGACCTCCGAAGTCCGCGGCTTTGCGGTGGCCTGACACGATGCAGCCTGGAGCGTCCGTTCGAGAAAACGGCAGGTATTTGCGCGCCTCAGTACGGTATCGGACGGGGATCGAAACCGCTGAGATCTTCGGGAGCCAGATCTCGAGCCGAAGACTTCCGACGACTGACTGCGGTGGCAACGCGATCTTAGTATTTTGTCAGCACGATCTCGCTTCCGATCGGTGGTTTCTTGTCTGGGTCCCACGGTGTCACGCCCGCACACGCTGAACATGGAGCGCCCGACTCACCTCTCGCGCGTGATCACGGGTTTCAGCGTGGCGGTCGTGGTGGTTCTCTGCGCCATGACCGGCGGCGTCGTCCTGAACATGCGCGAGCATGCCTGGAGCCAGGCCACCCTCACGTCGGAGACCCTGCTCCGCAGTGCCGAGCGCACCCTCGACCGCGATATCGAGCTCTACGATCTCTCGCTCCAGGCCGTCGTCGAGCGCCTGCAATCGCCCGAGCTGGAGGGCATCTCCCCGGAGGTCCGGCGGCTCGCGCTCTTCGACCGGGCCTCCTCGGCACCGGGTTTCGGCTCCATCTTCGTTCTGGACGAGCACGGACAAGCCTACGTCGATTCCCATTCGGTCGTTCCGCGCCGCCTGAACGCGTCGGACCGCCGGTACTTCCGGGTCCACCGGGACCGTGCGGATCTCGGGCTGCATCTCGGGCGGCCGATGCGGTCGGGCGTGAGCGGCCGGTTCGTGCTGCCGCTGAGCCGCCGCGTCAGCTACGCGGACGGGTCGTTCGCCGGCGTCGTCATCGGAACCATCGAGATCGCCTACTTCACGGAGATCTTCCGCCGCCTCAACACCGAGGCGAAGGCCGCCATCAACCTCTTCCACGACGACGGGGTCCTGCTCGTCCGAACGCCGGCCGACTCGCTCCTGCCCGGCCGCGACATGTCTTCCGTGGCCAGCGTCCAGCGCTTCATCCGGGAGGATTCCGGCCAGCTGATCGCCTCGTCGTCCATGGACGGCGTCGACCGCCTGTACACCTTCAAGCGCGTCGGACGCTGGCCGCTGCGCATCAACGTGGCCCTCAGCATCGCCTCGATCAACGAGGCCTGGCGGCCCAAGGCCCTGTCCCTCGCCCTCGTCCTGGTGGCGATGTGTGCCGCCACGAGCGTCCTGTCGGTCTTCCTCCATCGGGAGCTGCGCCGCCGGATCAGCGCGGAGGACGCCGCGGAGGGGACGCGCCTCGAACTCGTCCGCCTCGCGAGCACCGATGCCCTGACGGGATTGGCGAACCGCCGGCAGTTCGACGAGGCTTTGGCGGCGGGCCGCGCAGAAGCCGGGCCGGACGCCATGGCGCTGCTGCTGTTCGATACCGACCGGTTCAAGCGCTACAACGATCTGTACGGTCACCTGGCGGGCGACCGGGTGCTGAAGGCCATCGCCGCCACCCTGATGCGCGAGGCCCGCGCCGCGGGCGGTCTCGCCTGCCGGATCGGCGGCGAGGAATTCGCGCTGATCCTCGCACCTGCGACCGAGGCGGAGGCCCTCGCCTGCGCCGAGCGCGTCCGTCAGGCCATCGTCGCGGAAGGGATGCCGCATGCCGGCCAGGATCACGGCGTCGTCACGGTCAGCTGCGGCGTCGTGCACGCCGCGCACGGCCCCGGCCTGACGACGGAGGCGTGGTTCGAGGCCGCGGACGTCGCCCTGTACGAGGCCAAGCGGCAGGGCCGCAACCGGGTGCTGGTCGCGGGCGCACGGGACGCGGGAAGCCCGGCCTGCGCGCCGACCGCCCCGGTGCCCGCAGGGTCCTCCGAACGCGTCCCGCAGGCCGATGCCGATGCCGAGGGCGAATTGCAGCGGATCCTGAAGCGCTACACGGCGCTGATCGACGCCAGCGCCTCGACGGTCTGGCGGGCCGGCCCGGATGGCCGCATCATCGACAGCGGGGGCTGGGAACGCCAGACGGGCCAGGACCAGGGGGCCGCCGGGGGCGATGGATGGCTCGACGTCGTCCATCCCGAGGACCGCGCCCATGCGCTGTCGGCGTGGCGGCGGATCACCGCCACGGCGGAGACCGGCGTCGTCGAGTACCGGGCCCGCCACGCGTCCGGCGGGTACCGCTGGATCTCGGCCCGCGCCGTCCCGCTGAAGGACGAAACCGGCCGGCTCGTCGAGTGGGTCGGCGTCGCGACGGACATCCACGAGGCGCGCCAGGCCACGGAAGCGCTGCGCATCCAGGAGGAGCGCCATCGCCTCGCCGTGCGTGCGACGCGCGACGCCGTCTGGGACTGGGACCTGACGACCGACGAGACCCAGTGGAGCGAGGCCGCTCCGCATCTCTTCGGGGAAGGCGATTCCGGAAGCGACCAGGGCGGCGCATCGTGGGCCGGCCGGATCCACCCGGATGACCGGGCCCGCGTCCTGGCCTCCGTCCAGGAGGCCGTCGGGGGGCCGGACGACCGGTGGGACGAGGCGTACCGCTTCCTGCGCGTCGACGACACCTACGCGGAGGTGATCGACCGGGGCTTCATCGTGCGGGACGAGGCCGGGCGGGCCCTCCGCATGGTCGGGGCGATGCACGACGTCACCGAGCCTCGCGAGGCGAACTCCGCCCTGCGCAGCAGCGAGGAGCGCCTGCGCCTGGCGCTCCAGGCGGGGCGCATGGTCGCCTGGGAGCGGGACATGACGACGGGATTGGCCACCCGCTCGGCCAACGCGATGGCCCTCCTGGGCATCGGCTCGGGGTCGATCGCGCTGCTGATCGACCAGGTCCACCCGGCCGACCGGCCGCAGGTCGAGAACTTCGTCGCCTATGGCGGAACCGCGCACGCGGTCGAGTTCCGGTACTTCCATCCCGCGGGGCCGATGATGTGGCTGATCATGCGGGCCGATCGGGTCACCGACGACCGGATCGTGGGCATCACCTTCGACATCACGGACCGCAAGCGCGCCGAGGAGCATGCCTGGTCGGTCGCCCATCACGACGGCCTCACGGGCCTCGCCAACCGCGGCTTCTTCCTGCAGCAGCTCGAGGCGGCGCTGACGGAGGCCGAGCGGGCGGGGGCGTGCGTCAGCCTGCTGCTGATCGACCTCGACGGGTTCAAGGACGTGAACGAGACCCTGGGCCACGACGTGGGGGATGCCGTGCTCGTCGAGGTCGCCCAGCGCCTCCGGGCCGGTCTCGGCCCGCGGGATGCGGTGGCGCGCCTCGGCGGCGACGAGTTCGCGCTGCTCCTGACCGAGGCGCCGGGGCTCGCGCACGCGGTCCCGTTCGCATCGACGCTGTTGGAGCGGCTTCACGCGCCGCTGAGCTATCGCGGCCGCGCGCTCACCTGCAAGGCGAGCATCGGAATCACCGCGTTTCCCGACCATCACCGCGATGGCCTCGAACTGCTCAAGGATGCGGATATCGCGCTCGACCGCGCCAAGGCGTCGGGGCGGAACCGCGCCGTCGTGTTCGATCCGTCCATGCGCGCCGAAACCGAACACCGCGTCGGCCTCATCGCGGAAATCCGCGCCGGGATCGACGCCGGCGCCTTCGTGCCCTTCTATCAGCCCAAGGTCTGCCTGCGGACCGGCGCCGTCGTCGGCTTCGAGGCCCTGGCGCGCTGGCAGCATCCGGCCCACGGCCTGGTGACGCCCGGCTATTTCGGGCTGGTCTTCGAAGATCCCGAGCTCGCCACGGCCCTGGGGGATTGCCTGATCCGGCAGATCGCCGCCGACATGCGGAGCTGGCACGGGGACGCCCTCGCCTTCGGTCGCGTCGCGGTGAACTTCGCCTCCGCCGAGTTCCGGAAGGCGGATCTCGCCGGCCACGTCCTCGCCGTCCTGGAGCAGTTCCAGGTCCCGCCCGCCGCCTTCGAACTGGAGATCACGGAGACCGTCTTCCTGGGCCAGGGCTCCCATTGCGTGCCGCAGACGCTGCAGCGCCTGCACGACGCGGGCGTGCTGGTGACGCTCGACGATTTCGGGACGGGCTTCGCGTCCCTGACGCATCTGAAGCAGTTCCCGGTGGGCCACATCAAGGTGGACCAGAGCTTCGTGCGCAACATGGAGAAGGACCCGGATGACGCCGCCATCGTGGCGGCGGTGATCGGCCTCGGGCACAGCCTGGATCTCCAGGTCACGGCGGAGGGCATCGAGACCCGGGGGCAGGCGGAGCAGCTCGTCCGGATGGGATGCGATTACGCGCAGGGATACCTCTACGCGAAGCCGATGATCGGCGCGCGCATACCCTGGTTCCTCCGGAACTGGACCGGCGCCGCCCAGGGGGCCCCCGAGGCGCAACGGGCCTCCGCGTGAGGCCGGCCCGCCGTCCGGGCCCGCCGGACCATCCGGCAGGCGGGGCGCATCGACGGCGGGACGCGCGTCCTCCGCGCCCGGCCCGCCGCCGACCGCACCACGCCGCCGCGCCGCGGAGCCCGAGCCGTCCGGTCCGCTGGGACGGGACGGCGGAATCGGCGGGCCGACAGGCTCCCCGGCGCTGCGTTTTCCGCTAGGCTGTCGGACATCCGAGGAACGGGAAGGACATGCGGGCGATGAGTACGGACAGCCTGACGGCGCACGGCGTCTTCGACGTGGCGGAGCAGGCCGCGCGCCTGCCCGAGACCTCCGACACCATGGTGGCGGATCACCGCTTCACCGACGATCCGGCGGCGAGCGCCCGGGTGTTCCGGGTCTACCACCCGACGCCGCCGCACAGCCACGCCTCCTGCGACGAGTACCTCTACGTGCTGTCCGGGCGCTGCCTGATGAAGTTCGGCGACGAGACGCCGGTGGAGGTCGGCCCCGGCAAGCTGGTGTTCTTCAAGCGCGGCGTGGTGCATTCGGTGCCGGAGATCCTCGAGCAGCCGATGGTGTTCCTCTCCGTCGACACGCCTCGGCGCGAGCCTCGCGACATCCGCTTCGTCAGCGACGGCACGGGCACGCCCGACACCTTCATGCGGCAATCATGAGCGGCGCCCGTCCCGCAGGGGCGGCCTACTCGACCTTCTCGTTGGGGTAGACGCCCCAGAGCCGCTCCTGGCGGATGTAGCCGTCCACGTCGCCGCGCCGCTGCGGCAGCGCCACGATGATCCGGCACCAGGTGCCCGTGCAGGTCTTGACGCTGCCGATGACGCCGGCCTGGAGACGGGCCTCCTCGCCGGAGGCCTCGTCGGCCTTGGCGTAGAGCGGCACCGGAGCCTTGTCGCCCCCCTTGTCACTGCCCTTGTCGCTTCCCTTGCCGGCGGTGACGATGGAGGTGCGCCGGCCCGAGAGCAGCGAGTGCAGCACCCAGCCCTCGGTGCCCTCCGAATCGCGGATGCGGCGCCAGGTCTCGAACTCGGCGACGATCTCGACCGGCAGGCCGGCGCGCTGGAACACCCAGAGGGTGCGGTGGTCCTTCGAGGGCCCCTCGCGCAGGTTGACCCGGTCGGTCTTCAGGCTGGCGTAGCGCGGCAGCGGCAGCTTCGTCACCGGCCCCAGGGCGACGTCGGGCCCGGCCCCCGAGGCCGGGGCAGCCGCGGCGGCGCCGGCCGACAGGAGGGTCGCGAGGGTGAGGAGCAGGGCAGGCGCGCGCATCGTCCGGTGATCCTTCACGCTGTCCGGTTGCGGGCCGAAGGCTGGCGGCCGGCCCCGGCGTGCATTGTGTTCCGCGGCCTCTCTGGTAGAGAGGCCTCAGGGTCGAGAGGACCCTGGGGTCGTGGCCTTCCGGCCGTCGGCCCGGTCGTCTCGAATGTCTTGACCGGTGCGTGGTTAACGCGCGGTAAGCCGGCGGTGTCGCCCTCGCATCGGAGATCGCGCCGGAGACCGGCCGGGTCGGATCGGGGCTGGCCGACACCGTTCGCGGGGAGGGTGCATGTCGTCGTTGAAGCGCAAGCCGCTCGTGGTCGTCACGCGGCGTCTGCCCGAGGTCGTGGAGGCGCGCATGCGCGAGCTCTTCGAGATCCGACTCAACACCGACGATGCCCCGATGGCGCCCGACGCCCTGATGGCGGCCGTGCGCGAGGCCGACGTCCTGGTCCCGACCGTGACCGACGAGATCGATTCGGGCCTTCTCGCTCAGGCCGGCCCGAACCTGCGGCTGATCGCCAACTTCGGCAACGGCGTCGACCACATCGACGTCGCCGCGGCATTGGAGCGCGGCATCACCGTCACCAACACCCCCGGCGTCCTCACCGAGGACACCGCCGACATGACCATGGCGCTGATCCTCGCCGTGGCCCGCCGGGTCACCGAGGGCGCCCGGATCATCCCGGACGACGCCTGGACCACCGGCTGGTCGCCGACCTGGATGCTCGGCCGCCGAATCACCGGCAAGCGCCTCGGCATCGTCGGGATGGGCCGGATCGGCCAGGCCCTGGCCCGCCGGGCCAAGGCCTTCGGCCTGCAGATCCACTATCACAACCGCCGGCGCGTCCCGGCGCAGATCGAGCGCGACCTCGACGCGACCTACTGGGAATCCCTCGACCAGATGCTGGCCCGCGTCGACATCGTGTCGGTGAACTGCCCGCACACGCCGGCCACCTACCACCTGCTCTCGGCCCGCCGCCTCAAGCTCCTGAAGCCCGAGGCCGTGGTGGTGAACACCGCCCGCGGCGAGGTCATCGACGAGACCGCCCTCGCCCGCCTGCTCGAGGCCGGCGACATCTCCGGGGCCGGCCTCGACGTCTTCGAGCAGGAGCCGGCGGTCAGCCCCCGCCTGGTCAAGCTCGCCCGCGCCGGCAAGGTCGTGCTGCTGCCCCACATGGGCTCGGCCACCCACGAGAGCCGCGTCGACATGGGCGAAAAGGTCATCATCAACATCAAGACCTTCATGGACGGGCACCGGCCGCCCGACCGGATCCTGCCGAGCATGCTCTGATGGTGGGGCTGTCCCGCGGCATCCATGCCTGCAGCGGATGGCGGCCCCCCATCACAACGTAGGATCGGAACGGGCCCATGCCCGGCACGTTGACCGGCGCTGGCTCGGGCGGGGTCGGTGTTTGGAACGGGTGGATCGAGACATCATGGCCGCGGACACACCGTCGACCGAGGCGGCATCGGTGAGTGTTATGGGGTGCGGCGAGTTCCGGCGTTTCGCCGATTTCGTGCCTCTGATGATGTGGCGTGCCGATCCCCAGGGAGCCGCCGTCCATCACAATGAGTCCTGGCTCGCCTTCACGGGCCGCTCGGTCGAGGAGGAACTCGGCCACGGCTGGCGCCGCGGCCTGCATCCCGACGACCTCGAGCGCCATGCCGCCATCGTGGCCAAGGCCTTCGCCGCCCAGGAACCCTTCACCTCCGAGTTCCGCCTGCGCCGGCACGACGGCGCCTACCGGTGGCTTCTCGATACCGCCAAGCCCTTGCTCGAGAACGGCGATTTCGTCGGCTTCCTCGGGACCTGCTTCGATATCACCGACCGCAAGCATGCCGAGGAGCACTCGGAGCGCGCATTGGTGGAGAAGGAGGCGCTCCTCGCCGAGGTCTACCACCGGGTGCGCAACAACCTCCAGGTGATGGTCAGCCTGATCGGCCTCTACGGCCGCGCCGCGCCGGCCCCTTGCCGGGGCAGCTTCGAGGCGCTCGGTCAGCGGGTCCGTGCCATCGCCCTCGTGCAGCAGCACTTGCACGAGGCACCGCACATCGCCTCGATCGACCTGCGTGATTACCTGCACCGTCTCGCCTCCGGCCTTGGCCAATTGCGCCGGGCCGGGCGCATCGGCGTCACCGTCGGCGGTCACGGCAGCAGCCTGGTCGAGCCGCGCACCGCCAACGCCCTGGGGATGATCGTCGCCGAGGTGGTGTCGGAATGCCTCGACACCACCGCAGAGACGGTCGCTTGCGCCATCGCGATCCAGATCGACGCGGCAGCCGGCGGCCCCGTGCGCCTGAGCATCGTCTCCGGCGCGGGGGAGGGCGCTGCCCCTGGCAAGCTCGAGGTACCAAATCTCGGCCCTCGCCTGATCGCCGCTTATGCGTCCCAGGCCGAGATCGCCGTTCGGGGCGTCGGCACCGCCGCCGAGCCCCTGGAACTGCAACTGCCCGAGGTCCTCGCGCAGCCGTCCTGAGGATCGCATTGGCGATGGGATGAACTATATGCGCGAGGGTGCCGCTGCGCAGGAGCCGTTCCCCCACCCATGCTTCCAGACATTGCGACGATCATCGACAACTTCAGCATCCTCGATGAGGGGCCGGACCGCTACGAGTACCTGATCGAACTCGGGCGAGCCCTGCCGCCGTTCCCGGAGGCGTTGCTGACCGAGGAGAACCGGGTCCATGGCTGCGAGAGCCAGGTCTGGGTCGATGCCCGTATCGACCGCGCCGAGGCCCCGCCCCGCCTGCACCTGCGCGGGACCAGCGATTCCGTGATCACCAAGGGGCTGATTGCCCTCGTCATGGCCCTGCACGACGGCAAGGCGCCGGAAGACATCGCCAAGGTCGATGTCTTCCAGACCTTCAAGGAGATCGGGCTCGGGGCCCATCTGACCTCGAAGCGTTCCAACGGCGTCCGGGCCATGGCGGAGCGCATCCACCGGGACGCGATCCGCCTGACGGCCGCCTGAACGGCCCCCCAGAACCGGTCAGCTCCGCCGCGCGGCGTGCAGCGAAGTGTCCCGCCACAGGCGCGGGCGGGCACGGTCCGGCCCGACCGCGGCGCGCTCCAGTCCATAATGTTCGGCCAGGCGCGCCAGGGCGATGCGCGCCACCACCTTCGCCGAGCGGGCCGGCCAGCGTCGCTCCGCCTCGATCCGCTCGAGGCCCTTGAGGAAGCCGCACAGGTCGATCAGCAGGCCGGACAGGTCGCTGCCGACAGCGTCGAGGGCCGCCCGGACCCGCTGGCGAGCGGCCAGCATCGCGTTGGAGCCTGCGGCCGGATCCCGCGGACCTGATCCATCGACCTTCACGCCGCTCCAATCCTGACCCATCCGCGGCATCAGCGCCGCCCCGGTCAGATCCCGTCGCAGGCGTTCCCCCGCCTCGAAGCAGGCTGCGTCGATTAGGGGGGTGCCGTCGCGATCCCGCCGCCGTGCCATCCAGGCCAGGGGGCTCTCGGATGCATCCCGGACCGGCCGATCCGGCGCGAGGGAGCTGCTCACGAGATCGAGATGCTGGGCGAGATACGGTGTCTGAGAGCCGGCCGCCTCCCTGCGCAGCCGCGCCCCTCCTGCCGGACTGATCGTCATGCGGGCCCGGCGTCCCGAGCCGTGTTCCACCAGATCATGGGCCAGCAGTTCGGCGCCGGCGCTTCGTCCGAAGCGACCACCCCCGACGGAGATGCCGGTACCACCCTCCCGGACAATCCAGTCCTCCGTCTCGGTGGGATCGGGCAGCGCGTAGGCCCCTTCCTGCGCCAGGGCGTTGAGAAAACGACGGGCTTCGGAGCCCAGCGTCTCGCTTCCGCGATGGGCGGGCTGGGGGTGCGCAAGGCGGGGGCCGTGCTCTCGGGCCGGCGGCACCGCAGCGATCGACGGGACAGTCCGATCAATGTTCATGATTTGTTCCAGTACTCAGGGCAGCAGCGCCACGCGCCGGAATGCCGACAGTACGGGAAAAATATCCTAACACAAGTCTTGACGGCGATTTTGCCGAACACCCATCAGCCGGTCCCGGCTCGGAATGATCGGGCCCGGTCACACGCGCTTCGAGGCTCTTCGCAAACGGAGATAGGCTCCGGACGCCGCAGGCGCTCCGGAGCGCTCGCAAGCTTACGCCGCTTCGTCGTAGTTTCCGTTGCGGGTTTGTCCGAGGCCGATCGCCTTCGCCAGGTCGGAGCGCGCCTTGGCGTAGTTCGGAGCAACCATCGGGTAGTCGGGCGGCAGGCCCCACTTGGCGCGGTATTGCTCGGGGCTCATATCGTACTTGGCACGCAGGTGGCGCTTCAGCGACTTGAAGGTCCGTCCGTCTTCGAGGCAAATGATGTGATCGGCCGTCACCGACTTCTTCACGGAGATTGCGGGCTGAAGCGACGCTGCAGGCGCCTTCGCCTCGATCTGCCCGCTGGCAATTTGGGTCAGCGCCCCATGAATGCGCGTGATCAGTTGAGCCAACTCGCCGGGAGGCACCGGGTTGTTGCTCACATAAGCCGAAACGATGTCGACGGTCAGTTCGACATAATCCGCGGAGTGTTCGATGTCGGTCATAATCGGAAGAGCTCTCCTGACGCGATGCAGTGGATAAGGTACGCAAGCAATTCGGCCGCCATCGCGCCGATGCTCGCTCGTTCTGTGGGGCGATCCCGCAGCGTCACCGTGTGTCCTGCATGCGCTATAGAATGCGCAGCAACTTCGCCTGCTACGATTTCTTGATATGCTATTCTCGATGACATCGCAAGACGCGCATGCGCAGTTCGATAACGTCAAGCAACTGCTGCGAACAATATTTCAACCGCGCCGAATTCTCGGGATCTTCATCCCGGCCGGCTGAGCGCCAGCCCCCCTGAAACCCTTTGGACAGATTGCCGCAGCCGCGGCCGCGTTCGTCGGTTCAGTGCCCCGCGGACCGCACGCTTGCTTGCTGCCCACGTCCGCGCCACATGGCACGACAACGTGGAGCGACGCATCTCCGTGTCTCGACCCTGCGTCAGGATTTTTCGCAATGGCTTCCCAGTCAACAACCATTTCGGTTTCGCCCACCGCTCCGGTCGCGGACGTGCGCCCGCACACCTACGAAGTCCATGGTCGCATGATCCGCGACGACTATGCTTGGCTGAAAGCCGACAATTGGCGGGATGTCCTCAAGGATCCCGCGGCCTTACCTGTTGATATCCGGGAACATCTGGCAAGCGAGAACGCCTACTCGGACGTTGCGCTCGCGAGCACCGCTGCACTGCGCAAAACACTCGTTGCCGAGATGCGCGCGCGGATTCGGGAGGACGACAGCAGCGTGCCCGAACCCGACGGCCCCTATGCTTATTACACCCGCCATCGCGAGGGTGGACAGCATCCGTTGGTGTGCCGGCGTCCGCGCACCGTCGTGGTGATCCCCGGCCAGGGCGCCGAGACGGCGGCCGACGGGGGGCCGGAAGAGGGGGAGGCCATCCTCATCGATGGTGACCGCGAGGGGGAGGGGCTGGCCTTCTTCGAGATCGCCGCAGCAGTCCATTCCGACGACCACCGGTTGCTCGCCTGGAGTGCCGACACCAAGGGCTCGGAATTGCACAGCATTCGGGTGCGCGACCTTGATTCAGGCTCCGAGCTGACGGACCGCGTCGAAGCGACCACCGGTGAGGTGGTCTGGACCGCCGATTCCCAAGCCTTCTTCTACGTCGCCGTGGATGACAACCACCGGCCTGCGCGGGTCATGCGCCATCGCCTCGGTACCACGCAGGACGCTGATACCCTCGTCTACGAGGAGGCCGATTCCGGCTTCTTCGTCCATATCGAGGAGACGCAGTCAGGCGACTACCTCACGGTGACGGCCAGCGACCACGAGACGTCCGAGGTTCATCTGCTCGATCGTCGGACGGCGGAGGGCACGCTCACCGTGGTGCAGCCGCGCGAGCCGCTTCTGATCTACTCGGTCGAGAACTGGGCCAACCACCTCTTCATCCTCACGAATGCCGACGGGGCCGAGGACTTCAAGATCGTCACCGCCCGGGTGGAGGCTCCTGGTCGCCAGAACTGGGCCGACGTCATTGCCCACCGCCCGGGCGTCATGATCCGTCACCAGCACGTGATCGCCGACCATCTCGTGCGCCTCGAGATCGAGAATGCCCGCCCGCGCATCGTCGTGCGCGACACCAAGGGCAACGAGCATGTGGTGGCCTTCGCCGAGGAGGCCTACTCCCTCGGCCTGCAGCCGGGGCATGAGTTCGAGACGGCGGTGATCCGCTTCACCTACTCGTCGATGACGACGCCCGCGGAGACCTACGATTACGATTGCGTCACCCGGGCCCGGCAGTTGCGCAAGCGGCAAGCCGTTCCGAGTGGCCACAATCCTGCGGACTACGTCACCCGGCGCCTGTTCGCCACCGCACCGGACGGCGAGACCGTGCCGATTTCGCTGCTGCACCGGCGCGACTGCCCGCTCGACGGCACCGCCCCGCTGCTCCTTTACGGCTACGGCTCGTACGGGACGCTGATGCCGGCGGCCTTCCGCACCAACCTGCTGTCCCTGGTGGACCGCGGCTTCGTCTACGCCATCGCCCACGTGCGGGGTGGGACCGAGAAGGGCTGGCGCTGGTACCTCGATGGCAAGCGCGAGAAGAAGCCCAATACCTTCACGGATTTCGTTGCCTGTGCCCGCGCTCTGATCGAGGCCAACTACACCGCCCAGGGCCGCATCGTGGCGCATGGCGGCTCGGCCGGCGGCATGCTGATGGGTGCGGTCGCCAACCTCGCGCCCGAGCTGTTTGCCGGCATCGTCGCCGACGTGCCCTTCGTCGACGTGCTGAACACCATGCTGGATGGTGAACTGCCCCTGACGCCCCCCGAATGGCCGGAATGGGGAAACCCGCGCGAGAGCCTCGCGGCCTTCGAGACCATCCTGGCCTACTCGCCCTACGACAACGTGGCGGCCAAGCCTTACCCCGCGATCCTGGCGCTCGGTGGCCTGACCGACCCGCGCGTGACCTACTGGGAGCCGGCGAAGTGGGTCGCGCGCCTGCGGGCGACCATGACGGGGGGTGGACCGATCCTCCTGCGCATCAACATGGAGGCGGGGCATGGCGGCGCCGCTGGGCGCTTCGATCGCCTGGAGGAGGTCGGCCTGATCCAGGCCTTCGCCCTGCAGGCCGTCGGCAGGGCCTGAGGGCTCTCGCTCAAGGCCGAGGGGCCGCCTCGGGTTGCGGAGCATTCGCCTCCGGGGCCTGGCGGCGTGCCGCCTCGGCCTCGCGCGCCTGCACTTCGCGTGCGGCCTCGTCGGCCGCCTGCTGCGCCCGCAGACGCGCTTGGCGGGCGGCTTCCTCGGAGGCCGCTCTCTCGGCCGCCAGCTTGTCCGCCGCGGCCCTGATGGCGAGGACGCGGGCCTTGTCCATCTCGATGCGGGCGCGGCGCCGCTGGCGCTCGCTCTGGTCGGCCTCGAACAGCTCGATCTTCTCGAGTTCGCGCTGAAGCACCAGGGCGGCGAGCCCGTTCGTTACAGGTCCGGCGTCGATGCTGCGTTCGGGATATCGAATCGGACCGCTGAAGCCGAGCTGGATCGACGGGTTCGCCCCGCTCCAGCCCTTGGGCGACTGGCTCGCGACGAGAGACCCGCGCGCATCGATGCGTGCGTCCCGCAGGTCGACGCCGAGCGTCCCGATCCAGCGGGCGGATCCGAGGGTCAAGGTCAGCGGGCCGGCGCGCAGAGTGCCGCCGACGAGGCTCACAGGGCTGGAGACCGATCCCTTCACGGTGAGCGAACCTGCGCCGAGTTCCTCGGCCACGAGGGCCTGAAGGCGGCCCTCTCGCAGGGGGTCGTCCTCGGCCAGGGCCCGTGTCAGCGCTCGATCCAGGCCGGCCGGATCGGCCCCCGGGAGGCTGACGTCGGTGAGCGTGAGGGTGCCGCTGCCGCCGAGGTTGTTCATCAACCCGGTCAGGCTCTCACCCGAACTGCCGAAGCGGAGCTGGGCGGTGACACGACCTTCCACCGACCCCGGGCCGATCAGTCCGGGGATCGACGCGTCGGTGATCTGACCCTCGCCGGAGAGCGCGGCGGCACCGCCCTGACGTGTCGAGGTCACGCGTCCCGCGATGCGTCCGCCGGCGAGGGTCGCGTCGAGGTCACGCAGGGTCAGGGTCTCGCCGTCGAGGGTGACACCGAGGGTCGCGCCGGTGGCGGTAAGTCCACGCCCGAGCTCGAGGCTGTCGACCCGGAGGCCGAGGGAGACGGGTGGCCGGCCCGCCGGTACCGGCGCGAACCGCGCGCTCGCGGGGCTCTGCCCCGGCCCGCGCGGGGCTTCGGTCGGCAGGATGGTGGCGCTGGCCAGCATTGGCAGGGACAGGCGGGTCAGGGACGCGCTGCCGCCGATCGCGCCCTCGGCCGTGCGGGTGAGGTCGGCCGAGACGGGCTGGCCGGCGATCCGACCGACGACCCCCAGGCGCAAGTCCGGGCCGGCGCGCGACAGGCGCAGGCCGAGATCGGCCGGGAGCGGCCCGGGGATCGGCACGGCGCTGCCCGCCAGGGTGAGGAGTGGCGCGAGATCGGGCAGGGCGAGCTGAAGCTCGCCGCCTCGCGGCAAGGTCTCGGTGGCGTCGAGGCGGAGCGGCTGGACCGTCGCGATCGCGATGTCGGCGACCGTCCCGCTCAGGCGCAGGGCGAGGCCTCCGGGCGACGTGGGGTCATCGGACGGGGCGGGCACGCCGGCGATGCGCAGGCGACCGGGCCGGCGCAGGGCCGGGACGTCGGTGCGCCCGAACCAGGAGGCCGCGTTCGCCGTCGCGATGGTGAGGTCGAGGGTGTCGATGCGGCCGGCCCGGCTCAGAAGGTCGAGGTCGAGGGTGCCGCCCGCCGCGTTGCCCTTCGCTCCGACCCGCAGCGTGTCGGCCGCGCTCGCATCGCGCTCGATGTTGACCGCGAGGTCGAGGGCCCCGTTCCGCAGGAAGGCCGGGACCTGGCGGGCCTCCGTCACCCAGACTCGGTCGAGGAGCGCGAACAGGGGAGCGGCCACCGCCGCCGAGACCTGCCCGGCGATCCGACCCGTGCCGTCCGGACTGATCCGGCCCGAGAGCTTGGCATTGGCGCCGGCCAGGTCGGTGATGTCGAGGCTGTCGACCACGAGGCTCGAGCCGTCCGACTGGATGCTCGCCGCGATGGTGCCGTTGCCCCCATGGGCGCCGGCAGGCCCGTAGCGCACGTCCCGGGCCTGGAGCGTGATCCCGACATCGTGGCCCCGCAGGTCGGCGAGGGTGCTGCCCAGCACCGGCAGGGCGGCGATGTCGAGGCCCTGCGCGGCGAGCTGCGCGTCGAAGCGCCCCCGCTCCGTGCCCTCGGCCGCGATGTAGCGGGCATTGCCGGTGATGCGAGCCTCGCCGAGCCCGAGGCGCAGATTGCGCAGGGACACCGTGCCCGCGGCGACCGAGAGGTCGGTCGTCCCCTGCACGGGACGGCCGTCCATCACCGCCACGGCAGGGCCTTCGAGCCCGAGGCGCCGCAGGTAGCGGCCGAACCCGTCGGAGGCCGGCGTGTCGAGGGACAGGTGCCCGGTGAAGCGCAGGCCGGACTCGGTGTCGATCTCCCCGCTGGCGCCCAGGACCGCGGCGCCCGGCGCCGTGACGTCGAGCCGGCGCAGCACCACGCCACCGGTGCGGTCGAGGGTGCCGCTGGCGGCGAGGCCCGTCCATTCGTCGAGGCCGAGGGCCAGGCTCTCCACCGCGAGGTCGAGATCGACCATGATCGGCAGTCCGAGGCCGTTGCGGCTGCCGGTGCTCGGCACGCCGCGGGCGATCAGCGCCTGCCCGGCCGCCGAGGTCAGGAAGGCGTCGAGGTCGAGGCGACGGGCGGAGAGCGCCAGGGCACCGCGCCATTGCTTCAGGTCGAGCTGACCCGTGCCGCCCAGGCGCAGGGCCTGGCCGCCGGGATCGATCTCCAGGGCGACGTCGGTGAATCGGGCCGTCAGGCCGCGCCCCTTGAACTTGCCCGCGAGCGAGAAGGGCAGGTAGGCGCCCGCCGCCTGGACCGGCGGCCCGACGACGATCCGGGCGCTGCCTTCGGCCACCGCCGAGGCCAGGCGCCGGCCGCCCGTTCCCGTTCCGGCGGGGGCGAGGCCGATGCGGGCATCGGCCTCGAAGCGGGGCTGCGTGTCGCCGCCGC
Organism: Methylobacterium sp. AC690; assembly: GCF_979256535.1. NCBI lineage: Bacteria > Pseudomonadati > Pseudomonadota > Alphaproteobacteria > Hyphomicrobiales > Methylobacteriaceae > Methylobacterium > Methylobacterium sp. AC690. The sequence continues at coordinate 150,363 of NZ_CEEDOX010000015.1, read as the reverse complement.
CCGCGATCTTCACGCTGACGCCGTCGGGTCCGAGCTCGCCGGTCGAGACCCGGAAGGGAACGCCCCGGCTGGTGCCTTCGGCCCGCCACGGTCCGACGAGGGCCGGCGCCGAGACCTGCAGCGCCTCGGCGTAGAACTGCTCCGTCCGGCCGGTCGCGGGCACCTGGGTCGTCAGCACGAATTGCCGAATCGACAGATCCTCGATGGCGAGGTCGCGCCGCAGGGCCGCCGAGAGCCCGCGCGCGGGCAGCAGCATCGCCTCGCCATCGGTCACGGGGAGCTTGACCTCCGCCCGGCCGACCCGCGTCTCGGTGAAGCGGATCTCGCCCTTCAGCAGCGGCGCCAGGGCGATCTCGGCCTTGATCCACTGCAGGTCGAGCTGGGGCTGGTCGAGGGTGGGCTTCTGCGCGGCGCCAGCCCCGGATCCCAGCCGCAGGCGATCGAGCTTGAGGCGCGGCGAGGGCAGGAGCCGGACGCCGATACGGCCCTCGGTCTGAGCGGCGACCCCGAGGGAGCGCGTGATCGTCCGGTCGATCGTGCCGCGATAGCCCTCCCAGGCCACGAAGGGCGGGACGGCGAGCGCCGCGACGAGGAGCAGGATGACGGCGCCCGCCAGCGCGGTCAGGATGTCACGCACCGTCTCTGTTCCGCCTCGTCATCCGGACCGGGTCCCGCTTCGCCGGCGGACATAGCACAGGCAAGGCCCCAGCGCGCCAGGGCCCGCGCCGCCTCCTGCGCTGCGGCTCAGCGACGGCCGGGAACGACGATCGGGGCAGGGGGCGCGCTCGGCCGGAACAGGTCGCTGCGCTGGATCTGCAGGCGCGACTGGTTGGTGTCGAATTGCTGGCGCTGCTCGATGCCCCGGAGTTCGCTGCGGTTGGACAGGCGCTCGTTGGTGGCATTCAGGCTGTCGACGCCCCGCGACGAGACCTGGGCGAGGGCCGGGCTGGCGGCGAGAACGGCGAGGCCGGCGAGAAGGGCGGGGGAGCTACGCATGGCGGCGTCCTTGGCGATGACGGAATGAGATCTGATCTGGTAAGACGACGCATCGTTGGAAAGGCGAGTTCCCAAATCTCAGGCTCCTGCGGCGCTGCGTCGGTGTCAGGCCGAAATCCAGGGGCGCGCCCTCGTCGACGCGCCGCGGACACGGGCATCACCCTCGACGCCGTTCGCGTTTTGGTCCAGGGATGCGGCATGACCCAGCACTCCGACGCGGCCGGCCCCACCGCCTCCGACGCCGCCCCGACCTCCATCGCCGCCCGTGCCATGGCCTCCCTGCGGCCGCAGGGCAGTCCCTACCTCGAAGGGCTGAACGCCGAGCAGCGCCGCGCCGTCGAGGCGACGGACGGGCCGGTGCTCGTGCTGGCCGGGGCCGGCACCGGCAAGACCCGGGTGCTGACGACCCGAATCGCCCACCTGATCGCCACCGGCAAGGCGCGGCCCTTCGACATCCTCTCGGTGACCTTCACCAACAAGGCCGCGCGCGAGATGAAGCACCGCATCGGCGGGCTCATCGGGCCGGCCGGCGAGGGCATGCCCTGGCTCGGCACCTTCCACGCCATCGGCACCAAGATCCTGCGCCGGCACGCGGAGCTGGTGGGCCTGCGCTCCGACTTCACGATCCTCGGTATGGACGACCAGCTTCGGCTGATGAAGCAGGTCATCGTCGACCAGAACATCGACGAGAAGCGCTGGCCGGCGCGGGCCCTGTCCTCGGCCATCGACGGCTGGAAGAACCGCGGCCTGCTGCCCGAGCAGGTGCCGCCCGGCGAGGCCCAGGCCTTCGCCTTCGGTAAGGGCGGCACGCTCTATGCCGCCTATCAGGCCCGGCTCCTGACCCTCAACGCCGCCGATTTCGGCGACCTGCTGCTGCTCTGCCTGAAGCTCTGGCGCGAGAACCCGGACGTGCTGGAGAACTATCAGCAACGCTTCCGCTACATCCTCGTGGACGAGTACCAGGACACCAACGTCGCCCAGTACCTCTGGCTGCGCCTGCTGGCGCAGGGCCACCGCAACGTCGCCTGCGTGGGCGACGACGACCAGTCGATCTACGGCTGGCGCGGCGCCGAGGTCGACAACATCCTGCGCTTCGAGCACGACTTTCCCGGCGCCGTCGTGGTCCGCCTCGAGCGCAACTACCGCTCCACCGGCCACATCCTCAGCGCCGCCTCGGGCCTCATCGCCAAGAACGAGGGCCGCCTCGGCAAGACCCTGCGCACCGAGGACGTCGCCGGCGAGAAGGTGACGGTGTCGGGCGCCTGGGATTCGGAGGAGGAGGCCCGCCAGGTGGCGGAGGCCATCGAGAGTCTCCAGGCCAAGCAGCATCCCCTCTCGGAAATCGCCGTGCTGGTGCGCATCTCGGCCCAGATGCGCGAGATCGAGGACCGCTTCGTCCAGCTCGGCCTGCCCTACCGGGTCATCGGCGGACCGCGCTTCTACGAGCGGGCCGAGATCCGCGACGCACTCGCCTATCTGCGCGTCACGGCCAACCCCTCCGACGACCTCGCCTTCGAGCGGATCTTCAACACGCCCAAGCGGGGCCTCGGCGACGCTACCCTGCAGGCGCTGCACGCCTATGCGCGGGCCGAGCGGGTGCCGCTGCTCCAGGCGGCCCGCCTCGTCGTGGAGACCGACGAGCTGAAGCCCCGCGCCCGGTCCGGCGTCCGCGCCCTGGTCGAGAGCTTTTCACGATGGTCCCGGCTGGTGGGGACGCAGCCGCATTCGGAGGTGGCCCAGACCATCCTGGAGGAATCCGGCTACACCGAGATGTGGCAGAAGGAGAAGTCGGCCGATGCGGCCGGGCGCCTGGAGAACCTCAAGGAATTCGTCCGCTCCATGGAGGAGTTCCCGGACCTCGCCGCCTTCCTCGAGCACGTCTCGCTGGTCATGGAGGCCAGCGAGCAGGAGGGCGCCGACCGGGTCTCGCTGATGACCCTCCACGCCGCCAAGGGCCTGGAATTCGACACCGTCTTCCTGCCGGGCTGGGAGGATGGCCTGTTTCCGAACCAGCGGGCGCTCGACGAGAGCGGCCGGGCCGGGCTGGAGGAGGAGCGCCGCCTCGCCCATGTCGGCCTGACCCGGGCCCGCAAGCGCGCCAAGCTGTCCTTCGCCGTCAACCGGCGCATTCACGGCCTGTGGTCCTCCACGGTGCCGAGCCGCTTCATCGACGAATTGCCCGAGGACAGCGTCGACGTGATCGATGCGCCCGCCCACTTCTCGGCCGGGGCCTCGCGCTTCGACCGGAACCCGACGCCCTTCGGCTCGTCCTACGGCACGCCGGGCTGGCAGCGGGCCCAGGCCAACACGGCGCAGTCCGGAAACGCCAACGGCTACGGGGTCGGCAACCGCTCGCCGGCCAGCCGGGGCGGCCCGCGCCAGATCGAGGGCGAACTCATCGCCAAGTCGACGGGCGCACCCTCCGCCTTCAGCGTCGACATGCGGGTGTTCCACACCAAGTTCGGCCCCGGCACCGTGGCGGGTGTGGACGGCAACAAGCTGACCGTTGATTTCGACAAGGCCGGCCGGAAGATGGTCCTCGACAGCTTCATTCAGGCGGCCTGATACGCCGGACGCCGTGGCTGCGGAGAGCGACGCACGGATGCGGACTGCGTCTTCCACGACACAGCCCGGGGCAATCGACAATTGCGGCCGCCTTTCCCCCGCAGCGCAGCATCGGCGCAGACTTTTTACATCATTTTCAAGAATAGTTGTTGTCACGCCCCTGTTGCGCCCGGCGCGGCATGGTGCGTGCAACGCAACGTACTGCGGTCATCGGGACCGTATCGGGAATCCACAGCCTTGAGGGACCCGCCCGGAACTCGAGGGCGGTCTCCGGATTGGCTGTGAAGCGGGCGAGGTCGAAAGGATCGCCGAAACGGGATCAGTCACAAGTGATGCGAAGCAAGTTCAGTAAGTCAGGCTCAGATTAAATCCAGGTTGGCAAGTCCGGTTGGAGTGTTGATCGATGAAGAGACGCCGCGCACGACTTGAACTCGTTGAGGACCGTCCGGTCCGGCTGCACAAGACCCGCTTCGACGAAGAACGCAATCTCAGTCCGATCCAGCCCCTCACCGACCGGCAGGCGCAGTACCTCGACGCCCTTGCCCTTCACAAACAGGTTATCGTTCTCGGCCCCGCCGGCACCGGCAAGACCTTCATCGCCGGGACCCGCGCCGCCGATCAACTCCGCCAGCGCCGTATCGCCAAGGTGATCATCACCCGGCCGAACGTGCCCTCCGGCCGCTCCCTCGGCTTCTTCCCCGGAACGCTGGAAGAGAAGATCGCCCCCTGGGTCGCGCCCCTGACCGAGACCATGAAGGAGCGCATGGGCGAGGCCGCCTTCGAGATCGCGGTGAAGACCGGCGACATCGAGGTGGTGCCCTTCGAGGTCATGCGTGGGCGCACCTTCAAGAACTGCCTCGTGATCCTCGACGAGGCGCAGAACACCACCACCGCCGAGATCAAGATGTTCCTCACCCGCATCGGCGACGATTGCCAGGTGATCATCAACGGCGACGTGTCCCAGACGGACTTACGCGAGACGTCGGGCCTTCGCACGGTGATCCACCTGATCAAAAGTCGGATGATGCCGATCCCGGTGGTAGAATTTACCCTCGACGATATCGTCCGCTCCGGAATTTGTGCTGAGTGGGTGCGCGCTTTCGAGGAAACGAATCTCTGACTCAGGTGTTGTCAGCGGCAGGTCGGAACGGGGCCTGCCGCTCACTCCGGTGCGCGACACAAATTTCTCGGCCTCGGGCGCGAGAGAACCAACCGGGTGCCGCGCTCGGCCAAAAGAGAATGGGAGTCTACACGTGAGGAAACTGACCCTTGCTTTCGCCGTGCTCGCCTCGCTCGGCGGTGCCAGCCTCGCCACCTCCGCCTCGGCCGCGCCGGGCACCCCGATGGGCGTGACCGCCCCCGAGACGGTGTCCACCGTTCAGATGCGCATGGAGCGCCGGATGGAGCGTCGCATGATGCACCGTCGCATGGAGCGCCGCATGATGCGCCGTCACATGGAGCGCCGCATGATGCACCGTCGCATGGAGCGCCGGATGATGCACCGCATGTGATCGGTCGCTCGATCTGACCGATCTGGAGAAGGGTCCCTCGCGGGGCCCTTTTTCGTTGGGCGCCGGGCTGCCCCGCGTCCCGGCCGGGCGCCGATCCGGGCGCCACTTGCTAGGAGATTGCCGGTATCGCGCCTGGGGCGCGCGCCCTCGATCGGGAGACCGGCCGTGACCTTCCAGACCTGGTGGCTGTTCTTCAGCGCCGTCTTCGTCCTGTCCGGCACGCCGGGGCCGAACATGCTGCACATCCTGGCGCGCAGCGTCCGCGTCGGCTGGCGCCGCAGCCTCGCCGCCATGGCCGGATGCCTCAGCGCCGTGGTCCTCGTGCTGGTGGCCTCCGCCGCGGGACTGAGCGCCGTCCTCCTGGCTTCGCCGGTCCTGTTCGATGGCCTGCGCTATGCCGGAGTCGCCTACCTCGTCGTGCTCGGCGTCCGGGCCTGGCGCGGGCAGGACGGAGCGCTGGAGATCCCCGGCCCTGGGGGAATCCCGGCGCCGGTCGGGCTGGGCCGTCTCTACCGCGACGGGCTGCTGATCGGCCTGAGCAACCCCAAGCTCCTGCTGTTCGCCAGCGCGTTCCTGCCGCAATTCGTCGAGCCGACGCGGCCGCAGGCCCCGCAATTCGCGATCCTGGTCGTCACCTTCGCGGCGGCGGAGCTGTTCTGGTACGGGGTCTACGCCCTCGGCGGCCGCCGGCTCGCCGCATCCCTGACCCGTCCGGCGCTGCGGCGGGCCTTTGACCGGATCACCGGCGGGATCTTCCTCGGCTTCGGCGCCATGCTCCTCGGCACGCGCTGAACCGGGGCAACTCGGCTCAGGACGATTCCGCGCCTCAATTCTTGGGCGTGGTGGAGCCGGTGGTCTTCGGCGAGGCGGGGGTCTTCGGCGACGCGGTGGTCTTCGCCGACGCGGTCATGGCCGCCGAGGCGGTCTTGTGGGCCGGCTTCGCCGCCTTGTCCTCGTCCGGCTTGCCGCCCTTGGCCGGGGCGAGGGCAGCGTGAGCCGCCTTCGCGGGCGCGGACTTGGCCGCAGGCTTGGCCGCGACGGGCTCCGGCTCGGCTGCAGCCACGGCCGGGACGGTGGCGGCGTCGGCGGCCGGGGTCGCGGGGGCGCCGTTGCTGAACAGGTTGCCCATCAGCTTCTTGTAGGCGGCCGGATCGCCCTCGGCGTCGGCCACCATCACGCGGGCGGGCTTGGCCGGCTCGGCCACCACGGGCTCGGGCTTGGCTGACGGCGCGGCGCCCTTCCGGGCGAGGTTCGCGGCGGCGGCCTTGGTGGGGATTGGAGCGGCCGCGGCCATCATCACCGGACGGCCCTTGGCGTCGACCTCGATCTCGCGCTCGCCGGCGGCCAGGCTCTCGGGGCGGCTGACGTCGCCGAGCTTGTGCTGGGCATATTCCTTGGGATCGTACGGCAGCTCGGGCTCGGGGGTCGATTTGCCGAGGCTCGCGAAGGTGAGAGTGCTGGCGGGCGTCTGCGGACCGCGGAACACCGGGTTCTGGCTGCCGTCGTCGTAGACCAAGCGGGTCGCGGGCGCGCCCTTGGCGATCAGGTCGGCGATCTCGCGGTTGTCGCGCTCACGCTTCTCCGCCACCTGGGGCTCGACCTTGGGGGTGCAGGAGCCGGCCGCCGCGTCGGCGCCGCCGAAGACGTACTTCGTTCCGCACAGGCCGACCCGCGGCTCTTCGCGCAGGGCCTCGAAGTAGTCGGAGCCTTCCTTGAGGTTCTTCCAGAACGGCGCGTTGGGGTCGTTGCGGAACTTGGCGATGTTGGTCGCCGTCATCCGGAACGGATACGACTGAAATTGGAATGCGCGCTGGCCGCCGGCGAAGGAATCGCGCGCCAGGGCGTAGATCTCGCCCATCGACTCGTCGGTCATGGCAAAACAGCCCGACGAAGAGCAGGTGCCGTGCACCATGATGTAGTTGCCGGTGCGCCCGTTTGCTCGGTCGTAGGCGTTCGGATAGCCGGTGTCGAACGAGAGATAGTAGGACGAGTTCGGGTTCATCTGACCCGGCGTCACGGTGTAGAAGCCCTCGGGCGCCTGACGGTCGCCCTGCTTGGTCTTCGGGCCGAGCTGGCCCGACCAGCGGCAGATCGGGAAGGTCTTGAGCAGGGCGTACTGGCCGTTGGTCCCGCGCTTCCACACCTCCATCTCCGCTTCCCGCTTGTAGGCGCGGATCAGGATGGGATCGCTCTGCGACATGCCCTTCTGGGCCATCAGCGCGAGGGTCTTCGGCGGCACCGGGGCCAGGGCCCGCAGCGGAACGCCACCGCCCGTCGAACCGTCCTGGCAGGCGCCGAGCGACAGGGCGAGCAGAGCGAAACCGGCGGCCACGAGCGGGCGCATAGCCATGGGGAACCTATCCTCAGTCACGCAGCCCCGGGCTCACGCCCGTGGCATGCCACTCCCCAACCCCTTAGCGTCGTTAAACTTACCCGGTTGTTACCGCAAGGAGACGGCCGCGGCGGCCCGGGCGGGATGTGGATTGCGGACATCACCGGCCCGTCGACGCGATCTCGCCGCATTTGACGCCGCGTCGGGCGGGCGGGAAGGAAAAGGATTGATTTCGCAGGTTTTTCGCCATCGCTCCGCCGCGCGTCGATGTGGCGAAACCTTGGCAGCGGCCGGCAAGCCGACGGGCCCATTGGTTCCCGCCTCGATCTGCGGCGGAGTGTCGCGATCTTAGAGCTTCCGACCGATCTCCATGAACTTCGCCGCGCGCCGGTCTCGGATCTCGTCCGGGCCGAGCCCCTGGAACTCCACCAGGGCGGTTTCGATGGCGGCCCCCGTCGCCTCGATCGCGGCCTCGCGTCCGCGATGGGCCCCGCCCGTCGCTTCGGGCACGATGCCGTCGATGATGCCAAGGCGCAGCAGGTCCTGGGCGGTGATCTTCATGGCGGTGGCGGCGTCCGACGCGCGACCCTGGTCGCGCCACAGGATCGAGGCCGCGCCCTCCGGCGAGATCACGCCGTAGATCGCATGCTCCAGCATGAGCACCCGGTTGGCGGTGGCGAGCGCGATGGCGCCGCCCGAGCCGCCCTCGCCGATGACCACCGCGACATTCGGCACGCCGAGGGCGAGGCAGGCCTCCGTCGAGCGGGCGATGGCCTCGGCCTGGCCGCGCTCCTCCGCCTCGATGCCCGGGAAGGCGCCGGCGGTGTCGACGAAGGCTAGCACGGGCAGGCCGAAGCGATCGGCGAGCTCCATCAGGCGCACGGCCTTGCGGTAGCCCTCGGGCTTGGCCATGCCGAAATTGTGCCGCAGGCGAGTCTCCGTGGTGGAGCCCTTCTCCTGGCCCAGCACGCAGACCGGACGGCCGCGAAAGCGTCCGAAGCCGCCCACGATCGCCTGGTCCTCACCGAAGGCGCGGTCCCCGGCGAGCGGGCTGAAATCCGTGATCAGGCCGGCGCAGTAATCGATGAAGTGCGGCCGCTGCGGATGGCGGGCGACCTGGGTCTTCTGCCACGGGGTCAGCCCGGCATAGATGTCCGAGAGGGCGGAGGCGGCCTTGGCCTCCAGGCGGCCGACCTCCTCGCTGATCGAGACCGCACCGTCGCGGGCGGCCATGGTCTTCAGCTCCTCCAGCTTGGATTCGAGCTCGGCCACCGGCTTCTCGAAGTCGAGATAGGAGCGCGTCACCGACATGGGTCAGGGATCCTTGTTCGTCGCCATCGCGCGCGGGGCGGCCGGGTCAGGGACGATGGCGGCGGAGGGCGTGCGGGAAAAGCCGCGACTGGGCGGGGGGTGTTGGCGAAGGAACTCCGCCTGTCAACCGTCCACAGGGCCCGGGTCGGGCTCGACCGCGGGACTCGCGGGCGCGGTTCGGCCTGACGTTCGGCCCGGGTGTCGAGGGGCTCGGACGCGAATCCGGCCCGGCAGTCTCCGCCGACGCGCTCGCCGGACACCCTCGTCAGACCCTCCCGCCAGGCAGCCATGCCTCACCGTTTCGGCGGCCAACCCGACCGGGCGGTCCTGCCGCCGAAGCCGGGCGCCGCTGGGCGAAGATCGAGGGCCTGACAACCGAGCCGCTTCGTCCCATCCGATGGATGGCGGTCGCCCCGGGCTTGCGTCATGGTGCGCCGCACGCACCGGGCAACCGTGGGTTGGTGCCTCGCCGTTGGCGGGACGACTCGCGGGATCCCCGAGGCGGTGTGTGGTTCATATCGCGAGAGGGCCTGTCGTGTCGGCATTTCCCAGCGGCGAAACCAACGTTCTCGTGCTCCAGGGCGGCGGGGCGCTCGGCTCCTACCAGGCGGGCATCTACGAGGCGCTGGCGGCCCAGGGCCACGCGGTGGACTGGGTCGCGGGAATCTCCATCGGAGCCATCAATGCGGCGCTCATCGCGGGAAACCCGCCCGAGCGGCGCGTGGAGCGAATGAGAGCCTTCTGGGAGCTCGTCTCCTCCGGGGTGACGGGAGCGCCCTGGTTTCCCGGCGAGAGGGCCCGGGCGGCGTTCAACGAGGCGAGCGCGGGCTGGATCGCCACCTTCGGGGTGCCCGGCTTCTTCACGCCCCGTTTTCCGCCCGCCGGCTTATATCCGGCCGGCGCGCCGGAGGCGCTGAGCTACTACGAGACGACCCCGCTCCGCGCGACCCTCGAACGCTTCGTGGATTTCGACCTGATCAACGCGGGGCCGACCCGCCTCAGCGTCGGCGCCGTCAACGTGCGCACCGGAAACTTCGCCTACTTCGACACCCGGCGGGACCGGATCACGCCCGAGCACATCATGGCCTCCGGTGCCCTGCCCCCGGGTTTCCCGCCGGTCACCATCGAGGGCGAGCCCTACTGGGACGGCGGCATCGTCTCGAACACGCCGCTGCAATACGTCCTCGACGAGGAGCGCGGGCGCGACCTCATGGTGTTCCAGGTGGACCTGTTCTCCGCGCGCGGAGCGATGCCCCGGACCCTGATCGACGCGGCCGAGCGCGAGAAGGACATCCGCTTCTCCAGCCGGACCCGGCTCAACACCGACATGAGCCTGGAGATCCGCAAGGCCAAGGCGGCCACGCGCAGCCTCCTGGCCAAGCTGCCGCCCGAATGGCTCGGCGACCCCGATGTCGAGTTTCTGCGAGGGATCAGTCACGACAACGTCGTGACGATCATGCAGCTGATCTACCGTCGCAAGGCCTACGAGGGGAATTCGAAGGATTACGAGTTCTCGCGCACGACCATGCTGGAGCACTGGGCCGCGGGGCTCGACGACATGCGCCGGTCCCTGCGAGCGCCCGCCTGGCACGACCGCCGACCCGACGCGAGCGGCATCTGCGTGCTCGACCTGACCCGTGCCGCGCAGGACTGAACGCCCTTCACCCCCAGGGAGACGAGCCCGTGACCCGCGACGAGATCCTCGAGACGCCCTCGATGCCCGCCTTCAGCCCGAGCTACCCGCGCGGGCCGTATCGCTTCCTGCGGCGCGAATACCTGATCGTGACCTATGAGACCGATGCGGACGCCCTGCGCCGGGCCCTGCCCGAGCCCCTGGAGCCGCACCCGGACAACCTCGTCTACTACGAGTGGATGAAGATGCCGGATTCCTCCGGGTTCGGCGACTACGAGGAGAGCGGCTCGGGAGCTCTCGCCAGCTTCAACGGCGAGCCCTGCAACTTCTCGATCCAGATGTACCTCGACGACGAGCCGCCGATCACGGCCGGGCGCGAGATCTGGGGCTTCCCGAAGAAGTGGGGTGTGCCCCGCCTCAAGCTCACCAAGGACACCCTCACGGGCACGCTGCACTACGACGACGAGCGGGTCGCGATGGGCACCATGACCTACAAGCAACGAAGCCTGGAGCACGATCTCGCCGCGGTGAAGCAGGGCCTGGGCAAGCTCAACGTCAACCTCAAGCTGCTGCCGGATGTCGGCGGCGGCCCGAAGGTCGCGCAACTCGTCGGCTATCGCCTGGAGGACATCACCGTCCACGGCGCCTGGGAGGGGGAGGCCCGCCTTCACCTGATCCCGCACGTGAACTGCCGGGTGGCCGACCTGCCCGTGCGCCGCATCGTCGGCGGCCGGCACATGGTCGTCGACTTCACATTGCCCTACGGGCAGGTGCTGCACGATTATCTCGCCTGATCGACCAGACGTCCCGCGTCGTGCCCGACCCCGCCCGGACCGGCCACCGCGCTCAGGCTTTGTTCGACCGCGCGCCTGTCCGGCGCGCTCGGGTTCCCCTCGCCGAAGACTGCCCCTAGGAGGCTTCCATGATCCTGAAATCCAAGACCGCCGTCGTCACTGGCTCCACCAGCGGCATCGGCCTGGCCTGCGCCCGCGCCTTCGCCAAGGAGGGAGCCAACATCGTGCTCAATGGTTTCGGCAAGCCCGAGGATATCGAGGCGGCGCGGTCCGGGATCGAAACCGAGTTCGGCGTGAAGGCGGCTTATTCGCCGGCCGACCTGACCAAGCCCGCCGAGATCGAGGGGCTGATCCGACTGGCGGAGGAGACCTACGGCTCCGTGGACGTGCTCGTGAACAATGCCGGCGTCCAGCACGTCTCGCCGATCGAGGACTTCCCGCCGGAGAAGTGGGAGCAGATCATCAGCCTGAACCTGTCCTCCGCCTTCTACACCATGCGGGCCGCGATCCCCGGCATGAAGCAGCGCGGCTGGGGCCGCATCATCAACACGGCCTCGGCGCACTCGATGGTCGCCTCGCCCTTCAAGTCCGCCTACGTGGCGGCCAAGCACGGCCTCGTCGGCCTGTCCAAGACGGCCGCCCTGGAACTCGCGACGCACGGCATCACGGTGAACTGCATCTCGCCGGGCTATGTCTGGACGCCCCTGGTCGAGAGCCAGATCCCCGACACCATGAAGGCGCGCGGGATGACCAAGGACGAGGTCATCAACGAAGTGCTGCTCAAGGCGCAGCCCACGAAGGCGTTCGTCACCATCGACCAGGTGGCGGCCCTGGCCGTGTTCCTGGCCTCCGATGCGGCGAGCCAGATCACCGGTGCCAACATGGCCATGGATGGCGGCTGGACGGCGCAGTAGCGCGGTCCCGCGTGGCCGCCTCGCTCCGTCCCGCCGCGACGGCGGGCGGAGCGGGACGGCCGGGGCTGGGTTCTAGCGGCGCCCGTGCAGTAGCAGGGCGAGGCCGTAGCCGACGGCGCCCGCGATCACCAGGGCGATGAACGGGTTCTCCTCGACGCGGTGACCCACCACCCGGCTGCCGTCGCGCAGGTAGGTGCCGCCGCGCTCGTAGGCGTCGCCGGCGTAATCCGAGACGTTGTCGGCCACGTCGCGCAGGGTGTCCTTGGCCTGTCCGTAGATGTCCTGCGCGCGACCCTCGGCCTCGCGGTAGCGGCCCTCGGCGGAGGTGCGCGAGGACCCCGCGAGGTCTCCCGCAGCGCCCTGAACCTTGCCGCCGAACTCCTTGGCGGCGCCGACGATGCGATCCGTATCGACCATGGTCTCTCTCCTGAACGCGGATGATGCGGGCCACCCGTCCGGGGTCGGGGGCGCCCGCATCCGACGTTCACAGAACGCCCGACGGCGCGAAGGAGACCCATGCCCGAGGGTGAAAATCTTCCGGTGCCGGCAAAGGGCCGTGTCGCGCGCCGCTCAGCCGCCAGCCCGGCCGCGGACCACGAGGCGACGCGCCACCTCCGTGCAGGCTCGGGCGAGACGCTCTCCCGGGGCCTCGCGCCGCGGCCGCACGGGTGCCTTCGCGGGGCGCTGCGTCCGGGGCGGGAGCGGGATGTGCACGAACAGCGCCGGGGGCGCATCGCGCAGGGCGCGAAAGTAGCTGGCGTTGCAGAGGTAGCGTCCCGCATCCCGCGAGGAAATCGCCGCGATCCCGTGCCTGCGCAGCGTCGCGAGGGCGGGGGCCGCCGCGGGTGAGCGGCGCGCGGGCGGGCCATCCGGCTCGAGGGTCAGGCGCGACGCGATCCGGCCGGAGGCATCGGGAAAGAGCCGGCTCGTGCGGTTGCGGCCCTGCACCTCCACCCGGACCCGCTTGGCGCGGGTCGCGACGCCGAGCATGAGAATCGCGGCGGGCGCCGCGGCGAGGGCCGGCTCCAGCCTCTCGGGGATCGCCGCGTAGGTGGTGCGCAGGATCAGCACGCGCACCGGAATGCCGCCGAGCTTCAGGGGCGCGAGGGCACCGATGCGGCGGGCCAGGGCCGCGCTCGGATTGCGCGGCACGCCGGGAAACGGACCGAAGCCGGTGATCAGCAGCGGTCCCGGCATATGGGTCAGAGGCCGATCAGGGTGGCGATCGCCTCCGCCCCGGCGGCGGGCGAGGCATCCCCGCGTCCGACCGCCGCCTCGGCCTCCGCCGTCTGGCGGCGCACCTCGGCCGAGCCGACGAGGCGCTGGTGCAGGCGCTCGTGCACGAGGGCCCACATCCACTTCACGTCCTGGGTCCGGCGCTTCGCGGCGATCTCGCCCGTGGCGGTGAGCTTGTTGCGGTGGTCGACGATCCGCTCCCACAGGCCGTCGAGGCCCTTGTTGTTCAGGCCCGAGATCGTGACCACCGGGGGCGTCCAGGTGGAGCTCGGTGCGGAGAGGATGTGCAGGGCGGCGCGATACTCCGAAGCGGCCGCGCTGGCCCGGCGCTCGCCCTCGCCGTCGTCGGCCTTGTTCACCGCGATCATGTCGGCGAGTTCGAGGATGCCCTTCTTGATGCCCTGGAGTTCGTCGCCGGCCCCCGGCAGCATCAGGACGAGGAAGAAGTCGGTCAGGTCCGCCACCGCCGTCTCGGATTGGCCGACGCCCACGGTCTCCACCAGGATGACGTCGAACCCCGCCGCCTCGCAGAGCAGCATGGTCTCGCGGGTCTTGGCCGCCACGCCGCCGAGAGTGCCGGAGGAGGGGGAGGGGCGGATGAAGGCGTTGGGGTCGAGGGCGAGGCGCGCCATCCGGGTCTTGTCGCCCAGGATGGAGCCGCCGGTGCGCGTGGAGGACGGGTCGACGGCCAGCACCGCCACCTTGAGCCCGGCCGCCGTCAGGTTGGCGCCGAGCGCGTCGATGGTGGTCGACTTGCCGACGCCGGGTACGCCGGTGATCCCGACGCGGATCGCCGTGCCGGTCTGCGGCAGCACCGCGTCGATGAGGCCGCGCGCCGCCGCCCGGTGGTCCGGCCGCTTCGATTCGGCCAGCGTGATCGCCCGCGCCAGGGCGGCCCGGTCTCCGGCGAGCAGCCGCTCGCGCAGGGCATCGATGTCGAGGGCGGGTGCGGGGGAGGCGGCCATGGTTGTCTTCTTTGCCGGTCCGGCCCGGTTTCGTCGAGGGGGGCGGTCCGGCGCGCGGGCGCTTCCGCCGCAAACCGGCGCGATCCGGAGGCGTGCCACCCTGTGGGGCGGGGGCCACAGGCCCGCCTCTGCCCGCAATCCACATCGCCACGGCCACGCCTCCGCCCCGCCATGGTCACGATCCTGATCGACAGGGTACTGACGCGTTGCGCCCGTCCCGGGGCCACCACGTTCAGGGCCGCCTTGCACGACATGATCCGAGCCATGATCCGACCCCAGCCTCCCACCCGTCGCGCGCTGCTGCGCTTCGCCGCCCTCTCGGGGGTGGCCGGCCTGACGCCCGGACTGGCCGGCTGCGTCGCCGACGGACTCGTCACCGATGCGGTGGGCGGCGGCGCGCCGGAGCGCCAGTCGGCCCTCGACGTCAGCCCGGTGCTGCTCGTGGCCACCACGCGCAAGCCCGTCGGCTCGCCCCCCAAGAGCCCCTACTTCACCTCCGAGCGCGGCCGCGGCCTCAGCTTCGCCGAGGTGCGCCTGTCGGCACCCGACCGCTCGCTGATCGGCAAGGTCTCCTCCGTGGTGACGGGCGACTGGGCCGTGACGGCGGTGCCGCAGGTCGAGACCGGCGCGGGGGCGGCCGCCGCCTTCGCCCAGGCGGCTTTGGGGCGCGACGTGCTGATCTACGTCCACGGCTACCGCGAGAGCTTCCAGTCGGCGGCCCTGAGTGCGGCCAAGCTCTCCGACGGCATCCGCTTCCGCGGGGCCTCGGCCCTGTTCACCTGGCCCTCGGCGGCCGCCACCTTCGATTACGGCTACGACCGCGAGAGCGCCCTGTGGTCGCGCGACGGCTTCGAGGACCTGCTGAAGGCGCTGGCGAACTCCCCCTCGGGCGGACGCATCAACATCGTCGCGCATTCCATGGGCACGCTGCTGACCCTGGAGACCCTGCGCATGTTGCGGGCCGAGGCCGGCGAGGCCGCCATGGCGCGCATCGGCGCGGTGGTGCTGGCCGCCCCCGACATCGACATCGACCTCTTCACCAGCGCGGTGGAGCGGATGGGACCGGACGTGCACAAGATCACCGTGATCTCGTCGACGAACGACCGTGCCCTCGAACTCTCCGGCGCCATCGCGGGCGGCATCGTGCGGGCCGGCGCGGCGGACCGCGAGCGCCTGGAAGCCCTGGGCGTCCGCGTGGCCGACGCCTCCGATTACGGCGGCGGCCTCATCAACCACGACCTGTTCCTGTCCAATCCCGACGTGCAGGGCGTGGTCAAGCGGGCCATCGCCCGGGCGAGCGGCGGCGCCTGAGGCCCGGCCACCCACCGCAAACCAACCCCCGGCCTTCCGGGCCTTGGCCTCCGCCCCGTTCGCCCCTACACGGACGGCGGCCCCGAGGCTGCAGACAACAAGGATTCGCGATGTTCACACTCGAGATCGATGGCGTGGCCATCGCGGTCATCAACGGCTCCGAGGAGGTCGCCAACGACCTCTTCACCTGCGATGGCTTCAAGGACGACATCCAGACCATGAAGAGCGACGGCAAGGTGCTGTGGAACGGCACCTCCCCGCTCAAGGTCCGGGCGGCCACCGAGGAGGAGATCGAGATCTTCGAGGACGCCCTCGCCGAGGACGATTCCGAGGAGGACGAGCCCTACGAGCCGGATGCCCGCCACGCCGAGGCCTCGAACGACGACGAGGCGGACGACGCGGACGAGGAGGATGCCGACATCGTGTTCCTGGTCGACATCGACGAGGACGGCGGCCTCGATTCCTGATCGCCGACCCAGCCGGTCGCCCCGTTGCGGGCGACCGGACAGGCACGCAGCTCAGGCGCGCCGCTGCCAGACCGGAAACGGATCGGGCAGTCCGCGATCGGGGGCGGCATCGAAGGCGCCCCGGTCCGGCCCCGTATCGATCGTGCAGGCATCAAGGGCGGCCCGGATGGCCGTCTCGTCCAGGCTCGTGCCGAGGAAGACCCGTTCCTGGCGCCGGTCCCCCCAGGTCTCGTTCCAGACCCCGTTGAGGCGCGCGCGGAACGGCCTGCCACCGGAAGCCCATGGCGGAGACCCGTGCCACGGCCCCGGCCAGGGAGAATCCGCCCACCCGGTCGGGTCGCGAGGTGAGCCGGAAAGGGCCCTCGGTGCGGATCAGCCCGGGCTAGGTCGCGCCCACGAAGGCGTTGAACCGGTTCGGATCGAACGGTTGCCGGGCAGACGGAGGTCGGAACGCGGCATCGCGGACCTTTTTTGATATGTTATAACATGGCAATTGCCAATGACCTCGGGGTTTGTCAACCGCGCGTCGTCTCCCGGGAATGCTGGAACGGACGCGACGCGACGGCCGGAGGGGACCGCCGGAGCAAGGCGGCCCCCCTTCGGGTCTGGCGAGTCTTCCCGGGGGAGAGGGTCCGGCGCGGGCTCAGTCGGTCGGGGGGAGTGCCGCGCGGCTGGGGATCGATCGCGGCGGGACCGGATCACCGGCCGCTTGGTCGGCACCGGCACGTGCAGGACGTGGGGCGGCTGTCTTGCCAGGACTCTGCGCCGGGGCCGCACCGGGGACGGCACCCTTCTCAGCCGATGCCTTCTGAGCCGATGCCTTCGGCACGAGCCCGGGTGGGACCGGAGCGGCCTCGACCGGCTTAGCGAGAGATGGCTTGGTGAGAGGCGACTTGGCGAGAGTAGGCTTGGCGAGAGTGGGTTTGGCGAGAGTTGGCGTGACGGGGGACGGCTTGTCGCCCGGGGCCCGGGCGGATGCGGACCCGGCGGTGGAAGCCTTGGTCGTCGCGGGCACGGTCACCGACGGCGGCGCGATGGTGCCCGTCGCCGCCACGTCCGGCATCGGCACCGCCGGGCTGTCGATGCCGTAGATGTCGTCGCGAAAATGGGCGCGGCCGTCCGGGGTTGCGTAGCCGGTAAGATACACGAAGGTCACCGGGATCTGCTTCGGCAGCTTGATGTCCAGACGCTCGTTCGTGGCGATGCTGGTCTCGATCTCGATCGGTCCCCAGGTCGAGCCGGTGCCGTTGGGACCCGGCGTGCCCTCGAGCAGCCAGCCGGCGAGTTCCTTCACCTGGGCGACCCGTACGCAGCCATGGGAATGGAACCGCACTTCGCGGGCGAACAGCGATTTCGACGGCGTATCGTGCATGTAGACCGCCTGCTTGTTCGGCATGTCGATGCGCACCTGGCCCAGGGAATTGTCCAGGCCGGAATCCTGCCGCAGGGTGTAGTTGGCCGCCTTCTCGCTCGACCAGTCGATGGCGGTGGGGTCGACCTCGACGCCGCCGGGACCGAGGATGCGGATGCGCTCCCGGGCGAGGTAGCCGGGATCCTTGCGCATCTTCGGAATGATCTCCTTCTTGATGATGGAGACCGGCAGGGTCCAGGTCGGATTGAGGTTGACGTCGGTGATGCGGGCTTCGATCCGCGGCGTCGCCTTGTCGGGCTTGCCGACCACCGCCACGTAGCGGCGCACCACGACCCCGTGGTCCACCGCCTCCACCGTGGCCGAGGGAATGTTCACCACCACGTAGCGATCGCCATAGGCGAAGTTCGAGCCGATCTGGCGCGCCGCGGAGGCGGCGAGCTGGCGCTGGCGGGTGGCCGCCGGCACGTTGAGCGCCGTCACCGTCTGGCGCCCGATCAACCCGGTCTCGGGCAGGCCGTGTCGGGCCTGGAATGCCTTCACGGCCGCCACCAGGGAGGCGTCGAGCTGGTCGTTCATCGGGGCATCGGGAGGCAGGTCGCCGACGAGCGCGAGGTGCTTGCGCAGGGCCGGAATGGCCGGATGGCTGGCGCCGGGCTTGACCACGAGATCGGCGGGCAGCGCGGTCCAGCCGCCGGCATCCACCATGGCCTGATAGCGGTCGGCCATCCGCAGGGTGTCGAGGAACGTCGCGGGACTGAGGGTCGGCACCGGGTCGGCGGAGACCCGGGCCACCACCAGAGGCGGCAGCTCGCGGGATTTCTTGGCCGGGACGGCTGGGGTGGCGCTGGCCTCGCCCGCGCTCGGGGCGATCGCCTGGACGGCGGGCGTCGCCGGAGCGGTGGTGGTGAGGCTCTCGACCTTCGGAGCCTTCGCGGGCGAGGGGGCTTCGGGTACGCCGGAGACCTGAGCCGTCGCGGCGCCGCCCAGCGCCCAGAGGAGGGCCAGGGGCGACAGGCCCGCGCGGAGGCGGTGCGGGCGGAGAACGACGGTCCTGTGGCGCGAAAGCATCGCGAACCTTTCGAGTGCAATGTCTCCCCGACCATGCGTGCAGAGGGTTACCAATCTCCTCTCGTGCCGTGACGGGGGCCGGCACCTGCCCTAACTCCCGCCCCGGAACGGCAGAGCAGGATACGGCAGAGCAGGAGCGGCCATGACCAACCATCCGGCAATTCAGGCGGGACGGACCGCCGTCGTCACCGGGGCGGCGAGCGGCATCGGGCTCGCGGCGGCTCGCCGTTTCGCCGCGGCGGGCATGCGGGTCTGGCTTGCCGACCTGCCGGGCGAGGCGCTGGACTCGGCCCGCGCCGAGGTCGCGCGCGACGGGACTGCGGCGTCCGTCCACGCGATGGCCACGGACGTGGCACGGCCCGAGGCCGTCGCGGCCCTGTGCGCGGCGGCCTGTGCGGAGGGCGCGCCGGCCGTGGTCATGCTGAATGCCGGGATCGAGGCGGGGGGACAGCTGTTCTCGACCCCCGAGACCTGGGCACGCATCCTCGACACCAATCTCTGGGGCGTTATCAACGGCATCCAGGCCTTCGCGCCGGCGATGATCGCCGGGGCCGAGCCCGGCGCCATCGTGGTCACGGGTTCGAAGCAGGGCATCACCACCCCGCCCGGCAATACGCCCTACAACGCCTCGAAGGCGGGGGTGAAGGTCGTCACCGAGGCCCTCGCCCACGACCTGCGCGACCGCGCGGGCGCCCGCGTCAGCGCGCACCTGCTGATTCCGGGCTTCGTCTATACGGGCCTCACCAAAGCGCGGGGGGTGGAAGAGAAGCCCGCGGGCGCCTGGACGCCGGAGGAGACCGTCGCCTTCATGCTGGAGCGGCTGGAGGCCGGCGACTTCTACATTCTCTGCCCGGACAACGAGACCACGCGGGCGCAGGACGAGCGCCGCATCGCCTGGGCGGCCGGCGACATCATCGAGAACCGTCCCGCCCTGTCGCGCTGGCACCCGGATCACGCTGAGGCGTTCCGGGCGTTCGCTACGGGGCGCTGACACGAGGGGTGTCTCGCAGGCGATTCGTCTGACTCCGAGAGGCGATCCGGGATCCGCGAAGGCGCGGGCGATCGATCTGACCCGGGAGCACGCCGTTCGGCCGCCGCGGATCCGCAGCCGAGACTGTCGTCCGGGGGGCCGAGGCGCTTGCGCGGAGTGGGCCGACGGACTGCCGAGCGGATAAGAATATATTTCTATTGTAGGCAAAATGAACGACCTCGGATGGCTTTCGCGCCAGGGGATGGCCATGCGTGAGAGTCTGCCGGCGACCACCGTGAATGCGCTTCGTTGGCCGTTGGCCGCTCGCGATGTCGAGGCGAAGCTCGTCCGTGCGCCTGGCGCTCAAGGTGTTCAACCCGTTCCAGCCGCGCGTCCCGGCCGGCACCCGTGAGGGCGAACGATGGTCCGGCGACAGCACCTCGGACGGGTCCGACGACGGTTCCTTGATTAGGCCTCTCGCGGGCCGGGAACGGGACCGGATCTCCGGAGCGGAGCTTGCCAAGGATCCCGACCTCAACCGCCATATCGTCGACAGGCATGTCGGGAAGACCGACGCTGAGATGATCAAGCGCGTCGCGGACAGTTACGGGCGGGAGCTGTTCGGTCTACGTCCGTCGACCTGACCGATGATGAGGGACGGATCCTTCGACGCGATCGCGTCTGCGAGACCCTGTATCCGGGAAAGTCCGGAGAAGAAGAAAGGCGCTGTTCAGCGAGTCGCGGAAGGGTCGGAGCCCGACGCCTGCCTGACGTCGCGCTTCGGCTATCCGACACGCAAGGATGGCTACAGGGCCTTCTCCAAGCTGATCCCTGATATGGCCGACCAGCATGGGCGAGGCGTTCTGCCCACAAGGGTCGGGCTCATACGCGATCTATGATGCTGTCGCGCGCAAGGTTGCGACGATCGAGAGTTCAAGGGGCGATTGTCCAGGGAACCGATCCCGCCGCCCCCGCCGCGGGGCCGACCCGCCTTGGCGAGGTTCCTGCAGGGGTATAATCCCGACGGTGATGAATCGGTCGGCTCGGGTGCCGGCACCGTCGACCCTCAGGAAACCGGGAGCCGCCTTTGGCCACCATTATCCCCGTCGCCTCCTTCGATTGCGTCGTCTTCGGCGCCACCGGCGACCTGACGACGCGCAAGCTGCTGCCGGCCCTGTTTTACCGCTTCGTGGACGGACAGATTCCGGGGACGAGCCGGATCATCGGCGCCTCGCGTTCGGAGATGAGCGCCGAGGCGTTCCGCGAGCGCGCCCGCGACGCCATCAAGCGCTTCGTTCCGGCCGGCGACATCACCGAGGACAAGCTTGCCGCCTTCCTCGACCACCTCGACTACGTCGCCGTCGACGGAGCCAGCGACGAGGGCTGGGAGGATCTGGTCGCCAAGCTCGCCGAGCGCCCCGACCAGGTGCGGCCCTACTACCTCGCCACCTCACCCGACCTCTACGGCTCGATCTGCCAGAATCTCGCCAAGCACGGCCTGATCGGCGAGAAGTCCCGCGTCGTGCTGGAGAAGCCCATCGGCAAGGACCTGAAATCGGCCCGCGCCATCAACGACGCGGTCGGCACGGTGTTTCCCGAGGAGCAGATCTTCCGCATCGACCACTATCTTGGCAAGGAGACGGTGCAGAACCTGCTCGCCCTGCGCTTTGCCAACACCATCTTCGAGCGGCTCTGGACGGCCGATGTCATCGACCACGTCCAGATCACGGTGGGCGAGACCGTCGGCGTCGAGGGCCGCGCAGGGTACTACGACACCTCGGGCGCCCTGCGCGACATGGTTCAGAACCATATGCTGCAGCTTCTCTGCCTGATGGCGATGGAGAGCCCGCTCTCCCTCGACGCCAATTCGGTGCGCGACGAGAAGCTGAAGGTCCTGCGGGCCCTGAAGCCCATCACGCCGCACGACGTGCAGAGCGTGACGGTGCGCGGCCAGTACGCGGCGGGCGCCGTCAACGGCAAGCCGGTGGACGGCTACCGCGCCGACCTCGGCGGGGACGTCGACAGCCGGACCGAGACCTTCGTCGCCCTGAAGCTCGAGGTGCAGTCCTGGCGCTGGGCCGGCGTGCCGTTCTACCTGCGCACCGGCAAGCGGCTGCCCCGGAAGCTTTCCGAGATCGTGGTGCAGTTCCGCGCCTCGCCGTTCTCGATCTTCCCGGCGGAATCCTTCGGGCGCGAGCCCAACCGCCTCGTCATCCGGCTCCAGCCGGAGGAGGGGATCAAGCTCGAGGTCATGACCAAGGATCCGGGTCCGGGCGGAATGCGGCTGCGGCCGACCAACCTCGACATCTCCTTCGAGGAGACCTTCAAGCAGCGCTACCCCGATGCCTACGAGCGCCTGCTCATGGACGTGGTGCGCGGCAACGCCACGCTGTTCATGCGCCGCGACGAGGTCGAGGTCGCCTGGGCCTGGGCCGATTCCCTCCTGAAGGCCTGGGCCGACCGGCCCGAGCCGCCGCGGCCCTACGCTGCCGGAAGCTGGGGCCCCACCGCCGGCATCGCGCTGATCGAGCGCGACGGCCGGACCTGGCACGAAGAGCTGCGCTGAGAGAAGCCCCCGCCGGATCGGGGTGGGGTGGTATTCGGTGGCCCCCAGGGACTCGAAGACACGCGACTCCGCCATCCCGGTGGCATCGCGTGGATTTCGCGGGCGGCCTCTGCGCGGAACCGGGCTATAGTTCCGCAATCCCTCGACAATTCTGAGTCGACGGATTACCAGAGGGAGTATTTTTCATTCCTCTTCCAGACGTCGTGGACCCATGAACAAGATCGAACCGGGCCTCGGCATCAACCGGCGCTATCTTCACGATGAAGTCGTCGACCGAATGCGCGACCTCATCCGCGCGGGTGAGCTGGAGCCACGGGCGCGGATCAACGAAAGCGAACTGACCGAGCGCTTCGGCATCTCGCGCACGCCCCTGCGCGAGGCGATCAAGATCCTCGCCACCGAGGGGCTGCTCGAGCTGCTGCCCAATCGCGGCGCCCGCGTCGCCAGCCTGTCGCAATCCGAGATCGAGGAGATGATCGAGGTCATCGCCGGCCTGGAGGCCACCGCCGCCGATCTCGCCTGCCGCATCATCACCGATGCGGAGATCGACGGCATCTCGCGCGATCACGAGGCCATGGTGGCGGCCTGGCGGGCCGGCGAGGAGGGGGTCTACTTCGCCCTCAACCGGGAAATCCACGAGGGCATCATGCGGGCCAGCCGCAACGCCACCCTCGGGGGCATCTACGACAGCCTCTCGGGCCGCATCCAGCGCTCACGCTACGCCGTACATCAGACGCCGGAGCAGTGGGCGCAGTCGGTGGCCGAGCACGAGCGGATGATCTCGCTCTTGCGCGCCCGCGACGGCGATGCGCTGGCCCTGCTCATGCGCGCCCACATCCGGGCCCGGACCCCGGTGATCGCCGAGAATTTCGGCGCCGCCCGGCGCGAGGCGGCCGGGTCGGTCGGCTAGCGCGGCTCGAGCCGCTCGCATCGGGGACGCCCCCCGCGGGCGGACGACCTTTGCCCCCCGGCGGGTCGCACGGAGCGCCGGCCCGCGGACGGGCGCTCCCTGACAGGTGGACCGGTTGCCCTCGAGGGTTTCCGGGTCCCGCCCGCGCAGGGTCCGGTCAGGCCGCCCGGACGGTGCCGAGGAAGCGTGCCAGTTCCTGTGCGAGATGCTCGGCTTCGTGCGAGAGCTCGGAGGCCGAGGCCAGGACCTGCGACGCGGCCGCCCCCGTTGCCTCGGCCGCTCCGGCGACCCCGGCGATGTTGGTCGTGACCTCGCCGGTGCCGGTGGCGGCCTCGCCGACGTTGCGCACGATCTCCTGGGTGGCCGCGCCCTGCTCCTCCACCGCCGCCGCGATCGAGGTGGCCACGTGGCTGATCTCGCGGATCCGACCGCTGATGCCCTCGATCGCGGTCACGGCCTGGCCGGTGGAACCCTGGATGCGGCCGATCTGGCCGCTGATTTCCTCGGTGGCCCGGGCGGTCTGGTTGGCCAGTTCCTTGACCTCGGCCGCCACCACGGCGAAGCCCCGGCCCGCTTCACCGGCGCGGGCCGCCTCGATGGTGGCATTCAGCGCCAGCAGGTTGGTCTGGCCCGCGATGGTCGAGATCATGGCGACGACGTCGCCGATCCGCGCGGCGGCGGCGCTGAGTTCCTGGACCTGCGACGCGGTCCGGGCGGCCTCGTCCACCGCCCGCTGGGCGAGTTCCGTGGAGCCGTCGACCTGGCGCCCGATCTCCTGGACCGAGGCCCCGAGTTCCTCGGCGGCGGCCGCCACCATGCCGACATTGGAGGCCGCCTGGTCCGCCGCCGCCGCGACCGTGCTGGATTGCTGGGCCGTCTCGGAGGCGGTGTTGGCCATGCTCTGGGCTGTGCCGCGCAGCTGGCCCGCCGCCGCAGTCACCCGGTCGAGGATGCCGCCGACGGCGCCCTCGAACCCGTCGGCCATCTCGCGCATCGCGGCCTTGCGCTGCGCTTCGGCACCGGCACGGGCGAGGCGGGTCTCGTCCTCGAGGGCGCGGCTGCGCAGGAGATTGGCCCGGAAGGTCTCGAGCGTGTCGGCCATGGCGCCGATCTCGTCCTGGCGGCCGACGCTCGGGATCTCGGTCTCGGCCTCGCCGTCCGCCACGCGCCGCATGGCCGCCGTCATCGCGCCCAGCGGCCGGGTGATGCCGCGGATCGTGTAGGCCATGGCGGCCAGCGCCATCAGGACGGAGAGCCCGAGCATGACCTGGGTGGTCCGCACGGCACTCGCCTGTTCCGCGCGCGCCGCCGCCTTGGCGGCCTCGCCGGCCTCGCCGTTGAGCGTCACGAGCTTGCGCATGCTGGCGCTGGTGGCGAGATAGTTGGCGTTCATCGGCCCCCGGAACAGGGCCAGGATCTCGTCGCGCCGGGTCGGATCGATAGCCTGGAGCTGGGTCCAGTCCTGGCCCATCTGGGCGAGCTTGGCGCTGACCTCGTCGTAGAGGATGCCCTCGGCGCGGGAACTCACCAGCGTCCGGTAGGCCGCGCGCCGGGTCTCCAGTTCCGTCGCCAGGGTCGCCGCCTGCGCGACGCTGTTGGTGCGCTCCTCGGCGGTGTCGGCGATGACGTAGCGGAACTGCCAGAGCCGGATCCGCATCACCAGGGCATTCATGGCATGGGCGGCATCGACGGAGGGGAGGGCGTTGTCGGATAGAACCGTGATGCGGTCGCCGATGGCATCCATCTTCGCCAGGGAGACGAGCCCCTGCCCGGTGGTGATGACCGCCAGTAGACCGAATAGGCCGATCAGGGTCGACTTGAGAGAGAGGCGCATGGGAAAAGCCGGTGACCGCTTGGCGAGAATGAGCAGGTCTCGATTAGCGGACCTCCCTTAAGATTGACTTGCTTTCCACCGGGCGACATCCGTCGGTTGTGTTGTCGCCCCGGGCTGAGATCGGGGCGACGTCCTCGCGGTTGGTCAGGCCGCGGCGTTGATCGAGCGCAGGCCGGCCACCAGATCCGAGAAGCGGTCGCCCTGGACGATGACGTGGGCCCGCAGCCGGTCGGAGGCCGCGGTCTCGTCGCCCGACACGATGGCGGCCACGATGGCCTCGTGCTCGGCCAGGGACTGGCCGAGGCGGTTGCGGGCGCGCAGTTGGAGCCGTCGGAAGGGCGCGAGCCGCCGGTGCAACTGGCGCGCCTGCTCCTCCAGGAAGCCGTTCCGGCAGGCCCGGTACACCACCGTGTGGAAGACGTAGTTCTCCGCGTAATAGGTCTCGGGGTCGCCGGCCGCGGCCGAGGCGGCGCAGGCCGCCAGGGCCGCCTTGAGCGCGGCCTCGTCGTCGGGGATGAGCCGGCGCGCCGCCAGCCGCCCGCAGGAGGCCTCGATCTCCGCCATGGTCTCGAACATGGCGATCAGGAGTTGCGGATCGGGGGCGCTGACGATGGCCCCACGCCGGGGCTTGATCTCCACGAGGCCCGTCATGGCGAGTTGCAGAAGTGCCTCGCGGATCGGCGTGCGCGAGACCCCGAAGCGCTCGGCGAGCTCCGTCTCGTCGAGGCGCGCGCCGATGGCGACGCGTCCGTCCACGATCTCGGTCTCGATGGTCTGCCTGAGGCGGCGCGATTGGTTCATGCGCTGAGATCCCGGCCCGTTTTAATCCCGCCGACTCGCGAAAATCAGGCGTCCACCATTATTCAATCGCGTTGACAAAATATACAAGGCGTCGTTTCATGTATAACGAAGATGCAGCGCAGTATAAATGCTGCGCTGCAAAACGAAGCGGCCGGGCACCGGCCCAGGGAGAGACACGCCATGATGCTGACACGCCGTGCCCTCGTCGCCGGCGGCCTCGCCGCCCCCGCCATCCTGTCCCTGGGCTCGCGGGCCCAGGCTGCCACCACCCTGAAGCTCTCGCACCAGTTCCCAGGCGGCACCATCGACGAGGGCGACTTCCGCGATCGCATGTGCCGCAAGTTCGCGATGGCCCTGGCCGAGCGCTCGAAGGGGGCCCTCGAGGTGCAGGTCTACCCGGGCTCGTCGCTGATGAAGACGAACGCTCAGTTCGCGGCCATGCGGAAGGGCGCCCTCGACCTGTCGCTCTATCCCTCGCCCTACGCGGGCGGCGAGGTGCCTGAGCTGAACATCGGCCTGATGCCGGCGCTGGTGAGCTCCTACGAGCAGGCCATCGCCTGGAAGAAGGCGCCGGTGGGTCGCAAACTCACCGAGATCCTCGACGCCAAGGGCATCATCCTCGTCTCCTGGGTCTGGCAGGCGGGCGGCGTCGCCAGCCGCGAGCGTCCCCTCTTCGCACCGTCGGATGCCAAGGGCCTCAAGGTCCGGGGCGGGTCCCGCGAGATGGACCTGATGATGAAGCAGGCCGGCGCCGCCACCCTGTCGATCCCCTCCAGCGAATCCTACGCCGCCATGCAGACCGGCGCGTGCGACGCGGTCATCACCTCCTCCACCAGCCTGATCTCGTTCCGCCTGGAGGAACTGGGCAAGGCCCTGACCTCGGGCCGCGAGCGCTCCTACTGGTTCATGCTCGAGCCGCTGATGATGTCCAAGCTCGCCTTCGAGCGCCTGCCCAAGGACCAGCAGGACCTGATCATGGCCATCGGCGCCGAGCTCGAGCCGTTCGGGCAGGCCGGGGCCAAGGCGGACGACACCAAGGTCGAGGAGATCTTCACCAAGGCCGGCGCGAAGGTCCAGAATCTCGACGAGAAGACCCTGGGCCAGTGGCGCGACATCGCCCGGGAGACCGCCTGGAAGGACTTCGCGGGCAAGTCGGCCGGCTGCGCCGAGCTCCTCAAGCTGGCGGAGCAGGTGTCGTGAGCCACGCCTTCGACGCGGCTTCGGCCGCCGCCGAGACGCACACCACGGCAGAGCCCCGGGTTCCGGGGCTCCTCGGCACCATCGACCGGGCCCTGAAGGGCGTCAATCACGTCATCATGCTGCTCGGTGGCATCGCCCTGGTCTGCGCCTGCCTGGTGCTCAGCTACAGCGTCGTCATCCGCTACGTCCTGCACGAGCCCACCGACTGGCAGGACGAGATGGCGGTGTTCCTGATCGTCGGCGCGACCTTCTTCTCGGCCGCCGCCGTGCAGGCCAAGCGCGGCCACGTGGCCATCGAGGCGCTGACGGGCCTGCTCTCGCCGCGGGTCAACCGCGCCCGCCTCCTGGTGGCGGACGTGATCAGCTTCATCTTCGTGGCGTTCTTCGCCTGGAAGAGCTGGACCCTGCTCCACGAGGCCTGGGTCGACGGACAGGTGTCGCAGTCGAGCTGGGGGCCGCCGCTCTGGATCCCCTACATCCTGATGGCGATCGGCATGACCCTGCTGGGCATCCAGTTCGCCCTGCAGATCGCCGAGGAGATCCTCTACGGCGCCGAGAAGGCCGGCTGGGCGAATCCCAAGATCGGCCTCGGTGCCGATCTCAACCGCGACACGCAGGGGCACCCCGGCGGTACCCCGACGGGCACGCGGCCCCTCGGCGATCCCCTCGCCAACACCGTGCCGGACACGAAGGTCACCGGGAGGCATCCATGAGCGTCGCGGCCATCGGCTTCCTCTATGCGGGGGCCACCCTGAGCGCGATGCTCGCCGGCATCCCCATCGCCTTCGCCCTGGGCTTCGTCGCCCTGGCCTTCATGTACGTCTTCATGCCGGGCGCCTCCCTCGATACGGTGGCGCAGAACGTCTACGAGGAGATGGCGTCGATCACCCTGCTGTCGATCCCGCTCTTCATCCTGAAGGGCGCGGCGATCGGGCGGTCCAAGGCCGGGCAGGACCTCTACTCGGCCATGCATGCCTGGATGCATCGCATCCCCGGCGGCCTCGGCATCGCCAACGTGTTCGCCTGCGCGCTCTTCGCCGCCATGGCGGGGTCGAGCCCGGCCACCTGCTCGGCCATCGGCTCGGCCGGCATCCCGGAGATGCGCAAGCGCGGCTACTCGCCGGGCTTCGCCGCCGGCATCATCGCCGCGGGCGGCACCCTCGGCATCCTGCTGCCGCCCTCGATCACCATGATCCTCTACGCGGTGGCGGCCGAGCAGTCGCTGGGACGCCTGTTCCTCGCCGGCATCGGACCGGGCCTCCTCCTCGTCGGCCTGTTCGCGACCTGGTCGGTCTACCGGTTCCGCGCGGAATACGCGGCCGCGAAGGTCGCCTACGAGCGGAACGGCACGGCTTCGCCGATCCTCGCGGAGGATACCTACAGCATGCGCCAGCGCTTCTCGACGCTGCCGCGGGTGCTGCCCTTCGTGATCCTGCTCACCGGCGTGATGGTGGCCCTCTACGGCGGCTACGCCACCCCGTCCGAGACGGCGGGCCTCGGCGGCCTCCTGGCCCTGGGCCTGATCGCCGTCATCTACGGCGTCTGGCGTCCGCGCGACGTGGGTCCGATCCTCACCGCGACCCTGCGGGAATCGACCATGCTGATGCTGATCATCGGCATGTCGCTCCTCTACGCCTACGTGATGAGCTACCTGCACATCTCGCAGTCGGCGGCGGCCGCGATCGTGGCGATGCAGCTCTCCCCCTGGGTGCTGCTGGTGACGATCCTCGGCCTCGTGATCCTGCTCGGCTTCTTCCTGCCGCCGGTCTCGATCATCCTGATGACGGCGCCGATCATCCTGCCGCCGCTCAAGGCCGCCGGGTTCGACCTCGTCTGGTTCGGCGTCGTGATGACCATCACCATGGAGATGGGCCTGATCCACCCGCCGGTGGGCCTCAACATCTTCGTCATCAAGAACATCGCGCCCGACATCCCGCTGAAGGACATCATCTGGGGCACGCTGCCCTTCGTGATCCTGATGGCGGTGGCGATCCTGATCCTCTGCCTCGTGCCCGGCATCGCCATGTGGCTGCCGAACTGGCTGCTGCCCACCACGCGGTGAACCGGGTCGTCGCCCGGGCGACGACCCTTACCTGACGAATCCGGCCCCGGGGGGGGGGCGCGCGACGGGCCCAGGCCGTCGTGCGCCCCCTCCGGGGCCGATCTCTTTTCGCGTATCCCGTCCCTGGATCATCGGATCCGAGGAAAATGCGCGCCTTTAATCCTTTGAACACGGGTTGTTAACGAAGCGGTAACCATACCGGGCATCAATGGTCTGGTAAGGAATCGCGAGAGCCCGTGACTGACACAAGCCCTCCCCGCAGACCCGTTCAGCTTCGTGGCCGCGCCTTCAAGTCCCTGGTGCTGGCCCCGGAGACCCCGCTTCCCGATTGGTTCGCCGATCTGGACGAAGCGCTCAAGCGCTCGCCGACCCTGTTCGACGGGCGCGCCCTGATCCTCGACGTGGCGGCGCTGGCGCCCGCCGCGCCGGACCTCGACACGCTGCTCGCCGAACTCGGCAGCCGGCAGATCCGCATCCTCGGCATCGAGGGCACGGACGTGTCGCTCCTCGGACCGGGGCGCCCGCCGCTCCTCGTCCAGGGACGGCCCTCGAACATGATCGAGATCCCGGCCCAGCCGGAGCCGGAGCCCGAGGTGCCGCCGGCACCCCTCGAGCCGGCCACGACGTCCCTCACCATCGAGGGCTCGGTCCGGTCCGGGCAATCCATCGTCCACCCCACCGGCGACGTCACCGTCATGGGGTCGGTCTCCTCCGGCGCGGAGATCCTCGCCGGCGGCTCCATCCACGTCTACGGCGCGCTGCGCGGCCGGGCCATCGCCGGCGCCGCCCGCAACCCCCGCGCCCGCATCTGCTGCCGCAAGTTCGAGCCCGAGCTTCTCGGTATCGACCGCCTCGTCCGCACGGCCGAGGAGATGGGCAACCACCTGCGCGGCAAGGCCGTGCAAATCTGGCTCGATGGCGGCGCCATCAAATTCGCATCCTTGGATTGAGGAGACAGCTCATATGGCCAAAATTCTGGTCGTGACATCAGGCAAGGGCGGCGTCGGCAAGACGACGACGACGGCGGCCCTCGGCGCGGCGCTCGCGCAGGCCGGCAAGAGCGTGGCGGTGGTCGACTTCGACGTCGGCCTGCGCAACCTCGATCTCGTGATGGGCGCCGAGCGGCGCGTCGTCTACGACCTCATCAACGTGGTCAACGGCGACGCCAAGCTCAACCAGGCCCTCATCCGCGACAAGCGCCTGGACAAGCTCCACCTGCTGCCCGCCTCGCAGACCCGCGACAAGGATGCGCTCACCGACGAGGGCGTCGCCCGCGTCATGGACGAGCTGCGTGAGAAGTTCGACTGGGTGATCTGCGACTCGCCGGCCGGCATCGAGCGCGGCGCCACGCTGGCCATGCGCCACGCCGACGTCGCCGTGGTGGTGACGAACCCCGAGGTTTCCTCGGTGCGCGACTCCGACCGCATCATCGGCCTGCTCGACTCCAAGACGCTGAAGGCCGAGCGCGGCGAGACGATGGACAAGCACCTGATCCTCACCCGCTACGACCCTGCCCGGGCCGATCGCGGCGACATGCTCAAGATCGAGGACGTGCTCGAGATCCTCTCGATCCCGCTGCTCGCCATCATCCCGGAGAGCATGGAAGTCCTGCGCGCCTCGAACGTCGGTTGCCCGGTGACCCTGAACAACCCGCTCTGCGCCCCGGCCCGCGCCTACACCGACGCCGTGCGCCGCCTCAACGGCGATGCGGTCCCGATGTCGGTCCCCACCGACAAGAAGTCCTTCCTCGACAAACTCTTCACCCGGAGGGCAGCATGAGCCTCCTCAACATGTTCAACCGGCGCGGTTCGGCGCCGGTCGCCCGGGACCGCCTGCAACTCATCCTCGCCCATGAACGGGCGGGGGTCGGCGGCTCCGATCTCGTGATGGTGCTGCGCGAGGAGATCCTCGCGGTCATCGCCAAGCACGTCGAGGTGAACAGCGACAAGGTGCAGATCCGCCTCGACCGCGGACAGGACATGTCGACCCTCGACATCGACATCGAGCTGCCGCTCACGGCCGTCACCAAGGCCGGTCCCGCGAAGGTCAAGGCGGCGAAGCTCGCCGCCGCATGAGCCTCCGCGCCCCCGTCCTGGCCGGCATCGCCGTCAGGCCCCGATGAACAACCCGGCGAGCGTCGCGCTCGTCAGGTTGGACAGGGTGCCGGCCAGGATCGCGCGCAGGCCGAACCGGGCGATCTCCGCCCTGCGCTCCGGCGCGAGGCTGGCGAGACTCGCGAGCTGGATCGCCACCGAGGTCAGGTTGGCGAAGCCGCAGAGGGCGAAGCACAGGATCGCGGCCGTCCGCGGATCGAGGGTACCGCCCTTCAGGACCGGCGAGAGCTGCGCGTAGGCCAGGAACTCGTTGAAGGCGATCTTCTGACCCAAGGCCCCGCCGACGAGGCCGGCCTGGTCCCAGGGCACGCCCATCAGCCAGGCCAGGGGCGCGAACACCGTGCCGAGGATGCCCTCCAGGCTCAGGGCGGGATAGCCCGCGAGGCCACCGGCCCAGCCCATGAACCCGTTCAGCAGGGCGATCAGTCCCGTGAACGCGATCAGCATCGCCCCCACCGAGACCGCCACGGCGAGCCCCTTCTGGGTGCCGTCGGCCGCCGCCTCGATGACGTTGACCGCCCGCGTCTCCGCGAAGGTGACCCGCGTGGAGGTGATCCGGCTCGGCTCCGTCGTCGGCACCAGGATCTTGGCGTAGAGGAGCCCGCCCGGCACCGCCATGGCGCTGGCGGCCAGGAGGTACTCCATCGGCACCCCCAGCGCCGCGTAGCCGGCGAGGATCGTGCCCGCCGTGGAGGCGGCCCCGCTCGACATCACGGCGAACAGTTCGGCCGAGGTCAGCGCCACCAGGAACGGGCGCAGCGCGATGGCGATCTCGCTCTGGCCGATGGCGATGGTGATCACCGCCGAGAAGGTCTCGATCCGCGAGGTGCCGATCACCCGCTGCAGCACCGCGCCGATGCCGCGCGCGGCGGCCTGCATCACGCCGAAATGGTAGAGCACCGCGATCAGCGCCGAGACGTAGAGGATCTGCGGCAGGATGCGCAGGGCCAGGATGAAGCCGCTGCCGCCGAACAGTTCGAACATCCGCGGCTCCACGAGGCCGCCGAACAGGAAGGCGGTGCCCCGGTCGCCGTAGTCCAGCACGGTCTGGACGAAGGACGCCGCCGCCGCGAGGCCCGTCCGGCCCGCCGGAATGAACAGCACCAGGGCTCCCAGCGCCAGCTGCAGCGCCAGGGCCGAGAGCACCACCCGGGGCGAAATCGCCCGGCGGTTGGTGGAGAACAGCACGGCGACGGCCAGCAGCAGGGCGAGGCTCGCGCCCGCGTGAAGAAGCTTCTCGACCATGCCGCCCCGCTGTTCTGCCCTGCGCCGAGCAAGCCCGATGCCGCGGCGTTTGTCGCGGGCGATATCACGTTGTCGACCGGCGCCGGGGGGGAAGCATCGCGGGCGACGGCGTGCCTCTCCGCGCGGTGCCTCTCCGCGCGCCCGTCGACGGGGAGACCAGGATGGGGCCATGGTCCGAGCCGCGGTCCCGACCCGGTTGCCCACGACCGTCACGACACTGTCGCCCACACTTGCGATCCAGCGCCGCGACCGTCGGCGGTTTGCCGGCAACAGGGCCGCCCGCATGCCGCGTCTCCTCTCCGATACCGCCGCCCTGCCGTGTCTGCTCTTCGCGATGGTGTTCGACGCCGCGGGGCGTGGGCGCCTCTGGGAGGGCGGCGAGTTGCCGGAGCCCGTCGCGGAGGGGTTCCTGTGGCTGCATCTCGACCTCGTCGATGCGCGCCTCGACGGACTGATCGCCGCCGGGCGCTTCGGACCGCCGGCGCTCGCCGTCGCCACCTTCGCCCGTGACGGTCACCAGCGCGTGGTGATCGAGGGCACCGATCTCGGCCTCGTGATCGCCGACCGGGCACGCGAGTTCGACGGCCGGATCGCGGATGAGCCGGCCGGACGCCTCCACTGCGTCCTCGGTGCGCAGCGCCTCGTGAGCGGGCGCCGGCACGCCACCGCCGCCGCCGAGGCCGCCCGCGACGCGGTGCTGGCCGGGCGCCGGGTGACGACGCCGGCGGGTCTCCTCGAGATCTTCGTCGCGGGCGTCGCCGCCTCCCTCGACGCCTCCGCGCGGCGCTTCTCCGATGCCCTCGACGCCATCGAGGACCGCATGCTCGACGAGGATCAGCCCGACGATCCCCGGCCCCTGGCGCCGATCCGCCGGCAGACCGTGCGCCAGCACCGCCAGCTGGCGGGCCTGAGCGCGGTCTTCCACCGCCTCGAAGCCGAGACCGAGGAGGCGGACGACGCCCTGCCCGATGCGGTGAAGCGCATGGCTGCCCGGGTGGTCCAGCGCCTCGACTCGCTCCACCGCGACATGCTGGTCCTGTCCGAGCGCAGCCGCCTGCTGCAGGATGAGATCGCCGGGCGCACGGCGGCCGAGACCAACCGCCAGCTCTTCACCCTGTCGATCCTCACCGCGCTGTTCCTGCCGCCGACCCTGGTGACCGGCGTCTTCGGCATGAACACCAAGGGGCTGTTCCTGGGGGAGTTCGAGGACGGCTCGCTCCTCGCCCTGCTCATCTGCGCGGTCGCCGCCCTGGCGGTCTACGGCGTGATCCGCCGACTCGGGCTCGTCAAACGGCGCGGCTGATCGTAAGCCGGCTCTCTGTCGCAGCGCGGGGAGCCTGAAAACACCGCGACCGCCGCAAGATCGTCATCGAAGCGTCACGTCCTGTCGCGAACGGTGCGCCAAACCCCTCTGGGAGCCTTTTCCGCATGGACTTCTTTCGCCGCTTCACCGTCCTGATGTGCGCGCCGAACTTCGACCCGGACGATCTCGAGGGCGTGCGCGTCCAGCAGATCATCGGCTCCGTGGAGAAGCTCGGCTTCGAGGTGGTGCGGGCTCGCCGCGTCGAGGATGCGGCCATCGCGGTCCAGACCGATTCGGCCATCGGCTGCATGGTGGTGGACTGGGGCAAGCGCGGCCTCGACGGCAAGGCCGCGGCGCTGATCAACCTGATGCGCAAGCGCGGGCTGGAGATGCCCATCGTCATCATGGTCCGGCGCAAGCGCCTGGAAGACATCCCCGTCGAGGTGCTGGACTTCATCGACGGGTACATCTTCCTCGCCGAGGAGACCCCGGACTACATCGCCCGCGGCCTGGTGAGCCGGGTGAAGCAATATGCCGAGACCCTGAAGACGCCGTTCTTCGGCGCGCTGGTCGACTATGCCGAGCAGGGCAACCAGCTCTGGACCTGCCCGGGCCACAACGGCGGCATCTTCTACAACCGTTCGCCGATCGGGCGGATCTTCGTCGAGCATCTCGGCGAGGCGGTGTTCCGCGACGATCTCGACAACTCGGTGCTCGACCTCGGCGATCTCCTTGTCCACGAGGGGCCGGCCCTGAAGGCCCAGAAGGAAGCGGCCGTCATCTTCGGGGCGGAGAAGACCTACTTCGTCCTCAACGGCACCTCGGCCTCCAACAAGATCGTGCTCTCGGCCCTGGTCGCCGAGGGCGACCTCGTGCTCTTCGACCGCAACAACCACAAGGCCGCGCATCACGGCGCGCTGTTCCTCGGCGGCGCGATTCCCGTCTTCCTCGAGACCGACCGCAACGCCTATGGGCTGATCGGCCCGATGTACCACGAGGCGCTGGACGAGAAGGCGATCCGCGAGAAGATCCGCACCAACCCGCTGATCACCGACAAGGAGGCCTGGCGGCGCGAGCGGCCGTTCCGCGTCGCGGTGGTCGAGCAGTGCACCTACGACGGCACGATCTACAACGCGCAGATGATCCTCGATAAGATCGGGCATCTCTGCGACTACATCCTCTTCGACGAGGCCTGGGCGGGCTTCATGAAGTTCCACCCGCTCTTCGCCGGCCGCTTCGCCATGGGGCTGAAAGGCCTCGACGAGACCTCGCCGGGCATCATCGCCACGCAGTCGACGCACAAGCAGCTGGCGAGCTTCTCGCAGGCCTCGCAGATCCACACCAAGGACAGCCACATCCGCGGCCAGACCCGGCGCATCGAGCACCGGCGCTTCAACGAGACCTTCCTGGTCCACGCCTCGACCTCGCCGTTCTACCCCCTGTTCGCCTCCCTCGACGTGGGCGCGCAGATGATGAAGGGGCGCTCCGGCGTCGTCCTCTGGGACGATACGATCCGCCTCGGCATCGAGTGGCGCAAGAAGGTCCGGGCCATCCGCCGCGAGTTCGAGGAGAAGGAGGGCGATCCCCTGCGGCGCTGGTTTTTCGATCCCTTCGTGCCGGACACGGTCAAGGGGCCGGACGGCAAGGTGCCGTGGGAGAGCCTCTCCACCGACGAGCTTGCCGGCAACGCGAAGTACTGGGAGCTGACCCCGGGGGCGGACTGGCACGGCTTCACCCACGTGGCGCCGGACTACGCCATGACCGACCCCAACAAGCTCACCGTGCTCACCCCGGGCTTCAACCGGCACACGGGCGCGTATGCCGAGCACGGCGTGCCGGCCCCCATCGTGGCTCAGTATCTTCGTGAAAACCGCATCGTCCCGGAGAAGAACGACCTGAACTCGCTCCTCTTCCTGCTGACCCCGGGCGTCGAATCCTCCAAGGCCGGCACGCTGATCTCCGGCCTCGTGGCCTTCAAGCGCCTGCACGACGACAACGTGCCCCTCGAGGAGGCGATGCCCGAATTCGTGCGGCGCCGGCCCAATCGCTACAAGGGCGTACGCCTGCGCGATCTCTGCGCCGACTTCCACGCCTTCCACCGCGAGCACGGCACCAGCACGCTCCAGCGCAAGCAGTTCGAGCCGGGGCACCTGCCCGAGATGGTGATGACGCCCAAGGAGGCGGTGCAGCAGCTCACCCGCAACAACGTCGATTACGTGCCGATCGCGGAAGCCGAGGGGCGCGTGGCGACGACCTTGCTTCTGGTCTACCCGCCGGGCATCGGCACGGTGCTTCCCGGCGAGCGATTGGACGAGCGGGCCAAACCCATGCTGGACTACTTCAAGATGTTCGAGCGCTCCGCGAACCTGTTCCCGGGCTTCGAGGCCGAGATCCAGGGCGTGTTCCGCGACGTGGATCCGGACGGGACGATCCGGTTCCACACCTATGTCATGCGAGAGCCCCGCGTCATGCGCGAGGGGCGCTGATGGCGGGCTCGTCCGAGAGCGATCCCGACCTCGTCATCCGGCCCTCGTCGGATAGCGACGTGCCGGACATGGTGGACATCTACGCCCACCACATCCGGCGCGGCGTCGGCGATGTCGGGGATTTCGAGGCGGATCCGCTCCATCCCGACGATCTGAAGAAGCGGCGCAAGGCCATGCGCAAGAAGCGCCTGCCGCACCTCGTGGCCGACCGCGACGGGATCGTGGCGGGCTACGCCTACGCGGTGCCGTTCCGCAAGCGTCCGGCCTATCGCTACACCCTCAAGCACTCGATCTACGTCCACCACGAGCACCTGCACGCCGGCATCGGCCGGCGCCTGCTGCCGGCCCTGATCGAGGCCTGCGCCGCGGGCGGCTACCGGCAGATGATCGGCTACATCGATGCGCAGAACGAGGCCTCGCTCCGCCTCCACGAGGCCTGCGGCTTCGTTCGCGTCGGGCTCCTGCCGGCGGTGGGCTACAAGTTCGGGCGCTGGAGCGACAGCGTCATGGTCCAGCGCGCCCTCGGGACGGGATCCACGGACCAGCCCGGCACCTGGACCCGCACCGTGGAGGCGGTGGTGGCGGGGCACGACTGGATCGGAAAGTAGCGCGCTGGCGCCGGGGGCGCCCGCGCGGGGATCCGGACGCCTATTGCTGCGCGCG
Organism: Methylobacterium sp. AC690; assembly: GCF_979256535.1. NCBI lineage: Bacteria > Pseudomonadati > Pseudomonadota > Alphaproteobacteria > Hyphomicrobiales > Methylobacteriaceae > Methylobacterium > Methylobacterium sp. AC690. Next base: position 113,734 of record NZ_CEEDOX010000015.1, on the reverse strand, counting down.
GTTGATCAGCGCCTGCAGCGCCCGGGCCACCGCCTCGCTGACGTTCTTGCGGTACTTGCGGTGGATCAGCTGGCCGTTGTGATAGATGTCGTGCTCCACGTAGAGCTTCTCGCCGTCCCACCGGACGATGTTGTCGGTCTCGGTGGTCTCCTCGACGCCGAGATCCTCGCGAAAGGTAACGCCCCCGGCTTGCGCAAACATGGCTCGTCCCTGGTGATCGAAGCGACTTTCCGGCTTCCTGGAGCCGCATCTTAGGCAGCCGGCGCGTGGCGCGCTACCCGAAACGGGCCTCAGCGCACCGTGACCTGATCCTTGATCCGCTCGTAGACCGCCCGGCTGAGGACGCGCTTCGACAGCAGCTCGCTGACCGAGGCGTAGGGCCGCTTCTGCACGATGGCGCGCCCGATCATGCCGCCGCCCCGGAGGCCGTTCAGCTCGGCGACGGTTCCGGTGTTGAGGTCGACGATCGCGACGCCCCGCGGCCCGGCCGTCTCGGCGGCGTTGTCGATGGCCTCCTCGCCGGCCGATGGACTCGTCGGCCGGGCGGTCGTCCCGAGATCCGGACCGGGAGACGGCAGGGCCGGCGCACTCGGCAGCGGTGACGTGGGCGAAGCGCCATTCGGCGTCGGTGCCGGCAGGGGCGCATTCGGTGCGGGCGCGGGCGTCGGCGGCACGGCGGCTTGTGGCACCGGCGCGGGGGATGGCGCAGCCTGCGGCAGGGGCGCCGGCGACACCGGGGAGACGGGCCGCGTCACGGCCGGCGGCACGGCCGCCTGGGTTCCGGCAGCCCCGGTCTCCGGGGCCGTCCGGCTGATCGGCGCCTCCGGTGTTCCGCCGTCATGCGGACGCAGGATTTGGATGATCCCGGCCAGGACGGCTGCCACCACGATGAGAATGCCGACCCGCAGGACCGCTGAACCGCTGAGCATTGTGAGGGCGGCCTCGCGCCTGTGAAGAGGATGAACGCCTAACATAGGCGATAAAGTGAAGTCTCGCCGCCGGGTCGCCTGTCCTCAAGAGCTTGAAGACTTCGGCCGGTCCCACGCTGACATCTGCGCGACTGGGTGCGGCGTCTGCGGCATCGACGGGGGTGCCTCTCCCGGTCATGGTCCCGGCCGATGCCCGATCGCCGCTCTCCCCTGACCGCCCTCTCCGCGCGCCTCGGCGCCCTGCGCCACCTGCCGGCCCTGGCGCGCCTCGTCTATGCCGCGAGTCCGCGCCTGCTCGTGGTCAGCCTTGGCCTGCGCCTGGCGCGGGCCAGCCTGCCCGTCGCGATGCTCTACCTCGCCAAGCTCATCCTCGACGCGATCGTGGCCGAGCATGCCCGGCCGCATCCGGGCGGCCTCGGGCCCGAGGCCTGGCTGTCGGATCCGGCCCTGAGGCACCTCGCCGTGCTGGTGGCGGCGGAGTTCGGCCTCGCCATCCTGGCCGACCTCCTCGGGCGGGCCAGCACCCTGGTCGACGGCCTCGTCGCCGATCTCTACGGCACGTCCGCCACCCTGAAGCTGATGCGGCACGCCGCCGAGCTCGACCTGGAGCAGTTCGAGGACAGCGCGCAGCAGGACCGCCTCGAGCGGGCCCGCCGCCAGGTCACCGGACGTTCGAACCTCCTGTTCCAGCTCTTCGGTCAGGGGCAGGATCTCATCACCCTCGTGGCCTTCGCCCTCGGCCTCGTGGCCTTCGCACCCTGGCTCATCCTGCTGCTCGCGGTCGCCCTGGTGCCGGCCTTTCTCAACGAGACCTACTTCAACCGCGAGGGCTATCGGCTGGCCTGGACCCGGACGCCCGAGCGGCGCGAGATCGACTATCTGCGCTTCCTCGGGGCGAGCGTGGAATCCGCCAAGGAGGTCAAGCTGTTCGGGCTGAACGGCTACATCGCCGAGCGCTACCGGGGACTGGCGTCCAAGCTCGTGGCCGACAACCGCGCCCTGGCGCTGCGCCGGGCCGGCTGGGGCGGGGCCTTCGCGGCGCTCGGCACACTGGCCTACTATCTCGCCTACGCCACCATCGTCTGGCGCACCGCCGCCGGCCAGTTCTCCATCGGCGACCTCGCCTTCCTGGCGGGCTCCTTCCAGCGCCTGCGCGGCCTGATCGAGGGGCTGCTCCTCGGCTTCTCGCAGATCGCCTCCCAGGCCCAGTATCTCGACGACCTGTTCTCGTTCTTCGCCGTGGTGCCGGCGATCCGCTCACCCGCGCACCCGGCGCCCCTGCCGCGTCCGATCCGAAGCGGGATCGTCTTCGAGGCGGTCGGCTTCCGCTATCCCGGCACCGACACCTGGGCGGTGCGCGACCTCAGCTTCCACCTCGCGGCCGGAGAGGTGCTGGCCCTGGTCGGGGAGAACGGCGCCGGCAAGACCACCATCGTCAAGCTGCTGACCCGTCTCTACGACCCGACGGAGGGCCGCGTGCTCCTCGATGGCCGGCCCCTCTCCGCCTACGACCTCGACGACCTGCGCGGCCGCATCGGCGTGATCTTCCAGGATTTCGTGCGCTTCAGCTTCACCGCCCACGAGAACGTGGCCGTGGGCCGGATCGAGGCGCGCGACGACACCGAGCGCGTGGCCCGGGCGGCCGGACGCAGCCTCGCCGACGGCGTCATCGGCCGGTTGCCGCTCCAGTACGACCAGCCGCTGGGCAAGCGCTTCGCCGAGGGCGTAGACCTGTCGGGGGGCGAGTGGCAGAAGATCGCCATCGCCCGCGCCTACATGCGCGAGGCCGAGATCCTGATCCTCGACGAGCCCACCGCCGCCCTCGATGCCCGGGCCGAGTTCGAGGTGTTCCAGCGCTTTCGCGAATTGAGCCACGGGCGCACGGCGGTGCTGATCTCGCACCGCTTCTCCACCGTGCGCATGGCGGACCGCATCCTGGTCCTCGCCGGCGGGCGGGTCATCGAGTCGGGCAGTCACGCGGAGCTGCAGGCGCTGGGCGGCCGCTACGCCGAGCTGTTCGAGCTGCAGGCCGCCGGCTATCGTTGAGCCGGCCTAGACGCTGAGGGTGGCGCGATAGGCGGGAGCGAGGCGCAGCCCGAGGGGCAGGGGAGAGCGCGGCGGCGGCGCGCGCACGCACTCGCTGAAATACGCCAGGGTGTCGAAGATCACCGCCTCGGTGAAGGGCTTGGCGATCACGCCGGCGGCCCCCTCGAACCCCTCCGGAAGGTGCTGGGCATTGGCGGTGACGAAGATCAGGATCATCGCGGCCTCGTCCCGCAATGTCCGGACGATGTCGAGGCCGGACGAGCCGCCGCGCAGCTGGAGGTCGACGAAGACGAGGTCCGGCCGAACCTCGCGGGCGACCCCGATCGCCTCCTCGGCGGTCGCCGCGCTGCCGACGACGACGTGGCCGGCATCCTCCACGAGGAATTCCAGCTGCATCAGGATGAGCGCTTCGTCTTCCGCGATCAGGACCCGGAGGGGTTCGCTCACGTGCTGTCCTTGGCGCCCGGGGATTCGCGCGGGAGGCGAATGTCGATCGAAGTTCCGGGATGACCCGGCTGCCAGGCGATACTGGCATTCAGCTGTCGCGCCAAGCTCTCGATCAGGCGCTTGCCGAACGAACGCGTGCCCACGACTTCCTGGGGCATGCCGATGCCGTCGTCAATGATCCGGATGCCGAAGTAACGTCCATCGGGCTGGACCCGGATCGAGAGGCGGCCGGGCCGGTTGTCGGGGAAGGCGTGCTTCAGCGCGTTGGTGATGAGCTCGTTCATCATCAGCGCCACGGGCGGCGCCTTCTCCACCGGGACCTCGACCGGCTCCAGGTCGAGGTGCAGGCTGATCCCGGAGCGGCCGGAGCCGCGCACGAGGTCCGTGGCGAGCTCGCGCGCGAACTCGGCCACATCGAAGCGCTCGACGTCGTGGGACTGGTAGAGGCGCTTGTGCACCGTCCCCAGGGCCTCGACCCGGGTCAGCATCGACTTCATCGCCTCGCGCGCCGTGGGGTCGGAGATGCTCCGGGTCTGCATCGTGAGGAGCGAGGCGACCATCTGGAGATTGTTCTTCACCCGGTGGTCGACCTCGTGCACGAGCATGGTCTTGGCCGCCAGGGCGTCCGACAGCTCGCGCGTCCGCTTGGCGACCTCGCGCTCGAAATGCTCCTTCTCGTTCTGCGTCCGCATCTGCGCGTCGACCCGGTCGGTCACGTCGAGCTGCGAGGCGAAGAAGTAGTGCAGGTCACCGCTCTTGGTGATAACCGGGCTCATGTAGAGGGCATTCCAGAACGGGCTGCCGTCCTTGCGGTAGTTGAGGATGTCGACGGCGATGTCGCGCCTGGCATCCACCGCCTCGCGGAGCTGCTGGATCGCGTTCGGGTCGGTGTCGGGCCCCTGAAGGAAGCGGCAGTTGCGCCCCATGATCTCGCCGCGCTCGTAGCCGGTGAGGCGCAGGAAGGCATCGTTGACGAAGACGATCGGATTGTCGTCGCGGCGCGGGTCCGTGACGATCATGGGCATGCGGGTCGCCCGGATGGCGGCAGCGAAGGGATCGCCCTTGCCGTGCTCGACCATCAGATCGCCCGTCAGGTGCCACGCATCGTCTCGTTCCATCGCCTCTGCCTCCTCCTCGCGCCACCGATCCCTGGGGCTGTCCTGCTCACCCCGTCATCCGTCAGGACCGTCGACGGCACATGCGGGCGGCACGGCCGGTCTGCGTAAGCGCAACCGGTCGGCGAAAGCAGGTTTCGCGAGGGAAACGGGATGTCGGATCATGACCGCGACGGTCAACCGTCACAGTATGGTGCTCCAACGGACGTGTGCGCAGGAAGTTCATTTGATGTCGGGGCGGGCCACGGACGCCCCCGGCGTCCACACGCTTTCGCGAGATCGCGTGAGATCCCGGCATCTGCTGCGCGAATGCCACACCGGTAAGGCGTCGCGAAGCGTAGCCGGAACACGGCAACGGCCAAGCTCGTTTTCCGTGCTAGGGTTGCGCCGGGGTCGGGCTCCGGAATCCAGACTGTGGACTTGGCTGTGGACATGTCGAACATGCGTCGTCTCGGTTGGACCCGGGGGCTCCTGGCCCTGCTCGTCGCGGGCCAGGTCGCGGCCTGTGGCACCACGCCGCGTACGTCCTACACGGCGAGCGAGGCGGCCGCCGCGGTCCTGCCCGGGCTCGATCCGAACGTCCGCGCCTACGCGGATGCCTCGGAGAAGACCTTCACCGAGATGTCGGCGCGCCCCCAGAACAGCAAGGTGCCGTTCGCCTACCTCGCCCTGTCCGGCGGCGGCGGCGACGGGGCCTACGGCGCCGGCCTGCTGAACGGCTGGACCGAGTCCGGCAAGCGCCCCGAATTCTCCCTGGTCTCCGGCGTCTCCACCGGTGCGCTGATCGCGCCCTTCGCCTTCGTCGGGCCGGAATACGACGCCATCCTGAAGGACATCTACACCAGCGGTGTGGCCTCGACCCTGGTCCAGTCGCCGAGCTTCGCCAACGTGCTGTTCGGTTCGGGCCTGTTCGGCGACGGGCGCCTGCGCGACCTCGTGCGGCGCTACGTGACGCCGGACCTCCTGGCGGCGGTCGCCGCCCAGCACGCCAAGGGCCGTCGTCTCCTCGTGGTGACGACGAACCTCGATGCCCAGCGCGCCGTGATCTGGAACATGGGCGCCATCGCCACCAGCGGCGGGCCGGCCGCCCTCGACCTCTTCACCAACGTGCTCACCGCCTCGGCCAGCATCCCGGCGGTGTTCCCGCCGCAGCTCATCGACGTCCAGGCGGCGCAGCGCACCTTCCAGGAGATGCATGTCGACGGTTCGGTGGTGACGCCGGTGTTCACGCTGCCGCAATCGTTCCTGCTGCGCGACGGCCGGTTCAAGGCAGGCGCCAAGTCCGACATCTACGTCATCATCAACGGGCGCCTGGAGCCGGAATTCGACCTGGCCCAGAACAACACGCTCTCCATCGTCGAGCGCTCCTTCACCACCGCGAGCCGCGCCCGCAGCCGCGCCACCCTGGCCGCGACCTACGCGCTCACGCGCAACAACGGCATCGGCTTCAACCTCGCCTATATCGACGAATCCGCGCCCAATGCCTCCACGGCCCGCGGCTTCGACACCGCGTACATGCGCAGCCTGTACGAGACCGGCTACGAGACCGGGCGCACCGGCACGTTCTGGCACAAGAACGTGCCGGTGGCGCCGCTGGTGAAAGCCTCGGTGGTGGCCGCTCAGTAGGCCGGCGCCCCGGCTCGTTTCCCGTCCGGGCACGACCCTGGGCTCGACCCGGGGCGCGTGCGGCGAGGGGGGCGGTTGCGTGCCGTGCCCCTCGCGTCTGATGGTGCGGTGCGGTAGGGTCATGGCCCGCGTCCGGGTCCGTCCGGTGCCCACGCCCCCGACGAGCCCCCGCATGATTCAGATCGAAGACCTCACCTTCAGCGCCTGGGGCCGGCGCTTCTTCGATCGCGCCAGCGTCGCGGTTCCGCCCGGCTCCAAGGTCGGGCTGGTGGGCCGCAACGGCGTCGGCAAGTCGACCCTGTTCAAGATCATCCTCGGCGAGCTGCAGCCCGACGGCGGCGCCATCCTGCTGCCGAAGACCGCCCGCGTCGCTTCGGTCGACCAGGAACACCCCGCGACCCCCGTCAGCCTGATCGACACGATCCTGGCGGCCGACGTGGAGCGCGACGCCCTGAACGCCGAGCTCGAGACCGCCGCGCCCGAGCGCCTGGGCGAGATCTATGCCCGCCTCATCGAGATCGATGCCGACCGGGCCCCGGCCCGAGCCGGCGAGATCCTCTCCGGTCTCGGCTTCTCGGTGGAGGACCTGACCCGGCCGATGGCGGAGTTCTCCGGCGGCTGGCGCATGCGCGTGGCCCTGGCCGCCGCGCTCTTCGCCGAGCCGGACATGCTGCTCCTCGACGAGCCCACCAACTACCTCGACCTCGAGGGCGCCCTCTGGCTGGAGGCGCGGTTGAAGCGCTACCCGCACTCGGCCCTGATCATCAGCCACGACCGCGAGCTCCTGAACAACTCGGTGGACGCGATCCTGCACGTGGCCGGCGGCAAGCTCGAACTCTACACGGGCGGCTACGACGACTTCGAGAAGCGCCGGGCCGAGAAGGCCCGCCTCCAGGCCTCGACCAAGCAGAAGCAGGAAGCCGAGCGCGCGCACCTGCAGAGCTTCATCGACCGCTTCAAGGCCAAGGCCTCGAAGGCGGCCCAGGCGCAGTCCCGCGTCAAGCGCCTCGCCAAGTTGGAGCCGATCGCCACCACCATTGAGGAGCACGTGGCGCCGTTTCACCTGCCCTCGCCGAAGCGGCCGCTGGCCCCGCCCCTGATGCACCTCACCGACGCCACCATCGCGTATGGCGACGACGCGCCGGTGCTGCGGGACCTCAACCTGACCCTCGACGTCGACGACCGCATCGGATTGCTGGGCGTCAACGGCGCGGGCAAGTCGACCTTCGCCAAGATGGCGGCGGGCGCCCTCACGGTGCGCGACGGGCGCATGGTGCGGGAAGGGCGCGTGCAGGTCGGCTGGTTCCACCAGCACCAGATCGAGGCTCTCGACCCGAAGGACACGCCGCTGGCGATCATCCGGCGCGAGCGTCCGGACGACAGCGAGTCGGCGCGGCGCGCCAAGCTCGCGAGCTTCGGCCTGGCCTTCGACAAGCAGGAGACGACGGTGGATGCGCTCTCGGGCGGCGAGCGGGCGCGGCTGCTGCTCAATCTGGTCGCGATGCAGGCGCCGCACCTGCTCATCCTCGACGAGCCGACCAACCACCTCGACATCGACAGCCGGAGGGCACTCCTCGACGCGCTGAACGATTACGGTGGGGCGGTCATTCTCATCACCCACGACCGCTCGCTGATGGAGCTGGTGGCGGATCGCCTGTGGCTGGCGGCCGACAACACGGTCAAGCCCTTCGCGGGCGACATGGACGACTACGCGAAGTTCGTGCTCGACCGGACCCGCGCCGGCCAGCGTGCGCCCGGCCAGGGACGCGAGAAGAAGGCCAAGCGCCGGGCAGCCTGAGCCGCGCCGGGATTCTGGAGCCGGGCGGCCGAAGCCGCCCGGAGGGAAACCTTACTTCCGCAGGATCTTGGTCACGAGGCGACCGAGCGGCGTGCCGGAATCGTAGTTGCGGTCGTCGCGGACCACGGGACGGTCCTCGTTGCCGAGGAGCTTGGTGACGATGCGTCCGATCAGGCTCATGGGTGGACCCTCTTGATGTGTGGGGCGCCGGGCGAGCCAGGCTCGCGAAATGGCGCAGCTTGCCCTTCAACCCGCAGGGTGCGGTCCCCGTTCCCTCGGATCGTCGCCGGCTCACCAGGCCGTATCAAGCCTGTCATGATGCCGTGATCTAAGCGCGGCCGGCATTTCGGCGGAGACGGGGCTTCCACATGGACGGCGGGCAGCGGGCAGCGGAGGTCGAGGCGATCCGCCGGGAGGTCGCCGACGATTTCGACGAGGAACTCGAACTCGAGATGGAGGACGAGCGCCTGGAGCGCCTGGCCGACGAGCTCGGACAGCCCGCCCGTCCGCCCGGCCTCGACCGCAAGGTTTATTTCCGCGAGCTGTTCCGCCTGCAGCACGAGCTGGTGCGCCTGCAGGACTGGGTCCAGGCTCAGAAGCTGCGCGTCGTCGTGATCTTCGAGGGCCGCGACTCCGCCGGCAAGGGCGGGGTGATCAAGCGCATCACCCAGCGGCTCAACCCGCGCGTCTGCCGCGTCGCGGCGCTGCCCGCCCCGAGCGAGCGCGAGCGCACGCAATGGTACTTCCAACGCTACGTCTCGCACCTGCCGGCCGCCGGCGAGATCGTGCTGTTCGACCGGTCCTGGTACAACCGCGCCGGCGTCGAGCGCGTGATGGGCTTCTGCTCGCCCGACGAGGTGGAGGAGTTCTTCCGCTCCGTGCCCGAGTTCGAGCGCATGCTGACCCGCTCGGGCATCCTCGTGCTGAAATACTGGTTCTCGATCACCGACGAGGAGCAGGAATTCCGCTTCAACATGCGCATCCACGATCCGCTGAAGCAGTGGAAGCTCTCGCCGATGGACGTGCAGTCCCGCCGCCGGTGGGAGGACTACACCAAGGCCAAGGAGGACATGCTCGCCCGGACGCACATCCCCGAGGCGCCGTGGTGGGTGGTCGAGGCCGTCGACAAGAAGCGCGCCCGGCTCAACTGCATCAGCCACCTCCTGGCGCAGATCCCCTACGGCGACGTCGCGCATCCGCCGGTGCACCTGCCGGACCGCGAGCGTCACGCGGACTACATCCGCCACCCGGTGCCGGACGCGATGTTCGTGCCGTCCGTGTTCTGAGGCGGGGCGGGGCGGGGCGCCGGCCGCTTGCTCCGGCCGGCCCCGATGGGCGAGAGGGAGGATCACGCATCCGCGCCCGGCGCCCAGGGACCCTGCATGACCACGTCCGACGCGACTCATACCGACGAGCTTCTCTTCACGGTCGAGGGCGGCATCGCGCGGCTCACCCTCAACCGGCCGCAGGCGCGCAACGCGCTCACCTTCGGGATGTACCAGGGCCTGATCGACGCCTGCGCGCGCATTGAGGCGGAGGGGCGTGTCAAGGCGCTGGTCATCGCGGGGGCGGGCGAGAAGGCTTTCGCGGCCGGCACCGACATCGCCCAATTCCGGAGCTTCACGAGCGCGCAGGACGCGATCGACTACGAGCGCTTCATGGACCGGGTCATGGGTGCACTCGAGCGCCTGTCCGTGCCCACCATCGCGGCGATCGCCGGCGCCTGCACGGGCGGAGGTGCGGCCATCGCGGCGGCCTGCGACCTGCGCCTGGCCACCCGCGATGCCCGCCTGGGCTTTCCCATCGCCCGCACCCTGGGCAACTGCCTCTCCCTCGGCAACCTGCGCCGCCTCTCGGCCCTGATCGGCCCGGCGCGGGTCAAGGACATGATCTTCACCGCCCGCCTCGTCGGGGCCGAGGAGGCCCTGGCCATCGGGCTCGTCGGCGAGGTCGTGACGGATGCGGAGGCCCTGGCGGCCCGCGCCACGGAACTCGCGACCCTGGTGGCCGGTCACGCGCCGCTCACCCTGCGGGCGACCAAGGAGGGCCTGCGCCGCCTCCGGGACACGGACGATGCGGGCCAAGACCATCTCGGCCAAGACCATTCCGGCCAAGACCGTCCCGGCGACGACCTGATCCGCCTCTGCTACACCAGCGCGGATCTTCGCGAGGGCATGGAGGCGTTCCTCGCCAAGCGCCCGCCGGCCTGGACGGGCCGGTAGGGCCTAGTCCAGCCCCGCCACCTTGATGGCGTCGCCCTCGAGCCGGACCTGGGCCGGCAGACCGCGCTGGACCGGTCCGAGGTCGTCGGCGGTGCGGTAGAGCCCGTCGATGGCGATGAGTTCCGGCTCGAACCGGCGGCAGGTGATGCGGGCCTCCGGGTTGCCGGCCGCTCCCGCGATCGCCCGGCCGCGCAGGGCGCCGTAGACGTGGAGCGAGCCGCCCGCGATCACCTCGGCCCCGGAGGCCACCGAGCCCATCACGGTGATGTCGCCCTCCAGGTGCAGGATCGTCTGGCCGGAGCGGACGGGCGCATCGAGGATCAGCGAGCGGAACGGGGCCGGCGCCGACGGCACCACGGGCGTATCCGGCGCGGCGTCCGCCGAGGCCTCCGGGGTCGGAACCGCATCGACCGGGCGCCCGCCCGCCGGGGGCGGTGGCAGACCGGCCCCGAGCTGGCCCGGGTCGGCCCCTTCGATGCCCATCACGGCGATGTCGCGGGCGGCGAGGTCGGCCACCAGGGCGACGAGGGCCTCCCGCTCGAGCCCGAGCCCGGCCACGTCGAGGATGACGGGGCGACCCACGAAGAAGGCCGGCGAGCGCCGGGCCAGGGCGTCGAGTTCGCCGAGCCAGTCCGAGACGGGCAGCACCGGGGCGAGCACCAGGGCCATGAAGGAGCGGCCGCGGAAGCGGATCGGGGGACGGGGGGAGCTTGCGGTCACGATCGGGTGTCTTGTTCTCGGGCGATGTTCGCGGGAAGCGGGCGCTGGCCGTCACCTTATCCTAACCTGCGTCCCGGCGGCACAGGGCGCGACCTGCGGCCCGTCAACACGAATTCCGTCGGGCCATCGCTGGGCCGCACCGGCGCACCGGTATGCGGAGCGCGACGGTGTCGCCGGCGGGACGCAGCATCCGAAAGTCGAATTGGAATGATTCCATAACATAGGGTTTGCGAGCCCAAGACCAGGATCGCTATAGCGGGGGTGATCCTCACGCATTGGGGGATCGGTCGGCGTTTTGTCCCGGCCGGGATTGCCGATCCTGCCTGCCTTTGCGGGGCCTGCCTCCGCACCTGTCTCGCCCCTGCGCGTCTCGAAGGTGTTGCCTGTGACGGATATTTCCGGTCCCCTCGACAGGGCCCGCTCGCGAAGTGGCTGGCGCTACCGCTCCGCGGTGGCGGCACGCGTGGGCCTGGCGGCCTTCGGCGGCTACGCCCTGGCCGGGCTCGCGACGGCCTTCCTGTCGCTGACCCTGCCGATGGTGCGCTCCGAGGCGGTGGCCACCGCGACCCTGATCAGCTTCGCCATCCTGGCCGGCGCCGTGATCTGGGTCTTTGCCGCCCGCACCCTGCTGCGCGCCGCCCTGGGCCTCGGGCTTCCGATCGCGCTGGTGGGCCTCGGGCTCTGGCTGGCCCTCGACGGTGTCGCGATGGGACCGCCCGCATGAGACAGGGATTTCGCCAGTCGATGGCCTGGCTCCACACCTGGGCCGGGCTCGTCACCGGGTGGGTGATGTTCGCCGTGTTCGTCACCGGCACGGCCACCTACTACCGCGCCGACCTTTCGCTCTGGATGCGCCCGGAGCTGCGGGCCGGCCCCAACGATGCGATTCCGGCCGCCGAGCGCGGCATTGCCTACCTGAAGGCCCACGCGCCGAAGGCCATGGCCTGGTACGTCTCCGCGCCGCAGCCGGACCGGCCGGTGATCGCCGTCTACTGGATGGACAGCCTGGAGGCCCCCCTCGGGCAGGCCATGCTCGACGTCGAGACCGGCGCGCCCACCAAGGCGCGCGACACCCAGGGCGGCGACTTCTTCTACCGCTTTCACTACGAGCTCCAGATGATGCCGGCTCTCGGCCGCTGGATCGTCGGCGCCGCCGCGATGATCCTGCTCATCGCCCTGATCTCCGGCATCGTCACGCATCGGCGCATCTTCGCCGACTTCTTCACCTTCCGGCGGGACAGGTCGGCCCAGCGCGGCTGGCTCGATGCCCACAACGTCACGGGCGTCCTCGCCCTGCCGTTCCACCTGATGATCACCTATACGGGGATCGTGACCCTCGGCGTGATGTACATGCCCTGGGGCGTGACGGCCGCTTACAAGGGCGACGACCTGCGCTTCTACGTCGAAGCGGCTCAGACCACGACCTGGCGCCCGGCCGCGGGCCGGCCCGGCGAGGCCGTGCCGCTGGCGCCCCTGCTGGCCCGGGCCCAGGGTGAGATCTCGGAACCTCTCGAGATGGTCATCGTCAACAATCCGGGCGACGCCAACGCCACCGTGGTCGCCGTCTTCGAGGAGCCCCACGGCCTCGCCCATCAGCATCCGCAGATCGCCTTCGATGCCGCGTCCGGGAGCGTCGTCGAGCGGGTCGAGCCGTTGAAGCCGGCTGCCCGCGTCTTCACCAGCTTCATGGGCCTGCACGAGGCGCATTTCGCCAGCACGGCCCTGCGGGCGCTGTTCTTCCTCTGCGGCCTGCTCGGCGCGGCCACCATCGCCACGGGTCTCGTCCTCTGGACCGTCGCCCGGGCGCCGAAGACGGGCGAGGCGCCGGGCTTCGGTCTGCGCCTGGTGCGCGGCCTCAACATCGGGACGATCCTCGGCCTGCCCATCGGCATGGCGGCGTTCTTCCTCGGCAACCGGCTGCTGCCCGTCGACCTCGCCCATCGGGCGACCTGGGAGGGAGGCGTGTTCTTCGGCGCCTGGGCGCTGGCCGCCGTCGTATCCCTGCTTCGGCCGCACCGCAGGGCCTGGACCGAGCTGGGCCTCGCCGCAGGCCTCCTGTTCGGCGCCGTCCCGGTGGTCGGCGCGCTGACCACGGATCGCGGCCTCGACTTCCTGGCCTTCGACGCCGCCATGCTGGGGCTGGGCCTCGCCCTCGCCCTCGGGGCGCGCAAGGTGTCCCACTACGAGGCGCGCCGGCAAGCCGCGAAGGCCGCGCGCCCCGGCCCGGCCCGGGTGCCCGAAGGTCTCGTCGAAGCATGACGCCGCTCTCCATCGCCCTCAACCTCGCCCTGAGCTTCGCCGGGCTGGCGGCCCTCTGCCTCGCCATGGACCGCCACCATCGGGCCATCGCCGGGCGCGGCCAGACGCGGGCCCGCGCCCGGGCGCTGCGCCTCGCCGGCTGGGCCGCCCTCGCCGCCTCCTTCGCGGCTGCCGTGGTCACCTCGGACTGGAATTTCGGCCCGGTGCAGTGGATCGGCTCGCTGACCGGCGCGGCTCTCCTGGTGGTCGGGCTGGTGTCCTACCGCCCGGCCTGGATCCGCCCGGCGGCCCTCCTCGCCCTGCCCCTGGCGCTGGCGGCGGCGCTGCTCGCCTGAACCGGCCGACATCGCTATCCTGGCCGCGTCCCTCGCCAACGCCGGAGCGCCGATGCCCCTCGATCCCGCCCTCGCCGACCGCATCGCCGAGGCCGTCGCGGCGGGCTTTCCCGAGCAGGTCGCCCACACCCAGGCCCTGGTGCGGTTCGGGTCGACCCGGGGGGCCGAGCACGCGATCCAGGACTTCGTCTTCCGGGCCTTCCGGGCCCGCGGTTATGCCCTCGACCGCTTCACCATGGACGGGGCCGCCCTGGCCGCCCATCCGGGCGGGGCGGCGATGTCGGAGACGCATTCGCAGGCGCCCCTCGTCGTCGGCATCCATCGGCCGCGGGCCGAGACGGGGCGCTCGCTGATCCTCCAGGCCCATGTCGACGTGGTGCCGCCCGGCCCCGCGGACCTCTGGACCCACCCACCCTTCGAGCCGGTCGTCGACGGCGACTGGATGTACGGACGGGGCGCCGCCGACATGAAGGCGGGCCACGCCGCCAACCTGTTCGCCCTCGACGCGCTGGCCCGGATCGGGCTTCAGCCCGCGGCCACCGTCACCCTGCAATCCGTGGTCGAGGAGGAATCCACCGGCAACGGCGCCCTGATGACCCACCTGCGCGGATACCGCGCCGATGCCGTGCTGATCCCCGAGCCCGAGGACGAGAAGCTCGTGCGCGCCAATGTCGGCGTGCTGTGGTTCACCGTCGAGGTCCGCGGCCGTCCGGTCCATGTCCGCGAGATGGGGGCCGGCGCCAACGCCATCGACGCCACCTACCGGGTGATCGGCGCCCTGCGGGCCCTCGAGGCGCGCTGGAACGCCGAGAAGGCGGCCCATCCCCACTTCGCCGACCAGCCCGACGCCATCAACCTCAATGTCGGTCGGATCGAGGGCGGCGACTGGGCCTCCTCGGTGCCGGCCTGGTGCCGGATCGACTGCCGCATCGCCCTCTATCCCGGCGTCTCGGCCGGGGAGGCCGCCCGCGCGGTGGAGCAGGCCATCGGCGATTTCGCCCGGGACGACGCCTTCCTGTCGAACACCCCGCCCCGCGTCAGCTTCAACGGCTTCTACTCCGAGGGCTACGCCCTGGCGGAGGGATCGGAGGCCGAGGCGGTGCTCGGCCGGGCGCACCGGACCGCAACCGGCGCGGAGCTGCAGAGCTTCATGTCGCCGAGCTATCTCGATACGCGGGTCTACGCCCTCTACGACCAGGTGCCGGCTCTCTGCTACGGCCCGGTCAGCCAGAACATCCACGGCTTCGACGAGCGCGTCAGTCTCGCCTCCGTGCAGCGGATCACCACCGCGATGGCGCTGTTCATCGCCGAGTGGTGCGGGACGGAGGCCCGGGAGGCCCGCTGACGCGGGGCCGTCCGCGGAAATGTGAGGACCGGCGGTGTGGATGGCACCCCGGTGAAGCCTTGTCGAACCGCGGGGCTACGCTAACCCTCTCCACCGTGACACATCCGCGGACCTTCCCCCTCGCTGCGCCCTCCGGCGTTCCCCGTCAGCCGGCCCGCATGCGCGCCGTCCCGTCGGCCTTCCTGCCGCTTCTCCTGGGGTTCGCGACCTGCCCCGCGGGCGCACAGACCACCGACACGAGTTGCTACGTCACCGGTGGCGGGACGCTGGAGATCTGCCGGGGGAGCGAGGCCGAGGGGGTGTTCTTCGCGCCCCCGGCCTGTGAATCCGCCAGCAGCGTGCAGGTGATCCGCACCACGCCCGGCACCGGCCCGCTCCAGGCCGTGTACCAGGCCGAGACGCCCCCGGTCGCCAGGAAATCCCGGCGCGGTGAGACGGCCGGGGCCTGCGCGCCGCGCCGCGCCACCAACGCTCTCGACGGCGGCTCGGTCCGCTCCGGCGCGATGCCGGAGCAACTCGCCACCACGATGCCGCCGACCCAAGGACGCCTGTGGGAGATGGCCCGCGAGGTTGCCCGCAGCCAAGAAGGCACTCGCGGTCAAGAAGGTACTCGCAGCGAAGAAGGCGGCGGCGCCCAGGAGGGCGGACGCCGCCGCGGCCGTCGCCGGGCCGAATCCCCGCCCGCGCCGGCGCCCGAGCCCGCCAGCGAGGGCATCGCGGCCCGGCATCCGATGACGGTGGCGGGGCGCGCCTGGGGCGGGGATGCCTACAGCTACGTGTTCTTCCTCGCGGCGGTGCCCACCGAGGCCGGCAATCGGCACGCGCTGCTCCAGGCCCGCACGCTGGACTTCAAGGGCTTCGACATCCGCGGCCGCACCGAGGCGGGGACGGTCTGGACGCCGTTCGGCGCGGACCGTCCGGCGGAGCGCTCCCGTCGCGGCCGGTCGCGGACGCCCGAGGCGCCGAGCCCCAGCGCCGTTCTCGACGAGACCGGAGCGGCGATCATCGGCAACTGCGCCGGGCAGGGCTTCGACCGCACCGATCTGGTCGGCGCGATCAGCGTGGTCGATCAGGTCTATCACTACTACTACACCGACGTGCTGCCCTCGGACTGCAACGAGCCGGCGGCGACCCGGCGGATGGGCCTCTACCTGCGGACCAGCCGCGACCTCACCGCCGACCGCGTCTGGTCGCCGGCTCGGACCGTCGTGGAGCCGCTGCCGGCCCAGAGCCTGGTGCGGGTGGCTAAGGCCCGGGACATGGACCGCTGGGTGGCGGCCTATCGCTGCAACCGCCCCGCCAACACCATGGACGGTCCCGTCGCCGACATCTGCGTGCAGTACACCGCCGACCTCGCGCCGGGCTCCCTCGCGGGCCTCACCTGGTTTTCGGAGCCGCAGGCGATCATGCGCTCCACCGCCTATCTCGGCCTGCGCTCGGGCGGCGACGGGTCGGGCCGCTTCGGGCGCAGCCAGCACTTCTGGATGACGGACCGCTACGGCAACCTCGCGACCCCGACGAGCTATCGCGCCAAGGCCGGCTTCCTGACCTGGCTGGACCGGCTCGCGCCAGGAGCGGGCGGCGCGAACGCATCGAGCGTATTCGGCCGCCCCGTCTACTGGGCGACCTGGTCCGTGCGGCCGGTGGCGGCGAAGTAGCGCCTCAGCCGCGGGCCGGGGCCAGGGGGGACGTCGCCGCCGAGGCCTCCGCGGAACCGTCCGTCTCCGCATCCCGCTCGGCGTCCATCTCGCCCTGCCATTGGGCGACGGCCGCCGTGGCGAGGCCGTTGCCGAGGACGTTGGTCACGGTGCGGCCCATGTCGAGGATCTGGTCGACTCCCATGATGAGCAGGATGCCCGCCGCCGGCAGCCCGAACATCGGCACGGTCGCGGCCACCACCACGAGGGAGGCACGCGGCACGCCGGCGATGCCCTTGCTCGTCACCATCATGACGAGGAGCATGGTGAACTGCTCGGCCACCCCGAGATGGATGCCGAAGGCCTGAGCGATGAACAGCGCCGCCATCGCCTGATACATCATCGAACCGTCGAGGTTGAACGAGTAGCCGAGCGGCAGCACGAAGCCGGTGACCCGGGGGCGGACGCCGAACGTCTCCAGCACCTCGACGGTGCGGGGGAAGGCGGCCTCGCTGCTGGCGGTGGAGAAGGCGAGGATCATCGGCGCCCGCAGCAGGTCCAGCAGGCGCACCACCCGGTGGCCCAGCGCCAGCCAGCCGGCCCCGATCAGGAGGATCCAGAGTACCGCGAGGCCGAGGTAGAACGCGCCGATGAACTTGCCGTAATCGATGAGGACGCCGAGGCCCTGCACGGTGATCACGGCCGCGATGGCGGCGAAGACCGCGACGGGCGCCAGGCGCATCACCGCGTCGGTGACGGCGAACATCACCCGGGCGAGACCGTCGATCATGTGCACCATCGGGTCGGCGTAGCGCCGGTCGATCACGCTGAGGCCGGAGCCGAAGAAGATCGAGAACACCAGGATCTGCAGCACCTCGTTGGTGGCCATGGCCGAGACGATGCTGGTCGGGAACACGTGGGTGAGGAAGTCGCGCAGGTTGAGGGAGGCGGCTTTGAGCCCGGACTGGGCCCCGGCCTCCGGCAGGGGCAGGGCGAGGCCGGCCCCCGGCTGGAACAGGTTGGCGACGAGGAATCCGAGGGTCAGCGAGACCACGGAGGCGGTGAGGAACCAGCCCATGGCGAGGGCCGCGACCCGGCCCACCGCGCGGGTGTCGCCGAAGCTCGCGATGCCCGACACGATGGTGGCGAAGACCAGGGGTGCGATGATCATCTTGATCAGGCGCAGGAAGATGTCGGTGCAGAGGGTGAAATAGCCGGCGATCTCCTTGGCCTCCGTCGGCCCCGCCGCCATCCCGTGCAGGACCGCTCCCACCAGGATGCCGAGGACGAGCCCGAGGCCGGTGTAGAGGGTGAGCCGGCCGGATTTCCTGCCGTCCGCCTTGGCGTCGCCGTGCGTCATGGTGTTCCTCCCTGTGGGGTGTTGTTGGCGCCGTGCCGGCGCTCTCTCCCGCGGGTCATGGCGTGACCCGGTGGTGCGGTGATGGGCGCGGCGCCACGCCGTCTGGCCCTTGCCCCCTCTCCCGCAGAGGGGCGGGGAGCCATCCTCAGGCCGCCGCGAAGGCCTGCGGCCGGGTCAGGCGGTCCGGCTGCAGCACGGCGTCGAGCTGCGCCTTGGCCATCAGGCCCTGTTCGAGGACGAGTTCGTAGACCCCGCGCCCGGTGGCATGGGCCTCCAGGGCCACGGCGGTGGCGTTGCGATAGCCGATATAGGGGTTGAGGGCGGTGACGATGCCGATCGATTGCTCGACGCTGGCCCGCAGGCGCTCGCGGTTGGCGGTGATGCCCCGGACGCAGTGCAGGTCGAGGGTGATGCAGGCCGCGCGCAGGTGGGTGAGGCTGTTGAACAGGCTGTAGGCGATGATCGGCTCGAAGGCGTTGAGCTGGAGCTGACCGGCCTCCGCCGCGAAGGTGATGGTCACGTCGTTGCCGATGACCTCGAAGGCGACCTGGTTGACCACTTCGGGGATCACCGGGTTCACCTTGCCGGGCATGATCGAGGAGCCGGCCTGCCGCGCCGGCAGGTTGATCTCGTTGAAGCCGGCCCGCGGCCCGCTGGAGAGGAGGCGCAGGTCGTTGCAGGTCTTCGACAGCTTGACGGCCACCCGCTTGAGCACCCCCGAGAGCTGCACGAAGGCACCGCAATCCTGCGTCGCCTCGACGAGATCCTCGGCGGTCTGCAGGGGGATGCCGGTGATCTCGGACAGCCGTGCACAGACGCGGGCGGCGTAGAGCGGATGCGCGGTGATGCCGGTGCCGATGGCGGTGGCCCCCATGTTGATCTCGCGGATCAGCAGGGCGGCTTCCCCGAGCCGGGCCTCGTCCTCGCGCAGCATCAGCGCGTAGGTGCCGAATTCCTGGCCCAGCGTCATCGGCACCGCGTCCTGCAGCTGGGTGCGGCCCATCTTGAGGATGTCGGCGAACTCGGTCGCCTTGGCGGCGAAGCTGCCGCGCAAGGCCGCCATCGCGTCGATCAGCCGTCGGATGGCGCCGGTGGCGGCGATCTTCAGGGCCGTCGGGTACACGTCGTTGGTGCTCTGGCCCATGTTGACGTGCTCGTTCGGGTGCAGGTGCTCGTAGGCGCCGCGCTCGTGGCCGAGGATCTCCAGCGCCCGGTTGGCGATGACCTCGTTGGCGTTCATGTTGGTGGAGGTCCCGGCTCCGCCCTGGATCAGGTCGACCACGAACTGGTCGTGCAGGGCGCCGGCGCGGATCTCCTCGCAGGCTGCCACGATGGCATCCGTGCGGGCCGCGTCGAGGAGGCCGAGCTCCCGGTTGGCCAGCGCCGCCGCCTGCTTGATCGCCGCGAGCGCATTGATGAGGTCCGGGCAGTCGGCCAGGGTCCGGCCCGTGATCGCGAAGTTCTCGACCGCCCGCAGGGAGTGGACGCCGTAATAGGCCGCCTGCGGCACCTCCCGGTCGCCCAGGAGGTCGTGCTCGGTGCGGGTCGGATGGCCATCAACGGGAATGCGGGTCACGGCTCTCTCCTGGCGTCCGGACGTCCGGGGTCCGAAGCGATAGGCATGCGGATGCGGTCCGGCACGGTGTGCCGGTCGGGAATCGGCCACGCGGGCGCGGCGGCGCAGCCGCGCGGACGGCCTCGCCTCGAGTCTGCGTGGAGGGTCGGAAGGGTCGCGCCCGCGACGCGCCGCGGGACGGGTGCGGCTCGGTGCGCCGCCGGGGAGGGCAGTAATCCCGCTCCGACGCCAGCGCCAATGCTAGTTTCGACCGAGATTATTCCTGTAACGCATAGTTTGGTTCGTCGAGGGCAGCGGCGGCCCAGACCGCATCGAGGAAGGGCCGGGCGCGCTCGGCGCTGCGATAGAGCCGGATCTCCATCAGCATCTCGGCGCTGACGACCGCCAGGGCGCCGGAGGCGATCTCCCCCGCCACCAGGCTGACGGGGAGCCAGGCGACACCGTGGCCGGCCAGCGCCATGGAGCGCAGGGCCTCGGCCATGGAGTTCTCGTTGGTGTGGATCGGGTAGGTGACGGGCGCACCCTCCGCGGATTGGGCGATGGCGGCGAGGAGGCCGAGGAAGGAGCCTCGCGAATACTGCAGCAGCGGCCGCCGTCCTTCGCGGTCGGGCGGAAGGCCGTTCGGGGCGGCCACCGCCACGAGGCTGTCGCGTCCGATCACCCGATGGGGATAGCGCTCCGGGTCGAGGGGCATCGGAATCCCCGGATGGTGATAGGTCAGCAGGAGGTCGTAGCCGCCCTCCACCAGCGCCTGGACGCAGATGTTGAAGTTGTCGGGCAGGACCCGGCTCGCCATCGGCCCGACCGCCTCGCGGATGCCGTTCAGCCAGCGCGGCAGGACGGAGAGGCAGAGGGAGTGGAGCGCGGCGATCGTCACCACCGGCAGGCTGGTGCGTTCGCTGCGAGTGCGGAAGTCGGCGCGGCTGAGGGTGAGGAGGCGCAGGACCTCCTCGGCGGTCTCGAGGAACTGGCGTCCGTCCGCCGTGAGGGTGATGGGGTAGGTGCTGCGATCGAGCAGCACCGTGCCGAGCCAGACCTCAAGGGACCGGATGCGCCGGCTGAAGGCCGATTGCGTGACGAACCGCGCCTCGGCCGAGCGCGAGAAGCTGCGCGTCTCGGCGAGGCTGATGAAGTCCTCGATCCACTTGAGTTCCATCGTCGTCCTTCGGCCCCGCGCCCCGCGTGCTCCGAGGACCGGTCGCGAACTCTCGCATCCACCCGCGCGACGCGGCAAGGTGGGGCCGGCCCCGCGCCTCCGCCGCGCGGTCCGTCCCTTGCTGGGCGTCCCGGCCCTGATTCCCAGAAAAGAGAGCCGCGCATGCGCCCGAGCCCATCCCCCGAGTCCGCGCCGCGCCAGCCCGCCCGGGCCGCCATCGCCGCCTTCGTCGGCACCACGATCGAGTGGTACGACTTCTTCATCTACGGCACGGCCGCCGCCCTGGTGTTCGGGCCGCTGTTCTTCGCCGAGGCGACGCCCTTCGTCGCGACCCTGGCGGCCTTCGGCACCTTCGCGGTGGGCTTCCTCGCCCGGCCCCTCGGCGGCGTGGTCTTCGGCCATGTCGGCGACCGGCTCGGGCGCAAGCGGGCCCTCGTCGTCACCCTGGTGATGATGGGGCTGGCGACCACCGGCATCGGCCTGCTGCCCACCTATGCCAGCATCGGGATCTGGGCGCCGGTGGCGCTGGTGTGCCTGCGCATCCTCCAGGGCATCGCCGTGGGCGGCGAGTGGGGCGGGGCGGTGCTTCTCGCCGCCGAGCACGCGCCGAAGGGGCGCGCGACCTTCTTCGCCTCCTTCGCTCAGCTCGGCAGTCCCGCCGGGCAGATCCTGTCGCTGCTGGCCTTCCGCCTCGCCGGGCTGATGGACAAGGACAGCTTCCTCGCCTGGGGCTGGCGCCTGCCCTTCCTCGTCAGCATCGTCCTGCTCCTCGTCGGCCTGTTCATCCGCCTCGGCGTCGGCGAATCACCGGACTTTCAGGATGCTCGAACCGCGGAGAACCGGGCGGCGGCCCCTGCCCAGGCCCCGATTCGCGAGGTCCTGGCCACCAGCCTGAGGCCGCTGGCCCTGGCGGCGGGGGCCAACACCTTCGCGATCGGCTCGGTCTACCTCTTCAACACGTTCATGATCACCTACACGACCCAATATCTCGGCCTGCCCCGGGCGACGATCCTCGACGCATTGCTGGTGGCGGCCTGCGTCCAGCTGGTGATGACGCCGGTGGGGGCGCGAATCGCCGAGGTCATCCGCAACGAGCGCCTCTTCCTCCAGGGCACCCTGATCTGGGCGATGCTGGCGCCCTACCCCCTCTTCCTCCTGGTCGATCTCGGCTCCGTCCCGGCCCTGATGCTCGGGCTGGCCCTCAACGTCGTTGGCAGCGCCACCTTCTACGCGGTCATCGCCGGCTACGTGGCCGGCGCCTTTCCGACCCGGGTGCGCTACACCGCCATCTCGGTGGCCTACCAAGTCTGCGGCGCGGTGGCGGGCGGGCTCACCCCGATCATCGGCACCATCCTGGCCGAGCGCTTCCAAGGCCATTGGTGGCCCATCGCCGCCTTCGGCACCACCCTCGCGGCGATCTCGTTCGTCTGCGTCACCGCGCTCGGCCGCGACCGGGCGCGAGCCCGGCCCCCGGAGCCCGCCCGCGCCTGACGGGGGTGGGCCATGCTCGGTCCTGCGGCGGTCGCCCCTTGCCCCGGAGCCTCACACCTTATATTGCGACGCGATAGCTCGATCCCGTGACCCGGCGCAGCCGGCCGCATTCCTGCGGCCCGTCGCGTGACGGGCTCTTCTCGCTTCCGGATACCCTATGAAGCTTCGCAATATCGCCATCATCGCCCACGTCGACCACGGCAAGACGACGCTCGTCGACAAGCTGCTGTCGCAGTCCGGATCGTTCCGCGAGAACCAGCGCGTCGAGGAACGCGCCATGGACTCGAACGACCTCGAGAAGGAGCGCGGCATCACCATCCTGGCCAAGGCGACCTCGGTCGTCTGGAAGGACACCCGCGTCAACGTCGTCGACACCCCCGGCCACGCCGATTTCGGCGGCGAGGTGGAGCGCATCCTCTCGATGGTGGATGGCGTGATCGTGCTGGTCGACGCGGCCGAAGGCCCGATGCCCCAGACCAAGTTCGTGGTCGGCAAGGCTCTCAAGATCGGCCTCAAGCCGATCGTGGCGATCAACAAGGTCGACCGTCCGGATGCCCGCATCACCGAGGTGGTGAACGAGGTGTTCGACCTGTTCGCGGCTCTCGACGCCACCGACGAGCAGCTCGACTTCCCGATCCTCTACGGCTCGGGCCGCGCCGGCTGGATGGCGACCTCGCCGGACGGCGACCAGAGCGAGGGCCTCGCGCCGCTGTTCGACCTCGTCCTGGCGCACGTGCCCCAGGCCAAGGTCGAGGACGGCCCGTTCCGGATGCTCGGCACCCTGCTGGAAGCCAACCCCTTCCTCGGCCGCATCATCACCGGCCGCATCGCCTCCGGCACCGTGAAGCCGAACCAGGCCATCAAGGTCATGGACCGCACGGGCAAGCTCGTGGAGACCGGCCGCGTCTCGAAGATCCTGGCCTTCCGCGGCCTGGAGCGCGCGCCCATCGACATCGGTGAGGCCGGCGACATCGTCTCCATCGCGGGCCTCGTGAAGGGCACCGTGGCCGACACCTTCTGCGACCCGCAGGTCGAGACCCCGATCCAGGCCCAGCCGATCGATCCGCCCACCGTGACGATGTCCTTCATCGTCAACGATTCGCCGCTCGCCGGCACCGAGGGCGACAAGGTCACGAGCCGCATGATCCGCGACCGCCTGTTCAAGGAGGCCGAGGGCAACGTCACGCTCAAGATCGAGGAGGCCGCCGACAAGGATTCGTTCTTCGTCTCGGGCCGCGGCGAGTTGCAGCTCGCTATCCTGATCGAGACCATGCGCCGCGAGGGCTTCGAGATCGCCGTCTCGCGTCCCCGCGTGGTGCTCTCCAAGGATGAGAACGACAACGTCCTCGAGCCGGTCGAGGAGGTCGTGGTCGACGTCGACGAGGAGTATTCCGGCGTCGTCGTGCAGAAGATGTCCGAGCGCAAGGCCGAGATGATCGAGATGAAGCCGTCGGGCGGGTCCCGCCTGCGCCTCGTCTTCCATGCGCCCACCCGCGGCCTGATCGGCTACCAGGGCGAGCTCATGACCGACACCCGCGGCACCGCGATCATGAACCGGCTGTTCAAGGCCTACGAGCCCTACAAGGGCGAGATGCCAGGCCGCCGCAACGGCGTGCTGATCTCGAACGACAAGGGCGAGGCCGTGGCCTACGCCATGTGGAACCTCGAGGACCGCGGCCCGATGATGATCGAGCCCGGCGCCAAGGTGTACCAGGGCATGATCATCGGCGAGCACAACCGCGAGAACGATCTCGAGGTGAACGTGCTCAAGGGCAAGAAGCTCACCAACATCCGCACCACCTCGAAGGATGAGGCGGTGCGCCTGACGCCGCCGATCCGCATGACCCTGGAGCGCTCGCTCGCCTGGATCCAGGACGACGAGCTGATGGAGGTCACGCCGAAATCGATCCGGCTGCGCAAGACCTACCTCGACCCCAACGAGCGCAAGCGCTTCGAGCGCTCGGGCGGCGTCGCCTAAGCGCACCCACCCACCCCACGCACTGACGACACGAGGCCGGGCGAAAGCCCGGCCTTTTTTCGTTCCGCTTCCCCAACTCCAGCACCTTCGACAGCGCGTGGGAAGACCCAAGATAACACCTAGAATAAATTCTGATCCAACGTTAGGTTGGATCATGTCGAGCGTTCCCGTCACCGATCCCCCCGGCCTCGCAGGATTCCTTGGTTCGCCCGTGGGTCGGACCGGGTCCCGCCCCCGCGGGGTGCCAGCCCCTTCGGATCCGTCCGGTCCCTTCGGATTCAGGGCGATGCCGCCTGCGCGGCGGTGTCCTGCTCCGCCGCGTGGCGAAGCCCGCCGGGCGGGCGAGCCCGTCCGTCTTCGCCCGGGTGCCGGTCCGGCGATCGGCTGACCCCGGAACGCTCGTTCGAGACGGATGCGGATGCGTTGGAGTGTGTCGGATGGACCTGCAGCGAGGCCGCGAGTTCGATCAGTTTCTCCAGGTCCTGGACCGGTTGTGCCAGCGATTCGCGAAATATCGCCCGGAGTATCGTAGGGGCCTGGACGAATACTCGCTGCGAAACGAGTACCTGGATCCGTTCTTCGAGGCCTTGGGCTGGGACGTCAGGAACACGAAGGACGATCCGCCCTTCATGCGAGACGTGCGGGTCGAGTACAGGGCCTATGATGGAATCATCAACGGCAAGGCCGATTACGTGTTTCGGATCGGCGGCTTCGACCGGTTCGTCTGCGAAGCGAAGAAGTTTCCCGAGAAGCTCGAGAACCATCGGTTCCAGCTGCAGAACTACGTCTACAACCTGCGTCTCTGGATCGGCCTGACGACGAATTTCGACGAGCTGAACCTGTTCGTCGTCGGGGGGAAGCCGAGCCGGGAGAAGCCGTTCAGCGTCGTGCCGGGCTGGCGCCTCTGCTACCAGGACTACCGGGATGCGGCGCCCAAGATCTGGGATCTGCTGTCACGGCAGGCCGTCGCGGCCGGATCGCTGGAAGCCTTCATCCAGAACCTGCCCAAGGTCACCTCCCGGACCGACCGGCAACTCTGGCTGATCAAGCCGGACCGCAACCGGGCCGTCGATACCGATTTCCTGCAGTATCTCGAAGGCGAGCGCGCCCGGCTGGCCAAGTCCCTGATCCGGCACAATGCCGCCCTGCACTGGGACGTGGACGCGATCAACGAAGCCGTCCAGGTGATCCTCGATCGCCTGATCTTCCAGAGGGTCTGCGAGGATCGCGACATCGATACCTTTCAGACGCTGCGGCAGGCCCTGGCGCTTTGGGAGCGGCACGGACGCCGGAAGGGCGAGTTGTGGACCCTGATCGTCGGCAACCAGGCGAACATGCGGGCGGCCTTCAACGGCGGGCTCTACGGACGGGCCGGAACGCCGTCCCACTTCGTCGAGTCCTGCGTGGTCGATGACCGGTGGCTCGCCGACTTCATCGATCATCTGGCCGGGGACGAGTCGCCCTACCTCTTCAGCACCCTGCCGATCGAGATCCTGGGCTCCGTCTACGAGCGCTTCCTCGGCTCGATCATCGATGGACAGGGGAACGTGACGCCGAAGCCCGAGATCTGGAAGCAGGGCGGCGTCTTCTACACGCCCGAACACATCGTCGCGCAGATCGTCGACGGCGCCCTGGCGCCGCTCCTCGAGGGCAAGACGCCGGAACAGATGCGCCGGATCCGGATCCTCGATCCGGCCTGCGGCTCCGGAACCTTCCTGATCCGTGCGCTGGAAAAGCTCTTCCAGGCGCATATCCACTATTACCATCTCAACGGCGACAAGCGGGACGGGAAATCCGTCTATGTCGACCCGCAGGGCGACCTGAAACTGACCAGCGAGCTCAAGAAGCGCATCGCCAAGGATTGCATCTTCGGCGTCGATATCGATCGCCAGGCGGTCGAAGTCTCGGAGATGTCGATCTATCTCAAGATCCTCGAGGGCGAGACCCAATCCACCCTGGGGCGGCAGAGGGTGCTGTTCCCGAACGAGACGTTCCTTCCGGACCTGTCCGGCAACATCCATGTCGGCAACAGCCTCGTCGGACAGGATGCCTACGCGCTTCTGCCGGCCGACCTGCGGATCACCGAGGCGAAACCGTTCTCCTGGGAGCTGTCGTTTCCGGAGGTCCGTGCCCGCGGCTGGTTCGACGCCGTCATCGGCAATCCGCCCTACGACGTCATCGAGAAGGCGCGCGGCGCGGCCTCCTGGCCGCACGATGTCTTCCGCGCCTACCTCGCCCGGACCGACCGCCTGGACGCCGCGAAGGGCGGCAAGCTGAACCTGTTCCGGTTCTTCCTGATCCAGAGCCTGCAACTCGTCAGGCACAACGGGTCCCTGGGCATGATCGTACCCATGGCGCTCCTGGCCGATTTCAGCTGCAAGAGGACCCGCCTCTCGCTCCTGGATCAGGTCGACGCGCTGCGCGCGCAGGCCTTTCCGCAGAAGGACATCCGCCAGCATCGCGTCTTCTACGATGCCAAGCTGTCGACGGTGGTCGTGGGAGGCCGCAAGCGCGCACCGTCCCGGCGCAAGCACAACCCGCGCATCGGCCTGCAGGTCTATCCCCGGGCATCCTTCGATGATCCCTCCCGCGACGTGACGATGCAACGGAGCGAACTGGCGGCCATCGATCCCCTGGGCCTGCCGATCCCGATCACCGATCAGGCCTCGTGGGAGCTGGCCAAGAAGCTGCATCAATCGAACTCGGTCGCGCGCCTCGACGGGATCGAGGGCCTTCGGATTGCCCGGGGCGAGATCAATCAGACGGTCTACCGCGCCTACATCACGGACGATCCCCGGCACAGCCGGCTCCTGAAGGGCGTCGAGGTCTCGGCTTACGCGATCCACCGTACCTTGAGCCAGGGGCGGGTCGAATGGTTCGACCGTGCGCGATACGAGCGGACCCACGTCACGCCGGATGCCGTCGGCGTCCGGCGCATCGCGACCCAGAGGATCACCGGCGTCGACGAGCGGTATCGGATCGTCGCGACTCTCTCGGAGCCGGGCTGGTACTTCGCCGATTCGACCAACGCGGTCGTCGTCGCTCCGACCTGCGGCCTGTCCCCGGAATACATCCTCGCCTGCCTGAACAGTCGGCTGCTGCAATGGCGATTCCAGCTCACCAGCTCCAACAACAATGTCGGAACGAACGAACTCGCCGCCCTGCCGATCCGGCTGCTCGACCTGGGGGATGCCGGCGAGGCGCGGACCCATGCCGCGATCGTCGCGCAGGTCGGGCACCTGCTGCAGCTCGGCGCGCAGCTCACCGCCCATCCGAGCCTCAAGGTCCGGGCGGAGGCGATCCCGCGCTTCCGGGAGGTTCGTTCCAGTCTCGATCGGACGATCGAGACCCTCTACAACCTGACGGCCGACGAGGCCGCCCTGGTCCATCGCAGGTTCGCGGCCCCGGCGTGATCGGCGACGGGCGGGACCGTCGATCGCTCACGTGTCCTTCGCCCGCTCCCGCAGCAGGTATTTCTGCACCTTGCCGGTCGAGGTCTTCGGCAGGTCTCCGAACACGATGTGGCGCGGAAGCTTGTAGCCGGCCAGCCGCTCGCGGCACCAAGCGATGAGGGCGTCGGCCTCCATGGTGGCGCCGGGCTTCAGCTCGACGAACGCCATCGGGGTCTCGCCCCACTTCGCGTCGGGGCGGGCCACGACCGCGGCGGCGGAGACGGCGGGGTGGCGGAACAGGGCGTCCTCCACCTCGATGGAGGAGATGTTCTCGCCACCCGAGATGATGATGTCCTTCGAGCGGTCCTTGAGCTGGATGTAGCCGTCCGGGTGCTTGACCCCAAGGTCGCCGGAGCGGAACCAGCCGCCCGCGAAGGCCGCCTGCGTCGCCTTCGGGTTCTTCAGGTAGCCGCGCATCACCACGTTGCCGCGGAACATCGCCTCGCCCATGGTCTCGCCATCGGCCGGCACGGACGCGCAGGTCTCGGGGTCGCGAATGTCGAAGCCCTCGAGGACGGGATAGCGCACGCCCTGGCGCGCCATCCGGGCGGCACGGGCCTCGTCGTCGAGGGCGTCCCAGTCGCGGTGCCAGGCATTCACCACGGCCGGGCCGTAGGTCTCGGTGAGACCGTACAGGTGGGTGACGTCGAAGCCGGCGGCGCCCATGGCGCCGAGAACCGCCTGGGGCGGCGGCGCGGCCGCCGTCAGGAAGGCGACCCGCCGGGGCAGGGGGCGGCGCTCCGCCTCGGGCGCGTTGAGGAGGAGCTGCATCACGATCGGCGCCCCGCACAGATGCGTGACGCCGTGCTCGGCCAGGGCCTGGTAGAGCGCGCCGGCCCGGACCTGGCGCAGGCAGACATGGGTGCCGGCGACCACCGACAGGGACCAGGGAAAGCACCAGCCGTTGCAGTGGAACATCGGCAGGGTCCAGAGATAGACCGGGTGCTGCCCGAGATTGCCCGTGATGACGTTGCCGAGGCAGAGCAGGGCGGCGCCGCGATGGTGATAGACCACGCCCTTCGGGTCGCCGGTGGTGCCCGAGGTGTAGTTCAGGGAGATCGCGTCCCACTCGTCGCCGGGCATCGCCCAGTCCCAGGCCGGGTCGCCCTCCGCCAGGAGCGCCTCGTAGCCGAGGCTGCCGACCGCCGTGCCGGGGCCGGTGAAGTCCGGATCGTCGACATCGATCACCAGGGGCTTGACCCGGGCCTGGGCCAGCGCCGGGGCCACGACCTTCGAGAATTCCCGGTCGGTGATCAGCACCTTGGCCTCGCCGTGGTCGAGGCAGAAGGCGAGGCCGGCGGCGTCCAGGCGGGTGTTCAGGGTGTTGAGCACGGCGCCGGTCATCGGCACCCCGTAATGGACTTCGATCATCTCGGGCGTGTTGGCGAGGATGACCGCGACGGTGTCGCCGCGCCCGATGCCGCGGGCCGCCAGGGCCGCCCCGAGGCGGCGGCAGCGCGCGTAGAGCTCGGCATAGCTGCGGCGCAGGGGGCCGTGGATCACCGCGCAGTGATCCGGGAAGACGCGCGCCGACCGGTCGAGGTAGCTCAGGGGCGTCAGCGGCTGGTAATTCGCCGGGTTGCGGTCGAGGTCCCGGTCATAGATCGATGGCGCGGCCCTGTCGGCCGTCGTCGAGGTCATCATCGGCGTATCTCCCTGTGGGGAGAGTACCCCGTCGCAGCATTCCGACAAATCGCCCCGGATCCTCGCCCACAAGGGGCCTTGCGCGGCGACGCAGGCCCTAACCGGCGGCGGCGCGGCGCCATGTCAGGTGGTAGGTGACCTCCCGGCCGCCGGAGCGGATCGGCGACGCGGTGCTCAGGCGAAGGGTGTCCCCCTCGAGGGAGACGAGGCGCGGCTGGGTCTGCCCGAGCCAGTTCGGGAACAGCGACACGGCCATCGTGTGGGAGAGCAGCCCCTCCGCCTCGATCCGGAACGGGCCGGAATAGGCGATGTAACCCATCGCCTGCGCGGCGAGTTCCTCGGGTGTGGCGACGAACCAGTCCCCGGAGGCGAAGGCGGGACGGCCCGGCCGCATGAGCTGCGCCGACATGTACCCGTCCGGCGTGTACAGGATCAGTCCCCGCGGGCTCTCGCCCAGCGGATAGGACGGGGCCGAGCCGTCGGTGGGCCTTTCCACGTACGATACCAGCGTCCAGGCTCCGATCAGCTGCGCGTGCAAGGTCCCGGTCATCATCCCTCCATGCCGGGTGACCGGCCTCGGCCGCGCGGCGGACGCACCCATGTGGAGCGGAACGCGTTGTCGACGCATCCGCTCCAGGCAGGGCGGGGACCTGTCGGCGTGGAGGTCTGTCCGGGCAGCGGGCGCGGGGAGCCGTCGGGCGGAGCGGGAGGAGGGTCGATCGAACGTCCCCGGCGGTCCTCGTCCCATGGCGGGGCGCCGTCCCGATCCTCGGTCCGGGCCTGTCCCATTGCAGGCTAATTGATAGGCCACTACCTTTTGGGGATCGGGGCGACCTGGCCTGCCCCGATCTGGTGGTCCAGGTTCGAAGTTCGTGCATCGTCGGTCGCGTGACGATGGCAGGGCGCGCGGTCGGCACTGAGCCGTTCGGTTCCGTTGGCCAGAGGATGACTTCGGGCGCAGGCGGCTGGTCGCTGAGCGACGAGTGCGGTCGGATGCTGTTGTCGTGCTTCCGCCATGGCTCGATCACGTCGCTGGCCTCCTTGAGGGCGAAGAACACCTCGCCGTCGAGGAGTTCATCGCGCAGCTTCGCGTCGAAGCTCTCGTAAGTCACCGTTCTCCCACGGACTGCCCGATTCGATGTAGGCGACCTCCGAGCCGACCGCTGCGATCCAATCTCGGACAGATCGAGCGATGAACTCAGGTCCGCTGTCCGAACGGATAGGGCCTGGCACCCCGCGCAGGCTGAACATGTCCGAGAGCACGTCGATCCCATCGAGCGCCTTCAGCTTACGGGCGACCCGGATCGCCAGGCACTCGCGGGTGAACGCATCGATGACGTTCAGCATCCGGTCCTTGCGTCCGTTGTGCGTCCGGTGCTCGACGACGTCGTAGGACCAGACGTGGTCAGGCCGCTCGGGCCGCAGTCGCAGGCAGGAGCCGTCGTCGAGCCAGAGGCGTGCCCGTTTCGACTGCCGAGCCGGAACCTTGAGCCCCTCGCGGCGCCAGATCCGTTCGACGCGCTTCACGTTCACCGTCCAGCCGTCACACCGGAGCAAGGCCGCAATCCGACGGCAACTGTCGCGCCCGTACTGGACGGCGAATGCGATGATCGCGGCCGTCAGAGCGGCCTCGTCTTCGACCAGGACGGCGGTCTTGCGTTGCGTCGAACGATGCTGCCCCAGGACGCGGCAGGCGAAACGTTCGGACACACCGTGCTCGGCCACGACGTCGTCGACACACGCCCGGCGGCGAGCCGGGCTCAGAAGTTTTGCTGGCGCTGCCCTTCGGGTCCCGAAGCTGCCTCCTTCAAGATCAGCTTCTCCAAGGTCAGATCCGAGTTCGCCCGACCAAGCCGCTGGTTCTCGGTCTCCAGGGACTTCAGCCGCTTGACCTGATCACCCTTCAGGCCACCGTACGCGGAGCGCCAGCGGTCATACGTGACCTCAGTCACCTCAGTGCACCGGATTGCTTCGGCAACCTTGCGACCTTGCGAGACCAGAACATCAACGTGGCGCAGCTTGGCAACAATCTCTTCAACCGTGTGCTTCTTCCGTCCCATGATGACATCCTCCACATGGCGCAAAGCCATACCTTAGGGAGGACCACTTTTTCAGGGGGCAGGCCAGGTGCCGGGATCGCGGGCGTCATCCGCCCCTCCAGGTAGCGCCGATCGTCCTGCCGATAGAGCGCTACCCAGCGCTGCGCGCCCTCAGCGCGTTCCGCACCGCGCCGGCCAAGGCCGACGAGCCCCGCCCCGGCGAGCGCGAGGCACAGATCAGAGCAGAGTCGAGCCTGTCCGGCGTTGAAGATCGCTGGGCGCATCAACAGCTTGGTGGCGATTGAAGCACGGGCCGACCTGATGTGCCTGTACGCCAGCCCTGAACACAACCGCCGCGATAACGGGCCGGAACAGATCGCGAAGGCGCTGCGCAGGTGGGTTGCCCAAACTGGCTCGCAGATCCAGTCCATCGCGTCGGGCTCATCTTCGGAGAATTGCTATCGCGAAAGCGTCAATCCGAGTTCCTATGGCTCGACAGTGAAGCAGTCTGCTGTGACTTGGCACAGAAACCGTTCCGCCATCTCGCAGATTAAGATGTTGGGCTTTGCTTTTTTAAAATATTCCCAGTCCACGGCCGGAGACCAAATGAAGTGTACTTCACGGAAGGTCTCCGCTAGCATGATAATGAGGCTCGCCGCCGAAAAGTGCGCGTAGGAATCGCCGACGAGCATCAAAGTCCGCGGGTCGGCGTCCGTGCTTTGATTCCGATACACGTGGTGTATGCCTCTATGCGATGAGGTCTGTTGCGACTCGAACAGCAAGGCCAGCGAATTCGCGTGGGTCCGGGTCGAATCTGACTGGAGATCGTAGAAAGTTCGTCGTTCTGAGCGTTCAGGATTTAATTTCGATCCAAGGTCGCCCGCAGAGACTTCCTCTCTGAAGGCCCTGCGATGAAAGTCATTGACCGGCTTGGCCCTGCATGACCGACAGATCTCCCGATAGGCAATCGTGCACCCGGCTAGCGTCCAATGCGTATCCGTCCTCTGATAAAGATCGCTCTTCGTCCGGTTCGCTCGAAAGTGGGAATAGAGTCGGATGTAGGATCGGCGTAGGATAGGGTGAAACAAGAGGTTCCGATGCAAGCGCTGGCTTAGTGAAAATTTAGGATCAATTGCAAGCTCGCCGAGCTGATCGTCGTAGATGTAGATCTTTTCCGGAGCGATCATCGTAAAATATCGGCAGTTTGCTTGTTTGGCTGCAAGATATCTTTGAGTGAAGATCTTCTGCCAAGCCTGAAGTTGGATGTCGATCTCGACGCTTCTCCTAGAGTGAACCAGGACCTTGTTGCTTCCCCCTACGAGGAAGAGCCATCCGTTGGTTCCTGTATGAACGTCGTGCTCAGACATGGCTCGGGTTTCGTGTTCTCGAGGGGGTTGTGCGCATGAGGTTTTTTCGAGTGTTCAATGCCCTACCAACGGTAAAAATTCCGAGAGATCTCTGAATTTCATCGCCGTAAACATGATCGTTCCACTGCGAGCTACTCACCCCGGCTGTGAAAAAGCGATAATGAAGCTCGCCGAACGTGATCCAGCGGAATGGCAACAGACTATCTCGGTTCCCTGTCTCTTCGGCTCCTTGTCTCTCCGACTACTTATCCCACAGGTGCCAGGGAGCAAAAGCGATTGCCGCGATGCATGCCATCAGGATCAGGATGGCCGGATGGTCGTACTGGATTGCGAATAAGAGCAGGCCAAAAAAGGCGGCCGTGATCCCGGCCATCGCAGCGATCGCGGACATGTTCATTGGGACTGTCGACCCTTTCCCGGCTTGACCGGCAGAACCGCGGTGCGCGTGGCTGCGTGCTTCACCGGCTCCGTGGCATCCTGGTTCGCGACCGCGAGGTCGGCCCGCTCGTACGAGCCTCCCGCCTCGGTAAGGTGATGAGGCAGGCGTCCCCGAACGGGAATGCCCGGGTGGTTGGGGCGGCCATGTCGGCGTCGACCGCGGCCATGACAGCCGCCTCGAAGATGGCCTTCGCCTTGTCGAGCTTGCCGGTTGTTGGGTTCCTGGCCAGGTCGCCGAGGTAGGGCGGTGTGACGCGACGTCACCGGCCGAACGTCCGCAGCGGCCAGCGTGTCTCGCTGATAGGTCGAGTTCACGAAGCGCATGCGGGTCTCGTGGACACTGGAAGCCGGCTTGAGGCCGGGCACCATGGCGACGCTGAAGCCGGGCCGAACGGTGCCGGACGCGGAGTGGGCCCCGAATATCTCACGTGTCGTCCGATCAAGGGCGACGGCCCGATCGACCCACGATCCAGGAAGGCGACGCCCAACAGCTTGAGCGAGCAGCGAGCGCGAGCCGAGGCGCCGAGAGCTGCCCTGTGATCGGTTGCCGCAGGTGAGCCGATCGAGGCCGCGGATACGTGCTGCCCACTATCGTCCGGGGTCAGTCGCCGGTCCGCACCGCCGCCCCTACCTCTCTGTAATCGTCGGGTGAAAGTGGTGCTGCTGGACAGGATTGAACTGTCGACCTCCTCATTACCAATGAGGTGCTCTACCACTGAGCTACAGCAGCTAAACGTCCTGGGTTGCGGCGAGGGCCGTGCGAACCGGACGGACGGGCAATTAGCCGATCATCATCTCCTTGGCAATCGCATCGCAGCGAATTGTGTCGGTTTCTCTCAGGCCGGTGGCCGAATTCCCACGGGCGCAGTGGGGACCCCGCGCGCCTGCCTCAGGCCAGGGCGCCGGTGTCCCGCTTGCAGGCGGCCCGGATGATCGCGGCGAGCCCCGCCTCCGCCACGGCGTCGGCCGCCTCGGACGGCTTGAACCAGCGGTCCTCGCGCTGGTGACGCTCGGGCCAGTGCTTGAGCTGCTTGCGCACCTCCAGGGGGAACACCTTCACCTGGCACAGGACCGCATCGCGGCTCTTCAGGCGCTTCTCGTAGAGGTAGAAGCCGAGGGGACGCTTGCCAACGGTGCCGAGGAGGCCGGCCTCCTCGTACGCTTCCCGGGCGGCGGCGTCGTAGGGCTTGCGCCCCTTCATCGGCCAGCCCTTCGGGATCACCCAGCGTCGGCTTTCCCGCGAGGTGATGAGCATGATCATGAAGCCGCCGTCGGGCATCCGCCGGAACGGCAAAACTCCAACCTGCCGTCGCGGGGCCAGATCCGCTTCGCCCGCATGCGCGCTCATCGGTCGGAAACGCCGGACCGACCAGCAAGTTCGACCCTGATGCGTCCGCGCCCGGGCACGCAACCGATCGACGGCCACGGCACTTCGTTCGCCGGAACCCGGTACCGGGTCGCGATGGCCTGCTGAACCGGTCGGTGAAGATCCACGATACGCTCAATCCCGCACAGGTGTGAACGAGGGCTTGTCCGCGGCATCGCGCGCTCGACAGCCCCGCCTTAGCGGCACTGTCCCGTCCGGTTCAAGAAAAACTTACCCGGCAAAGTTCCTGCGCGTCTCCCAATGACGGCGTCTGGAGACAGGCGCGGGCGGGCCGGCACCCTGCTCCCTCACCCGGCCGCACTGAGGTTCTCGATCAGGGCGTTCAGGTCGGCCCGCATGGCCTGCACCTCCGGCTCCGACATGTTGAGCTGGCACATCACGGATTCCCGCACGGCGGCCGCCTCGGCACGGAGCCCCTGTCCACGCGGCGTGAGCGCGATCTCGACCTCGCGCTCGTCGGAGCGCCGGCGGCTCCGAACAAGGAAGCCCGCCACCTCCAGGCGCTTCAAGACCGGGGTCAGGGTGCCGGAATCGAGACGCAGGCGCCGCCCGATCTCCGAAACCGTGATGCCGTCGGTCTCCCACAGCACCAGGAGGACGAGGTATTGCGGGTAGGTCAGGCCCATCCGCTCCAGCATCGGGCGGTAGGACTTCGTCATCCGGTGGGCGGCCGCGTAGAGGGCGTAGCAGAGCTGGTTGTCGAGGAGCAGCGGATCGGTGAGGGGCGCGGTTGTCTCGCGAGGAGCGTCCATCATGCATGCCATGCCACTGAAATCCCGAAGCCCCCGACGTCCCAGCAAGACGACGGGGAACGCCCCTGCGGACAATCGAGGATAGCGGACGTAGATGGCTCTAGTATATGCCTGTTTCGCCGCAGCGGTAACAGGATCCCGGCCTTCTGTAGCCCAACCGAATTCGGGGATGTTCGCCGGCTGAGCCGGGATCAGTGGTGTCCCGACGGGGTCAGGCCGCCGCGCTCTCCGGCGGATGCTCCGCGATCAGCACGACGATGTCGCTCCAGCGCGAGACGAAGGCGGCGACGCAGTCGGGATCGAAATGCGTCCCGGCATGCGCTTCGATGTGCTGGCGCGCCCGCTCCAGAGACCAGGCCTTCTTGTAGACCCGCTCGGAGATGAGGGCATCGAACACGTCGGCCACCGCGATGATCCGGCCGGCCAGGGGGATCTCGGTGCTTCTCAGGCCCTGGGGGTAGCCCTCGCCGTCCCAGCGCTCATGATGGGTCAGCGCGATGTCGGAGGCGAGCTGCAGCAGGTGGGAGGGGCTGTCGTGAAGCATGCGGTAACCCCGAAGGGCATGCTGCTTCATCTCCTCGCGCTCGGCCTCGGTGAGGGCGCCCGGCTTCATCAGGATATGGTCCGGGATGCTGATCTTGCCGATGTCGTGCATCGTCGACGCGAAGGCGATGTCGTTCGCCTCCTGCTCCGAGAGGCCGAGGCCCTCGGCGATCGCGATGGCGCAGCCGGCGACGCGGGTCAGGTGGCCTCCCGCCTGGTCGTCGCGGAACTCCGCAGCCAGCATCAGGCGGCGGATGATCTCCCGCTCCCGGGCGGCGGCCTCGACGACGGCCCGCTCGACGGTATGGGCCGCCACTCGGCCCTGGTGCTCGGCGGCCCGGCGGGCGAGGGCGAGCTCGATCAAGTTGCCGACCCGGGTCCGCAGAGCGAAGGGATCTACCGGATACGCCATGACATCGGTGGCCCCGGCAGCCGCGGCTTCGCGCCGGACCGGTTCCGCATCCTCGGGTGCGATCAGCAGAAGCGGCGTCCGGGCCAGCGCCGCCCGGCTGCGCACCCGTGCGATCAGCGCGAGCACCGCGCGCGAATCCTGGGCACCCGCCTCGACCACGACCAGGTCGCAGGCCGGCAAAGGCCCACGATCGGTCGCGAGATCCTGCGGCAGGCCGGTGACCGGGCGGATGACGCAGCCGAGGGGGGACAGCACGCGGATGAGATGCAGGGGCGCGGAGCCGGCCAGGATGGCGATCACGGCAGTGGCGGCGTCCAATGCCATCCCTCGGCTTCCCGATCCTGTAAATCCCCGTACGGCGCCCAAGGCGTCGCCGACGGTTTCCCGATTCCGCGTCCCTGAGACCCTCGCACCGGTCCGGTTAAGCAACGCTGAAGGCCTCGGCGTACCTGACCTGCACGGAGGCCGGCCACCTCGTCCGCTCCCCCCACGCTTTCCCGCGATCCCCGCTTGTGAAAGCCGGAGCACTCGTGCTAGTGACCGCCCGTCTCATCGAGGCGCCTTCGCGGAGAGGTGGCAGAGCGGTTGAATGCACCGCACTCGAAATGCGGCATGCCTGCAAGGGCATCGGGGGTTCGAATCCCCCCCTCTCCGCCATTCTATTTCGTGGTTCAACGTCAGTCACTTAGCCTGGTACTGGCAAGGCGTTTGTAGTTTTTTTTTGGGTGCCGTGTTGTAGCAGCCGCGCCCTATCGGATCGTGTCGGTCATCGGATTCTCGGTGATCCAGACGATCCGGTCGTCCAGCCCATAGGGACTGACAGCGCGCCGGCCCAGAGCCGGATGCTCGCCCACCGTGATGTCGTGCGGCCCTTTTCCAGGCTCAAGGGCCCTACCAAAGGGCAGACCCCTCCAAAGGGGGCTGCTCACGCTTCCTGACGCGACCTGGCCTGCACCATCGCCTGCGGATGCCGTCTGGAGACGGCTCAAGACAAAGCGGCCCGAGCTTGCGCAGGGAGAGACACTTATCCCGGCGCTATAGCGATATTGTTCCACCAAATAGCCTGTTTTGTCACTATATCGTGTTGCGCCTCGGCGCTATAGCGGCCTACCTGGATTGATAAAGCGCGGTGCAGAAAAGCATCGTCAAACATCAGGGAGGTTCGTATGGCTGCTGCGATGCTGTCCGGGACGGTCTTTGCGGATCTCAACGGCAATGGCGCCCGCGAGGCGACGGAGACGGCCCTCGCCGGCTTCGCGGTCGATCTGCTCGCCGCCGACGGGAGCGGCAGCGTGCTGGCGACGGTCAAGACCGACGTGAGCGGCACGTACGCCTTCGCCAACATCGCGGGTGGCACCTACGCGGTGCGTTTCACGCCGCCGACCGCCGGATATCGAGGCAGTGCCGGGACGACGGGGACGGATGGCCGGACGCTCGTCACCAATCTGAGCGTTCCCGGAAACACGGTGACGGTCTTCGACGAGGGATTCTCCAAGGCGGGCACGATCGCCGGGATCGTCTTCACCGACGCGAACGGGAACGGCGCCTTCAACGCGGGCGAAGTGCTGACCAACGGCGTCGATGTGAAGCTCTACAATGACATCGGCGTCCTCCTGGCCACCACGACGTCGAGCAACAAGGACGCGTTCCGGCCGGGCACGAGCGGCGTCTACAGCTTCCAGAATCTCGCCCCGGGGACTTACACGGTCAGCGTGACCGCACCGGACGGCAAGGTCACGAGCGGCGCATCCACACTCACCGAGAGCGTCACCAGCGGTGCGGTTCTCAGTTCACAGAACTTCGGTGTGAAGAACAATCCGCCGACGGTCAGCCTGTCCGGGACGATCTTCGGCGACGCGGATGGCAACGGACTCCAGTCGGCGAGCGAAGGGGGCATCCGCGGCGCCAGCCTGCTCCTGCGCGACGCGGTCACCGGGGACACGCTGAAATCCACCGTCACCGACTCCGCCGGGCACTACAGTTTCGGGACGACGGCGGGCAGCTATCTGATCACCGTCGCGACCCCGGCAGGCCTGAAAGGCACCGTGCCGACCACAATCGCGACGGGGCGCGTCGCCGACGGGGCGTCGAACGCGCAGCTCAATGTGGGGTTCGCGGCGGATCCGGTCAGCGACAAGACCGATGCGATACCCGGGACCACCGTGCTCAACGTCGTGCTTCGCGGCCAGTCCAACACCTACTTCCCGACGCTGTACGGCAACCTGCCGAAACTGAAGGCCGCCATCGAGGCGCAGCTGGGATTTGACGGAGTCCAGCAGGTCGTCAACGTCATCGGCACGCATGACAATGCGAATGGGGCCAACACCGAGTGGCCCGGCACCGGGATGCTCACCGACTGGCTGACCCCGGTCAATGGCGACTACCGGAACGGATGGACCGCCAACCAGCAGGAAATCGGCCTTCTGAACACGATCGGGCAGCTTCCGGCTGCCCAGAGGGCCGCGCCAACGGCCATCGTCTGGCTGCACAACGAGAACGACAGCCAGAACACCAACCTCACGACGGCCATGTGGGAGAGCGCGGTGCGCTACGAGGCCGGCCTCGTGCGCGGCGTGCTCGGCCAGGATGCGGCCACCGTCCCCTACCTGTTCGTCAACGCCATCCCGTTCCCCGCGCAGACGGCGGGAGTCACCCGCACGCAGCCGATCCAGAACCAGGCCATCCGGGTCGGGCAGGCCGAGCTCACCGAGGACAAGGCCTTCAACGCCGGCTACGCCACCCACCAGGCGAGCGACGTCAACATGGACGTGAACGCCAGCGGCCTTCCGTCTACCCCAGGCGATCTCCACGTCGACCGCGCCGACGGTGCGCAGATCTTCAACCGGATCGCGCTGTCGGTGGCCGAGGAGTTCAAGGCCTCGGCCCGCCCCGGCTCGCCCATGGCGCTGGCCGGCGGCGACATCGACGATGACGGCCCCCACGTGGTGCGCGCCGACCGCGTCGCCGGCGCCGCCAACCAGCTCCTGCTCACCGTCGAGTTCGACCAGGCCACGGCGATCAAGGCCCTCGGAAGCGCCGCCGCCGCCGGGACCGGCTGGAGCCTGCGCCCCGATTGGAGCGTCGGAACCAGCCAGGCGCTCGCCACCCGGGCCGAGATCGTCGACGCCACCCACATCCGGCTGACCTTCGACCGCGACGTCCCCGCCGCCACCGAGCTGTTCTACGGATGGGGCGGCGACCGCATCGCCCTGCCCGGGCAGCCCGGCATCGGCGCCGCGATCTACGACGCCAACAACCTGCCGCTCTGGGTCGATCCCCGCGGCCTGGCGGTCACCAGCCCGAGCGTCGGCCCGGGCCCGATCGCGGTCCAGGCGATCGCAGACAGCGGCACCGGCATCGACGCCGGCGGCAACGGCCTGCTCAAGGCCGGGGCCGTCGTCACCCTGGCCGTCCAGTTCGCCGCCGCCGTCGACGTGACGGGCGCGCCCGTGCTGACCCTGAGCAACGGCGCCACCGCCGCTTACGCGGGCGGGTCCGGAACGACCACGCTGCGCTTTGCCTACGTGGTGGCCCCCGGCCAGGACGTGCAGGACCTGGCCGTCACCGGCATCGGCCTGACGAACGCCGCCCTGGTCGGCCAAGACGGCAGTCCCGTCGCCCTGGCCGGCTTCGTCACGGCGATGCCCGGCACCCTGACCATCGACACCACCGCGCCCGCCCTGGCCCTGACGCAGACCCCGTCGGCGACGATCGAGGCGACCTCCGCCGCGGGCGCGGCCGTACGCTTCGCCGCCACGGCGACGGATGCCGTGGATGCCCACCCGAGCGTCGCCTTCACGGAGGGCGGTGCGGTGGTGACGTCGGGCCAGGTCTTCGGCCTCGGC
Organism: Methylobacterium sp. AC690; assembly: GCF_979256535.1. Lineage (NCBI taxonomy): Bacteria > Pseudomonadati > Pseudomonadota > Alphaproteobacteria > Hyphomicrobiales > Methylobacteriaceae > Methylobacterium > Methylobacterium sp. AC690. Next base: position 73,815 of record NZ_CEEDOX010000015.1, on the reverse strand, counting down.
AGCCACACGGTCACCGCGACCGCGCGCGACGCGGCCGGCAATCTTGCCGACCCGGTCGCCTTCACCTTCGCGGTGACCACCACGCCGGTTACCCGGGCGGACGCGGTCAACCTCGACGCGCACACGATCGCGAGCGGAAACGTGCTCGCCAACGACGTCGATCCCGGTGGCGGTGCCTTGCGGGTCGCGTCGGTCCACTCGGATTCCGGAACGACCTACGCTGTTCCGACGAAGGGCAGCGTCACGGTCGCGAGCGCCCATGGCGCCCTGACGATCGAATCCGACGGGCATTATACCTATCTGGGCCGGAGCGCCGGCTCCGACACGTTCACCTACTCCGTCGCAGATGGCCGTGGGGGCAGCGCCTCGGCCGCGCTCACCGCCACCGTGGCATCGGCCGCGCCCGCAACCGACGCGACCTTCGCCTTCGCCTTCGCGCAGGCGAGCCTCACCTATCGAAGCGGCGACGCGCTGCTGACCGGGCCGGATGGCGTGGTGCACAACGTCACCGGCATCGGCCATCTCCACTTCACCGACGGCACGATCGACGAGGCCGACGGATCGCCCCTCGTCGACGACCTGTTCTATTACGCCGCCAACCCCGATGTCTGGGAGATGCAGGTCGATCCCGACCAGCACTATGCCCAGTCCGGCTGGCGCGAAGGGCGCGACCCGAATCCGCTGTTCTCGACCTCCGGCTACCTGGCGGCGAACCCGGACGTCGCAGGGCCGGCATCGACCCCCTCGCGCATTACGATGAGTTCGGCTGGCGCGAGGGACGCAACCCGTCGCCTTCGTTCGACGCGAAAGCCTACCTCGCCGCGAACCCGGACGTGGCTGCGGCGGGCATCGATCCCCTCGCGCATTATCTCGAGTTCGGGCGGACGGAGGGTCGCACGGAAGCGCCTGTCTCAGCGACGGCACCGACGACACCGACGGCACCGACTCTTCCGACCACACCGATCGTCGACCAGCTCGACGGCGACTTCGATGCCACCTACTATCTCGACCGCAATCCGGACGTGGCCCGTGCGGCCGCCGCATCCGGCGTCGCACCGGACAGCTTCGCCTTCACGCATTACCTGCAGTTCGGGGCTGCCGAGGGGCGCGACCCGGACGCCTATTTCTCGACGAAGGGCTACCTGGCCGCCTACCCTGACGTGGCCGCAGCGGGCCTGAATCCGATGCTTCATTACGAGGATTTCGGATGGCGCGAGGGCCGCAACCCGTCGGCCCTGTTCGACACCCAGGCCTACCTCGCCGCGAACCCGGATGTCGCCGCTGCCGGTATCGATCCGCTGGCCCATTATCTCCGGTACGGCATCCTCGAACATCGCGACCTTGCCTGACGCGCGACGTGCGAGAGCCGCGGCGGTGGGGGTCTCCCCGAACCGCTGCCGGAGGGGAGCGCCCTGGCGCCGCGATCCGGCCGCCGTCGGGCAGGGTCGGGACTGGTCGGCGGGCGCTCCGGCATCGTGGGCCAAGCTGCGAGACGAAGCGCCGTAACCTTCGCCGGCCGGGTGCGGTCAGCGCGCGTCCGGGGTCCCGCCGGCCGAGCGGGCCTTCATGTGCCGGAGGGGGCGAGGGCCGAGAAAGGCCCGCCGCTCCCGCTCGGACCGCACGACCGTGGCGCGAACCTGCAGCAGGTCCTTGCGGGTGAGCAGGCCCACCAGGGCACCGCTCGCCGCATCCGTCACCGGAACCCGCCCCTGGTCGGCAGCCATCATGATGTCGAGGGCGCGGGCGACCACGTCCTCCGGATGAACGACCGCCAGGGCGGCATCGGAGACCCGCGCCCCGAGGCGCTCCCCGCCATGCCCGCCCTCCGCCGTCCAGCGCAGGGCATCGCCACGGGTGACCAGCCCCACCGGGCGTCCCTGCCCGTCGACGACCGGGTAGGCGTGATGCGGCCCGGTCTCGATCGCCTGGATGGTGTCGGCGATCGACCGCTCCGCATCGAACACATCGACCGTGCGGGTCATGACCGCGCCCACGCGCGTCAGCTCGTAGGGATCGAGCCCGTACTCGCGCGTCACGTGCTGCCCGCGCCGGGCGATCTTCTCTGTCAGGATCGAGCGCTTCAGCAGCAGCACGGTCACCGCGTAGGCCGCGACGGTGGCGGCCAGCAACGGGGCCAGGATGTGCACGTCGCCGGTGAGTTCCACCGCGAAGAGCGCCCCGGTCAGGGGCGCGCGCATGGTGCCGCCCAGCATGGCGGCCATGCCCAGCAAGGCCCAGAAGCCGGGGGAACCGGGCAGGGCGAGGCCGACGACCCAGCCGAGGGCACCGCCGAGGATGAGCAGGGGCGCCAGCACGCCCCCGGAGGTGCCGGATGAGAGGGCCACCAGCCAGATCGCCGCCTTGACCACGAGGATCGTCAGGACGGCCCGGACGGCGAGGTCGCCGGTCAGGAGATCGCCGATCACGTCGTAGCCGACGCCGAGGGCGCGGGGCTCGACCAGACCGCCCAGGCCGACGAAGAGCCCGCCGATGGCCGGCCACCACATCCAATGGATCGGCAGGCGCTCGAAGGCGTCCTCCAGGACGTAGAGGAGTTTCGTCAGGAGGCCCGACTGCAGTCCGGCGAGAATGCCCAGTCCCGCGCAGGCGATCAGGCCCCACCAGGGCAGGGCCGGATCGGCCGAGAACGGGAACAGCGGCCCGGCTCCGAAGAGCAGCGGGCGCCAGCAGGTCGCCGTGATGGCGGCGGCGGCCACCGGGATGAAGCTGCGCGGGCGCCACTCGAACAGCAGCAGCTCGACGGCCAGGAGCACGGCCGCGATCGGTGTCCCGAAGATCGCGGTCATCCCGGCCGCGGCGCCGGCCACGAGGAGCGTCTTGCGCTCCGCCGCACTCAGGTGGAAGAACTGCGCGAACAGGGAGCCGATGGCGCCGCCCGTCATGATGATCGGCCCTTCCGCGCCGAACGGCCCGCCGCTGCCGATCGAGATCGCCGAGGAGATCGGCTTGAGCACGGCGACCTTCGCCGACATGCGGCTCCCGCCGATGAGGATCGCCTCGATGGCTTCCGGGATGCCGTGACCGCGGATCTTCTCCGAGCCGAAGCGCGCCATCGCCCCGATCACGAGCCCGCCCAGGACCGGTACGAGCACCATCCAGGGCGTCCGCGCCGCGGCGGCCATGGAGACCGGCATCGTGTCGAGGCGGCCGAACCAGGCCAGGTTCGTCACGAGCGTGATCAGCTGGACGAGCAGCCAGGCCGCCAGCGCTCCGCCGGTGCCGACGACGAGCGACATCGCCACCAGGATCAGGACGCGCCGATCCGTCGTGAAATCGCCGAGGGGCCGCTTCGCACGAAGCGCGATTCCGCCGCCCTGTCCGCCGGCGAGGCCTGCCCCGTCGTTTGCGCCCGTCCTGTCCTGCGGCATGATCGTTCCCCCTGAGGTCGCTGGCGATATATATCGTACCACGATATAATAAAGCCCCTGGAGCAGAGGATTTGGAGATGTCCGCCGACCCCCCGCCGCGGGAGGCCCTGTCGCGTGCCCAATACGCGGCCATCGCGGCCTTCCGCTATCAGCTGCGCCGCTTCCTGGCGTTCAGCGAGGCGGCCGCCCAGCAGGCCGGCCTTCCGCATCAGCAGCACCAGGCCCTGCTGGCCATCGCCGGCCATGTGGGCGCGGAACCCCCGACCGTCGGCCTGCTGGCGGAGCGGCTGCTGATCGCGCCGCATACGGCTGCCGAACTCGTCTCACGCATGGTCGAAGCGTCGCTGCTGACGAAGACGCGGAGCCCCCAGGACGGACGACGGATGGAGCTGGCGCTGACGCCGCGGGCGGAAGTCATCCTGGCCGCCTTGACGGTGGCCCATCTCGAGGAACTCCAGACCATGGAGCCGGCCCTCGTGCGCGCGCTGGGCGGGCTCGATCGGACATCGCGCGACGGGTGAGACGCTCATCGCGATGGGCGCTGCCCGCCGGGAGAGGGCGCTGCGACCGCCGAGCTCCGACCTGCGCACCGCGGAAGCGCCTCTCCCGGAAGCGCCTCTCCCGGAAGCGCCTCTCCCGGAAGCGCCCCTCCCGGGAGCGTCGTCTCAGGGACTCAGATCGGCTTGAGAAACTTGCACTTTCCCCCTTGGGCCCAGGGACCCTGCACCCGTGCCTCGGCGCAGAACGCGTCGACCGCGCGGGTCACCCCGGGGAAGCGGCCTCCGAGGCTGTCGTAATCATCGGCGATGAAGAGGCCGCCGGGGCGCAGGACCGGCCACCAGGCCCGGAGATCCGCCGCCACGGAGGCCTCTTCGTGACCGGCGTCGAGATGAATGACATCCGCGGTCACGCCACGCAGGCGCAGGAGTTCGGCGGCATTCACCGAGTCCAGCGGCAGGGGCAGGACCCGGTCCGCGAGCCCCTCGCGCAGCACGTTGGCCAGGAAGGTGCGGTACAGGCTCGGGTAGCCGTGCTCGGTGGCGAGTTCGGCGAACAGGGCCGCGTCGGCCCAGTGATCCACGGCACCGAGCCAGGTATCGACCGCGATGACGGTTCCGTCGACGCCGTGCGCCGCCAGGGCCTTGGCCAGGTGCAAGGTGCTGGCGCCCTTCCAGGCGCCGATCTCCACGACCACGCCGGGGCGGAACGCCGTCACGGCCTCGTCGAGGAATGGATGGACGCTGCGCCAGCCCTGGAGGTCGAGGGGGCGCAGATCGCCCGGCGGGTCCGCGAACGGATCGCGGCCGTGCCAGAGGGCATCGAGGAGGGTGCGGCGGGTCGTCGGGGGACGGCTCATGGTGTTGGCTCGCGATGCGGGGCGCGCCCGCCGGGGACTCGGGTGCGTCGGGGGGGATCAGCCGTGGGCGGCGCGGTGCGCACGCGCGTAGAGGTCTTCGCAGCGCGTCAGCCAGCGATCGCGGGTGAACAGGCGCAGGACCCGTGCGTGCGGGACCGTGCGCGGGATCGCGAGGGCGTCGCCGATGGCCTGCGCGAGGGCTTGCGCGAGGGCCGGCCCCGCGTCCGGCGGCACGAGATGGCCGGCCTCGCCGACGACCTCCGCGGCCGCCCCCATGGCCAGGCCCGCCACCGGTACGCCGCAGGCCATCGCCTCGATGGCCACCAGGCCGAAGGGCTCGTCCCAGCAGGGCGTGAACAGGAAGACGGAGGCGCGGCCGATCTCGCCCGCCAGGGCGTCGCCGGAGAGATGGCCGCCGTAGCGGATCGATCCACCGAGCTGCGGGGCGATCTGCGCCTCCCAGTAATCCCGGTCCTCGATCGGACCGAAGAGCGTCAGGGGAAGGCCGGCGCGCCGGGCCGCCGCGACGGCGAGATGCGTGCCCTTGATCGGCGCGATGCGCCCGGACCAGACGGCGCCACCGTCTCCCCGTTCCCGGAAGGGCCAGGCGGCGGGATCGACGCCGTTGTGGAGCACGGACACCTCCGGCGGCGCGCCCTCGGGCCACCAGGTCCGGCGCTGAGCCTCCGAGGTCACGGTGATCCGGTGCCCGGGCACGAGGCTATCGGATACGAACCAGCGCAGGGCGTCGTAGGGCGGGACGTGCAGCGACGTGACGGTGGCCACCCCCGCGAGACGCCGCCGCTCCAGGGGCAGGCGGCTCAACGCATTGTTGTGGAGTACGTCGAAGCCCCCGGCCGCGATCCGGTCGCAGGCGGCGGCGTATCCGGCATCCACGTGGGCTTTGAGCCCGGCATCGCCCCGATGTTCGAGGTCCGGAAAGCTGCGCTCGTGATGGACCGGGATCACCGGATCGACGGGGAAGCGCGGGTCGCTGTCCCCGGCGGCGAACAGGACCACGTCGTGTCCCCGCGCCATCAACCCGTCGGCCAGCGCCCAGCACTGGGCTTCCATGCCGCCCGCGAAGGGCCGCGCCACCGGATGGCGCAGATGGGCGAGGAGCGCGATCCTCACGCCGTCGCCGCCGCGGCGGCCTGGGCCTCCAGGTGGCGGATGACGGAGGCCGAGTTGCTGTAGGGCTGGTGGCTCTGCTGCCCGGTCAGCGCGAAGTCGCCGGCCTCCGGGCGACGCAGGATGCGGATCGGCCGGTCGGGGGTGTCGTCGATCAACCCCATCACCTTGAAGGCGTAGAGCCAGTGGCCCATCGTGCGGTAGCCCCACTTGGCCTCGAACAGCTCGGCGTTGCGCACGACGCTGTCGAGATGATGGACCGGCGGCATGTGATGGGGGTGGTACTGGTGATAGGCCAGCCCGCCCTTCATCCAGGCGATGGGGAGGCCGGCCTGGTCGAGGACCTTGCCGAAATCCGTGTCCTCGCCGCCGTAGCCGGTGTAGCGCTCGTCGAAGCCGCCCGTGGCCAGGAAGGTGGCGCGCCGGATGGCGAAGTTCAGGGACCAGAAGCAGCGGTAATCCGGGCAGATCTCGAGACCGGAGGCCGGGGGACCGCGGCGGTCGGAATGGCGCTCGGCGACCGCCGCGAAGCCCTCGCAGGTCCAATCCCCCGCGGTCGCGCGCTCGGGCAGGTGGAGGACCTCGCCCATGAGCAGGCCGTCGAGTTCCGCGAGGCCGCGCGCGTAGTCGGCCACGAGGTCGGGGGCCGGGATGCAGTCGACGTCGAGGAAGACGACGGCGTCGCCGCCGGCCGCCGCCACCCCCTGGTTCCGCGCCGCCGCCAGCGGCAGGTCGGTGCCCGGCACCAGGATCTGGCGGACCGGGAAGGCGACCTCGGGCAGATCGTAGGGCGCGTCCTGCATCACCGCCACGATGAACTCGGCGGGGGCTTGCGTCTGGCGCTCCAGGCCGCGGAGCAGGTTGCGCAGGTGCGCCGGCCGTCCCTTGGCCAGGGTCACGACGGAAACGGTGGACATGGGGCGGTCTGGCTCCGGGAGGTTCGAGCGCGGGGAAAGCGGGCGGTCAGCCGGCGGCAACGACCGTGAGGGCGGCGGGCGCCGCCGCGCCGTGCCAGAGCTCGTCGGTCAGGCCCTCGAGCCAGCCGGCGGCGCGGGCGGCGGCGTCCGGCGCGTACAGGCTGCGCAGCGGGGCGGTATCGAGGGCGCGGGCCCGGGCGAGGAGGTCGCGCCAGCCCTGGAGATCGCCGGGCCAGACCGGGGCCTGGACGGCGGCGCCGAGGCGGACCAGGGCCTCGGCCTTGCGGGTCTGCTCGCCGAAATAGCGCCACTCGGGCATCACGATCAGGCGTCCGCCGACGCGGGCGACCTCGTGAATGGTGTTGTCGCCGGCGGAGGCCACCACGATGTCGGCGGCGGCGAGGTAGTCGGTCACCGAGGGCACCCAGCCGAGTTCGCGCAGGTTGGCGAAATCGGTCTCGTGGCCCTCGCGATGGGTCGGTCCCAGGGTCAGCCACAGGGCCTCGGGCGCGGCCCGGGCAGCCACCGTCAGGGGGGCGTAGGGCGTGCCGCTGCCCCCACCCCCGGTCACCGCGACGACGATCTCGCGGTCCGGGTCGAGGCCGAGCTTGTCCCGGGCCTCCGCCCGATCCGGCACCCGGTCGACGCTGGTGCAGAGCCCGCCGCTGTAGAAGGTTTTGGCCCGCAGGGCGGCCGGGTAATCGTCCTGCTCCATGCGCGCGTCGAAGGGGGCCAGCATGCCGACGCAGGCCTCGTAGGCGCCCACATGGCCGATATCGGTGCGGTCGCCGTGCATCCGGATCTGCACCGCCGGCACGCTGGCGATGCGCGCCAGCAGCGCGATCTCCGCCGAGACGTCGACCACGAACAGCCCGACGTCGCGCTCGTCGAGATGGTCGAGGATGCGCCGCATGGTCCGGCGCATCGCGGTGAGGCCGAGCGGCACGCAGTGCATGACCTGGGGCGTCGGCTCCGCGTAGAGACGCGGCGTCGGCACCTCGGCGCCGATCATGTTCGGCAGCGGCACGATCTCGATGTCGCGGGAGAACCCGTCGAAGAGCTGCGGGCCGGCGGTGAGGACGGAGACGGGCCGGTCCTGGGCGAAGGCGGCGGCCACCGCCATCGTGCGGTTGGCGTGGCCGCGTCCCTGGTGATGGACGAAGAACGCAATGGGTTTCTTCATGGCTGTCGGGTTCGCGATCCGTCAGGAGAACAGGGCGTCGGGTTTCAGGGCGGCGGCGATCTCAGGGGCCGCCGGCCGGCGCAGGACCCGGATCGCGGGGGCGTCGTCGGCCCAGTCGATCAGCCCGGCGGCCCGGAACTGGTCGAGCCAGTAGGTCATGCACCAGCGCCCGTGCGTGTGCCGGAAGCGGGCGGCGTTGGCGAGGATGGAATCGAAGTGCTGCAGCGGCGGCACGTGGACGGGATGGTGCTGGTGGTAGGCCCGGGCGCCCCCGACCCAGTAGGTCGGCAGCCCGGAGGCCGCCAGGCGCGCGGCGAGGTCGGTCTCCTCGCCGCCATAGCCGCGATAGGCCTCGTCCATGCCGCCGACGGCGCGCCAGGACCGGGCCGGGAGCGCGAAGGACAGCCCCCAGAGCTGGCCGGGATCGGCCTCCCGGTGCAGGCCCTCCGGCGGGACCGAGGGGCGCGCCGGATGGGTCCGGCCGAGCCGGGCCAGCGCCGCTTCGTCGGTGGCCGCGTTCGGGCTCAGCCCTTCGGGCAGGTACAGGACCTCGCCGAGGAACAGGCCGTCGGTCTCCCCCGCCGCACGCCGGTAGGCCTCAACCACGGTGGGGGAGGGGATGCAGTCCACGTCGAGGAAGATCAGCAGCTCGCCCGCGGCGGCCTCGGCCGCGCGGTTGCGGGCGGCGGCGAGGGGGAGCGGCTCTCCGGCCACGTGGCAGTGGCGCACGGGGCAGCCCGGGTCCGGCAGGTCGGGCGCGCGCTCCGGCTGCATCCAGGCGATCACCAGTTCGCCCGGGCGCACGGACTGGCGCGCCAGCCCCGCCATCAGGTTGCGCAGGCGGTCGGCCCGGCCGCGCACCAGGGTGAGCACGCTCGCGCCCAGACCGCCGGATGCCCCGCTGGATGGTCCGGCGGACGGCTCAGCCGGCATCGGCCAGCATCCGGCGGAAATGGCCGACACCCTCGATGATGCCGCGGGCGTGCGAGGCCCGGGCGACGTAGGAGTGCTGCAGGGCGGCGTTGCTGGCGAGATCGTCGGAGTAGTTGGCCACGATGATCGCCTGGGCCTGGGCGCGCAGCATCTCGACGTCGTTGCCGGAGTCGCCGGCCACGAACACCGCCTGCTCCGGCAGGCCGTAGAGGGCCCGGACATGGCCCACCGCGGTGCCCTTCGAGGCCGCCTCCGGCAGGACGTCGAGGTAGAGGCCGTGGCTGTGGATCACGCTCGCGGACAGTCCCGCCCGCGCGAGCCCTGCGCGGACCCTCTGGGCGGTCGCCGCATCCCCGAAATAGCTGAGCTTGTGCCCGCGCTGCTCCAGGGGCCCCTGGGGCACGAGGCCGTCGAGATCGGCGAGCGCCGCGCGCACCTCCGCCCGGTCCCAGCCGGCCGAGACGGTGGCGCGCCAGGCGGCATCGGCCGTGTAGGTCACGCCGTTGGGGTCGAGGTGGTAGATCTCCGATCCCACCGAGGTGATCATCACCTGGGGGCGTGGACTGGCCTGCTGCTCCAGGATCGCCATGGCGCTGTGGAACGAGCGGCCGGTGGCGACCCCGAAGGCGAGGCCCGCCTGCCGGCTGCGCCAGCGCCGGAAGATGCCGAGCGCCGCCTCGCAGCCCACCAGGGTGTTGTCGATGTCGCAGACGAGGAGCTGACGCGCATCCGCCAGCGGTGGGATCGGGACGAGCAGCGCCCGCAGCAGGTCGTGGTAGCGCGCGGCGTGCCGGTCCCAGTCGTAGGCGGCGGCCGCGCGGGCGCCCCCCGCCACGCAGCGGGCATAGAGGGCGGGATCGTCCAGGATGCGCAGGCACGCCGCCGCGATGGCGTCGGGGGTGCGCGGATCGACGAGGAGCCCGTTGCCGCAGGTCTCCACGATGTCGTTGGGGCCGCCGCTGTCGGTGGCCACCAGCGGCAGGCCCGCGGCCGAGGCCTCCAGCAGGGTCAGGCCGAAGGGCTCGTTGAGGGCGGGATTGACGAAGAGGCCGCCGCGCGCGCGGGCATAGGCGTAGAGAGCCGGGACGTCCTCCGGCCCGTGGGTCTTGGGATAGGCCACCCGCCCGTAGAGGTCGTAGCGGTCGATCAGCACCAGGATTTCCCGCATGGTGCCGGCCATGTCGCCGTCGAGGGCATCGATGTCCTCGCGGGTCCCGGCCATCAGGACGAGGTTGGCCCGCGCCTGCAGGGCGGGGCTCTCGCCGTAGGCCCGGACCAGGGCGCCGAGGTTCTTGCGCGCCACCGGCCGGGCGAGGGCGAGCAGCACCGGCTTGCCCGGATCCTGCAGGAAGCGGTCGATGGTGGCGTCCACGCGCGGCAGGGGTTCGGCCGCCGCGAACCGGGCCAGGTCGCTGCCCGGCGGCAGGACGCGGATGCGACCCGGATCGTAGGCCGCATACCCGGCATACTGCACCTCGGCCTCGTCGCGGGACGAGGCGACGACGAGGCTTGCGCGCGCGAGCGCGCCCTCCTCGGCGCCGATGCGGCGGGCGAGCTCGGGGCAGGCTTCGGCGCCGTGGCCGAGCATCGATGCCTTGACCCGCCCGAGGGAATGGGCCGTGAACACGAAGGGAATGCCGAGGGCATCCTCGACGATCGTCGCCACGGAGGCGGCATCGGCGTAGTGGGCGTGGATCAGGTCGGGGGGCTGCGGCTGGGCCGCGATCCAGGCCATGAGGTTGCGCGCGAAGCTGTCGACCTCCGCGTGCATCTCCTCCTTCGAGCGGTAATCCGCTGACGCGCTCGCGAGCCGCACGAGCGCGACCTTGTCGGAGATCCGCTCTTCGGGCACGGCGTAGTCCGGGCCGAGCGCGCCGCGGAACAGGCGCGTCGCGATCACGATCCGCGCGATGCGGTCATCCTGGGACGAAGCGGCCACCAGATCGAGCAGGTAGCGGATGTGGCCACCCGTATCGGCGGTCAGACCGAACACGACCCCGCCGCCGCGAAGGCAGCCCTGCAGGGCGATATGCAAGACAAACATCAGGCCGCTTGCAACTCAAGCGTCTTCTGACAAACAGAATTCAGACAAAGAAGCGTTATCGGGGAAGTACATACCGTGATTCGTGTTGCCCAAGTCGCCCCCAACATATTCCCCGTTCCCCCCAGGCACCACGGCGGCACGGAGAGGGTGATACATGACCTCAGCACAGCACTGGTTGACCTAGGGGTGGAGGTAACGCTCTTCGCGCCGTCCGACAGTGCGACAGGTTTGCCGCGCATCGGCGACCAGCCGAGCCTCGCGGCCCTGGAGCAGCGTCACGGGCGGGTGCCGCCGGGCGTCCCGGCAGCCCTGGACGCCCTGCAACTGGAAGCGCTGCGGTCCCGGCTCGACCAGTTCGACATCGTGCATTGCCACGGCGAGTTCGCCCATGCGGCGCTCCTCGGCGCGCGCCGGCGGCACAGTCTGACGACGGTGCACTGGCGGGTGGACGAACTCGACCGGGAACTGTTCTTCGCGGGCTTCCCCGACCTGCCGGTGGCGGCGATCTCGGCGGCGCAGGCGGCCGGCATCCCCCCGGCGAACCGGGCCGGGATCGTGCATCACGGCCTCGCGCGCGACCGCTACGCCCTGAGCACGCAGCCCGACCCGCACGTCGCCTTCGTGGGCCGGATGACCGACCAGAAGCGGCCCGACACGGCGATCCGGGTCGCGCGCGCCGCCGGCCTGCCGATCCGGCTCGGGGGCACGATCGATGTCGGCAACCCCGACTATTTCGAGCACCGGGTGCGCCCGCTCCTGGGGGAGGACGCCGCCTATCTCGGCCCCGTGGACGATGCCCGGAAGGCCGACCTCCTGGGGAGCGCGCGGGCGCTCCTCTTCCCCATCGACTGGCCGGAGCCCTTCGGCCTGGTGATGATCGAGGCGATGGCCTGCGGCACGCCCGTGGTGGCCTGGAACCGCGGCTCCGTGCCGGAGATCGTCGAGGACGGCGTGACCGGCTTCATCGTCGCTTCCGAGGCGGATGCGGTGGCCGCCCTGGCCCGGATCGGTGAGCTCGACCGGACCCGGATTCGCCGGCGCTTCGAGGCGCGCTTCACCGCCGCGCGCATGGCGGCCGACTACCTCGCCCTCTATCGGCGCCTGCTGGCCGCCTGATGCGCGTCGCCCTCCTCGCCTGGGACTACCCGCCGGCCCCGAGCGGCCTCTCGACCGCGGCCCGCGAGATCGCCGAGAGCCTCGCCGGGTCCGGCGCAGACGTCACGGTCTTCAGCCTCGACCGGACCGGTGGCGAGCGCCGCGGGGGCGTCACGGTGGCGGGCCTCGCCCTTCCGCCCGGCGGCGGGCTGGCACGCCTGCGCCGCTGGGGGGCCGCGGGACACCTCGCCGCGCCGCTCGCCTTCCGCCGCGCCGTCCTGGCGGCGCATGCCCGCCAGCCGTTCGACGTCGCGGAAGCCACGAACTGGTACGCCCCCGCCGCCTTGCTGGCCGGGCGCCGGGACCTCCCGCTGGTCACGCGAAGCTCGACGCCCGCCGCCTTCACCCGGGACGCCCCCGCCAGCCTGCGCGACCGCCTCGACGGTGCGGCCGCCGACGCCCTGGAGCGCGCCCAGGCCCGGGGCAGCGCCGGCCTCATCGCCAACACCGCCGCGCACGGGGCGGTGATTGCCCGGGCCTACGGCCTGTCGGGACGGCAGCCGGAGGCGGTGATCGGCCTCAGCCTTCCGCCGGAGATCACGGCCGCGGCGCGCGGGGCCTCCTATCCGGACGAGACCGGGCCGGTGCGCCTGCTCTTCGTGGGCCGGGCGGAGGCGCGCAAGGGCTTCGACGCGCTCCTCGGCGCGATCGCGATCCTGGCCGACGCGGCGGAGCGGGGCGCCGGTCCCCCCTTCCGCCTGGACCTGATCGGCGTGCCCCCGGAGGATCTGCCGGGCGACCTGCCCGAGGCGGCCCGTGCCCGCATCCACGCCCGCGGTCGGGTCCCGGCCGGGGCCCTGGCCCAGGCCTATGCGGAGGCCCACGCGGTGCTCGCCCCCTCCCGCTACGAGAGCTTCGGTCTCGTCTACCAGGAGGCCCTCGCCTATGGCCGGCCGGTGGTGGCCTGCGCCGCGGACGCGAGCGCCCGCGCCTTCGTGGGGGCGCCGGGTGCAGGGCCCCTGGCGTCGGAGGCCACCGGTGCGGCCCTGGCGGAGGCCCTGCGTCCGCTCCTCGCCGATCCGGCTCTGCGCGCGGCCTACCGGGGGCGGGCGCTGGCGGCATCCGGCCGCTTCACCCGGGAGGTCCTGGCGCGCGAGACCCTCGACCTCTACGCCCGCGCCGTCGCGGCGGCCCAAACCGGCCCGCGCCGGCGCGCTTCCGCGCCTCAGTCCCGGTAGGGGCGCAGCAGCGCGGCTTCCTCCTCGGGGCGCCCGTGCCCGGGCGCGAGGCGCTCGTAGCGCCGCGAGCGCGCCAGGACGTGGGCCCGGTCGAGATGATGCGCGATCGTCCCGTGCAGGGCGATGAGGCTGCGCGGCCAGCCGCCGTCGAGCACCGGCCGCTCGTGCACGCGGCCGGCATAGCGCACGGACCGGCGGTTCAGCCGGTACTGGACGTCCGGGTAGACGTCCGAGAGGCGGCCGTCGACGTGGTTCCGGCGCGCCAATCCGATGGAGACGACATCCCCCGCCTCGGCCAGGGCCGCCAGCGCCGGCAGCCGCCGGCCGGCCTCGGCGGACAGGGTCTCGTCGGCGTCGAGCTGCAGCATCCAGGTATGGCGGGCGAGGTCCTGAAGGGCGTTGCGCTGGGCCGCGAAGTCCTGCCCCAGGGGCCGGGCCCCCACCCGAACGGCGCCCCGCGGGAACGCGGCGGACGGCACCACGCCCGGCGGACGCGCCTCGGCATCGGCGAGGATCACGACGTCGTCGGTCCAGGCCGCATGGACCGCGAGCGTCGCCAGGACAGCCTCCACGGCGTCGGGGCGGCAGAGCAGGCCGAGGGAGACGGGCCGCCCCGCCGCCCGGTCGAGGGCGTAGAGCGCCGCGCATGCGGCGTGCCGGTCGTGTGGCCGGCTGAGCGCCGCGCGCCCTGCCGCGTCACGGGGCCGGACGCCGCGCCCGTGGCCGGTCGCGGCGCTGCGCAGGGTGTAGAGGTCGAGGCCGTAGGGCGCATCCGGGTCGGGGTCGAAGACCGGGCCGGCGAGCTGCGCGGCCAGGTGCGCCCGGCATTCCGCCGGATCGGCCGCCACCTCCAGCAGGAGGCCGCAGGCGCCGCAGGCGATGGGAAACCTCCTGACCCGCCCGTTCGGGTAGGCGAGGGTACGGCTGCTCGGCCCGAGCATGTCGGCCGCGCAGACGAAGCATCGGCGCATCATCGGTCCCGGACCCTTCGTCTCACCGCGGACATCCCGGCGCTCACCGGAGACGGTCTGCTTTCATCAACTGACTCTGCACCAATCGACTCGGCCTGTAGCGGAAGGATCCGAACGGACCTTGCCGCGCCGGGCCGGCGCCATACGTCCGCTGCTCCGCGAACCCCTGCCGCCATCGGACTTCTACCAAGTGGACCTCCCGGTCGACTCCCCGCGCAGGCTCGACCTGTTCCCCGCCGCCTCGGGACCGCTCGCCATCGTCGGCAATGCGCCGGGCCTCGATGCCGCCGCCGCGATCGACGCGGCGTCCTGCGTCGTGCGCTTCAACAACGCGCCGGGCTTCGGCGGCCGCGCCGGCGTCCGGGTCACCCATCTCGCCCTGGTCAATCGGGGCGGGCAGATGCGCGAGTGGCTCCGCGATCCGCGCTTCCTCGACCGCCCGGTGGTCCGGTGTGCGGATGCCTTCATCCTGCCGTTCCCGATGCTGCCGGCGGAGCAGAACCGCCCCGAACAGGTGTGCTGGACCCGCGAGGTGCTGGAGCTGCTGGCTCCCCTGGGCAAACCCGTCCACATCCTGCCCGAGGACCTGCATCGGGCGGCACGGCTCCGGCTCGCACCCGTCACCACCGACCCTGGACCGGCCGGGCGGCCGAACCCGAGCACCGGCTTCCTGGTGACGCTGGCCTTCCTCCTGGGCCGCCCCCTCCGGCGCGGCCCGGTCGCGGCGCATGGCTTCGGCTTCGACGGCTGGCCCGGCCATCCCTGGACGGCCGAGCGCGCCTGGTTCCGGCAGGCCGAGGCGGCCGGGCATCTCCGCCTCCATCCTTGCCATTCCTGAACGCCGCCACCCGACTTCCCAGTCCTCTCCGACCGCCCCGCCCAGGATCGCGCCCCTCCGATGACGACACTCATCACCGTCCTGAAGAGCGGCGGCCGCTACGACGCGGCCTGGGTCGAGCGCCTCGCCCGCGGCGTGCGCCGCCACGCCCCGGCCTTCGACCGGATCCTCTGCCTCACGGACCTGCCCCTGGCCGTGGCCGGCGTGGAGCGCGTGCCGCTCCGGCACGACTGGCCGGCCTGGTGGGCGAAGATGGAGGCGTTCCGCCCCGGGCTCACGCGCGGACCGACGCTGCTCTGCGACCTCGACACCGTCCTCACCGGGCCGGCCGATGCCCTGGCGGAGCCGGGCCTCACCGCCATGGAGGATTACTTCCACAAGGGCCGCCTCTCCAGCGCCCTGCTGCGGTGGCGGGGCGGCGAACTGGATTTCCTCTACACCGCCTTCGCGGCCGAGCCGGCGCGCTGGATGGCGGCCGGTTCCTGCGGACCGGTGCCGAACGCCGTGCACGGGGATCAGGTCGTCATCGACCACCTGCTGCGCCGGGAGGGCCTGACTCCGGATTTCTTCCAGCATCGGTCCCCCGCGCTGCTCGATTTCTACGACCCGCGACGGGCCGAACACGGTCCGGTGGTCATCTTCATCGGCGAGTCAAAGCCCGATACCGCGACCGGCCCGATCCGGACCGCCTGGGACGGCGCGTCGCCCGCGCGGGGCGACGATCCCGCCGGGGCCTCGGGAGCCGTGCGCTGACCCTTCATCTTTACGGCCGGCATCGGACGGGACATCTTCGACGTTCACAATGTCGCACTCGGCTCGACGTAAAACGAAGCTGCATTGAAGGTGTAAAAAGTGTTTCCGGATGTTTTCTCTGAGTAAATAGTTGGGAATTTTTTCGAAGGCTTAACCCCTGCCGGCTCAGACCCTAAGCAGTGAGGTGGCCATGCAGGCGCTTTTAACGTGTGTTACTCAGAGGCATGACCAGCAGCTCTTACTCGCTGCGGCTCTGGTCTGTTCGATTGGCATCTACGCCGCGTCCGCCATTGCCACCCACGCCGCACGGGCGGAGGGCCTGACGCGTCTCAAGTGGGGGATTTCCAGCATCGTCGCGTCCGGGTGTACCGCCTGGGCCACGCACATGATCGCCTTGCTGGCGTTCCAGCCCGGCATGGCATCCGGCTTCGAGCCGATCCTCACGGCCGTCTCCCTGCTCCTGGTGATCGGCGGCATCGGCGCCGGGGTCCAGCTGTCCCTGGGTCAGCGAAGCCGTCTCCGCCGGTTTGCCGCGGGCGTGATCCTGGGCCTCGGGATCGCGGCCCTGCACTATGTCGGGCAAGCGTCGTATCGCGTGACCGGCCATGTCTCCTGGGACATGGGCCTGGTGGGCGCGTCCGTCCTGATCAGCCTCGTCCTCTCCGGCCTTGCCCTCATCGCGGCGGGCGAGCGCAATCGCCTGTGGCGCCGGGGCGCCGTCCCCCTTCTCCTCGGCTCGATCATCGTCCTGCACCTCTGCGGCATGACCGCGGCGACGCTGGTCTACGACCCCGAGGTCCAACTGCCGGCGACGGCCATCGCGCCGTCGACGATCGCGCCGATCATCGCCGCGATCTCGATCGGCCTGCTGGTGCTGGCCTTCGTCGGCCTGCGCATGACCTTGGCGGCCCGCGCGCAGCTGCGTCGCGACCGCGAGCGCCTGCGCGAGCTGGCGAGCCTGGCCCTCGAGGGGCTCGCCGTCTGCGAGGACGACACCATCACCACCGCCAATCGAAGCCTGGAACTGCTGTCCGGCCGGAGCCAGAGCGCGCTCATCGGTTCCAGCATCACCCGGATGCTGCCGGGATTGATGCTGGCCGACCTGCCCGAGCAGGAGGAGCGCGACGCCGAGCTCATCGACGCGGACGGCCAGGGCGTCCCGGTGCGGGTCCTGCGCAAGGACATCATGCTGGGGCACAAGCGCCAGACGGTCGTCGCCTTCCGCGATCAGCGCGAGCGCCTGCGCTCCGAGGCCCGGCTTCGGACGCTCGCCTTCACCGATACCGTGACGGGCCTGCCGAACCGGGCCCGCTTCGGCGATCTGCTGGCCCACCACGCCGCCGCCCTGCGCGAGCAGGAGCGTGGCTTTGCCGTCCTGATGCTCGACCTCGACCGCTTCAAGTTCGTCAACGACACGCTCGGGCACGGGATGGGCGACGAGCTCCTGCGCAAGGTCGCGGCCCGCCTGCAGGCGGCCGTCGGCGAGGCCGACGTCGTCGCGCGCCTCGGGGGCGACGAGTTCGCGATCCTCCTCCTAAACCGGGCGGGCGCGCCGGGGCCGGAGGCCATCGCCGCGCGGATCGTCGAGGCGATCGACCGCGCCTTCCTGCTGGACGGCCAGCTGGTCCATGTCGGCGTCAGCGTCGGTGTCGCGATCGCCGTCCAGGACGGCCGTGAGCCCGACGCCCTGCTGCGCAACGCCGACCTTGCCCTCTACAAGGCCAAGGCCGAGGGCAGGGCGACCTTCCGGATGTTCGAGCCGGCGCTGGCCGAGCGGATGCAGGCGCGCAGCCGCCTCGAGGCCGACATGCGCCGCGCCCTGGAGGCCGGCGAGTTCGAGGTGCACTACCAGCCCCTCGTCGACTCGCAGACGGGCGTGGTCACGGCGGCGGAGGCCCTGGTGCGCTGGCGCCATCCCGAGCAGGGGCTCGTCGCCCCGGCCGACTTCATTCCCCTCGCGGAAGAGACCGGCCTCATCATGCCCCTCGGGGCCTGGGTGCTGCGGACCGCCTGCACCCATGCGGCGGCCTGGGCCGGCACGATCAAGATCGCCGTCAATCTCTCGCCGGTTCAGTTCCGGGACGACCGGCTTCCCGAGATGGTGGCCGCCGTCCTGGAGACGACGGGACTCCCCGCGAACCGGCTCGAGCTGGAGATCACCGAGGGGGTGATGCTCGACGACGAGACCCGCACCCTCGCGATGCTGACCAAGCTCAAAGCCATCGGGGTCGGCCTCGCCATGGACGATTTCGGTACCGGCTACTCGTCCCTGAGCTACCTGCGCCGCTTTCCGTTCTCGAAGATCAAGATCGATCGTTCGTTCGTCCGCCAGCTGCCCTCGGACCCCGAGAGCGCGGCCATCGTTCGGGCCATCATCACCATGGGGGCCTGCCTCGGCATGGCGACGACGGTCGAGGGGGTCGAGACCGCCGAGCAATACGCCTTCGTGGCGGCCGAGCAGTGCGGCCAGGTGCAGGGCTATCACGTCAGCCGCCCGCTGCCCCACGGCGACTTCCTGGCCTTTCTCACCGACACGAAGATGGCGGCCTGAGGATGCCCCGTCAGTCCGTCGGCACGCCGCGTCCTCGGAACGGGGACCCCGAAGCTCGAGCCTCATCGTGACGCGGCGTTGCCGTGAGCGGCGCACGCTCACCCGGATCGAGGGCCAGACCGTCCCGCTCGCCTCCGCGTGAAGACATCGCGCCGCGCGCCGGTGGCGTGCGGCTCTCGCCCCTTCAGACATCCATCGCCCCGCAGGCGGCCGGCAGGCCAAGGCCCGTCCGCCGCCTGCGGGGCCAGTCCAGAATCCAGGCATCTCCAGAGTCCAGGCATCCATGACCTTCCGCATCGGTACGCGAATCCAACTCATCACCGTCACGGCCCTCCTGTGCATGGCCGCGCTGATCGGCCTGTCGGCCTGGGATCTCTCGCAGGCGATCACGGACGCCCGTGAGATGAAGACGCGCGATCTCGTGGAGACCGCTCACGGCGTCCTGTCCTATTTCGAGGGGGAGGCGCGCGCCGGCCGGATGGACCGCGCGGCGGCGCAGGCGGCGGCCGTGGCGGCGGTGCGCGGGTTGCACTACGCCGGCAGCGAGTATTTCTGGATCCAGGACATGCAGCCCCGCATGGTGCTGCACCCCAAGGCCGAGCTCATCGGCAAGGACATCGGCGGAATCACCGATCCCACCGGCAAGCCTCTCTTCGCCGAGATGGTCGCGCGGGTCCGCCAATCCGGGGCCGGCTTCGTCCCCTACATGTGGTCGAAGCCCGGCGTCGCGGCTCCGGTCGCCAAGATCTCGTATGTCCAGGGGTTCGAGCCCTGGGGCTGGATCATCGGCTCGGGCATCTACGCCGACGACACGGCGGCCCAGCTCCGGCCGACCCTGGTGCGGCTGTTCGGCGCCGCGATCGTGGCCGCGATCCTGCTGGGGATCCTGGCGACGCTGATCGGACGCGGCGTGGCACGGCCCGTCGACACCCTGACGCGCGCGATGGAAGGGCTGGCCGCCGGCCATCTCGACCAGGCGGTCCCGGCCGCGCAAAGGGCCGACGAGGTGGGGCGCATGATCGGCGCCGTGCAGGTCTTCAAGGACAACCTGATCCGCACGCGCGTGCTGGAGGCCGAGACGGCGCAGGCGCGCCTGAGCGCCGAGGCGCAGCGCAGGGCCGGGATGTACCAGATGGCCGACGCCTTCGAATCGGCCGTCGGTGGCGTCATCGGCCTGGTCTCCTCGGCAGCCACCGAACTCCAGGCCACCGCGCAGGCGATGACCACCACCGCGACCGAGACCGCCAGCCAGTCGACGACCGTTGCCGCCGCCGCCGAGGAAGCCACCTCGAACGTCGGCACCGTCGCCGCAGCCGCCGAGGAGCTCGGCTCGTCGGTCCAGGAAATCGGCCGGCAGGTCACCGGCTCGGCCCAGCTGGCCCGGGCCGCCGTCGGCGAGGCGGATGAGACCGCGACCCTGGTGCGGGACCTGAGCGCGGCCGTCACGCGGATCGGGGACGTGGTCGGGTTGATCGCGTCGATCGCCCGCCAGACCAACCTCCTGGCGCTGAATGCGACCATCGAGGCGGCCCGTGCCGGCGAGGCCGGCCTCGGCTTCACCGTCGTGGCCTCCGAGGTGAAGGTCCTGGCGCAGCAGACCGCGGAGGCGACGAACGAGATCTCGCAGCAGATCGGGCAGATCCAGGCGTCGACCCGGCGGGCCGTGACGTCGATCGGCGGGATCGCCGGTCGGATCCAGGAGATCAGCGGCGTGGCCGCGTCGATCGCGGCTGCCGTCGAGCAGCAGGGAGCGGCCACGCAGGAGATCGTCCGGAACGTGAACCAGGCCGCGGCGGGCGCGGGCGAGGTCACCAGCAACATCTCCGGTGTGGCCTCTGCGGCCGAGGAGACCGGCGCCGCCGCCAGCCAGGTCCTCGGCGCGGCATCGGACCTCTCGCGCCAGGCCGAGCAGCTGAACCAGGAAGTCGGACGCTTCCTCGCGACCATCCGGGCCGCCTGAGCGGGGGCGTTCGTCGCGCGGGACGGGCGACGGGCCTGTCCCGGCCAGGCCTCCGCCCGATCCGGCGGGGGCCCGATGGCCTGGGATCGCCCCAGGCCCGTACCGCAGCCCTAGCCGACCACCAGGGTCAGGGCCCGATCTGCCGGCCCGAGGTCGACCCGGCGGCCCCAGTCGAAGGCGAGGAAGTCCTGCTCGATCCCGTCGGCGAAGACCACGCCGCCCTCGTTCATCCGTGACGTGACGGCGAGGACGGCCCCGGCGAGCCGGCCCGCCCGAAGGGTCGTCCCGGTGGCGACGCTCGGGAACGGCTCGCGCACCCAGTAGCCGACCGCCGCTTCCTCCGTGCCGATCCCGACGGTGAGGTGCGTCGCCTCGCCGATCGAGCGAGCCCAGCCGGTCAGGCCGGTGCCCGAGGCCACGATGAGGCCGCTCGACGACTGATCCTCGGCGGTGCCGTCGACCGCGATCCGGTAGCGCGCGGATTGATGGCTGCGGTGGCCGACGAAGATCTCGTTCAGGGCCACGAGCCGCTGGCCGCCGTCGAGGGCAGCCTGCACCATGGTGCGCCGCTCCACCGGGGCCGCTCCCGCGGCGCTGGCCGGGAGCAGGGTGCGCAGGCGTTCCACCGCGACCCGCGCGAGGGCGCCGTCGTAGAGGTCGGGGGCCGGATTGACGCCGATCACCGGCTGCGCGCGCAGGTACTTCGCCACGTTGGCGACGAGGCCGTCCTGGCCCACCGTGACGACGACGTCCTCGGGGGCGAACAGGAAGCGATCGAGGTCGATGCGCCGGGCCAGCGCCTGCCGCCAGTCCCCCGGCACCGCGGCCCGCGCCTGGCCGAGCACGGCGTGGAAGCGGGCGTGCCGGTCCTCGACCTCCGCGAGGCTCTGTCCGCGGCTCTCCAGGAAGAACCGGGCCTGGCCGCGGGTGGCGTGCCGGGCGAGCAGGGCCTCGTAATCGGTCTCGCGGACGACGAACACGGCGCGCGGGGTGATGACCGCCATGGCGCGTCCTCAGCGGGGCGGGGCGGGGGGTGCGACCGGCGGGGCCGCCCCGCGGAATGCCCCGAGGGCGCTCGCCAGCAGGTCCGGCGTGACGTTGACGTGCTCGATGGTCTCCAGCTTGCCCGCGAGTTCGCGGGCGGCCAGTCCGAGGAGCACGGCCGGCGGAAGGTCGCGGTAGATCGCGGCCCGGCGCTGCTCGGCCTCGGCCTGGGCGCCCTCGACGAGACGGATGCGCTCGGCCTCCGCCGCCGCCGCCAGCCCTGTCGCCTCGGCGAGGCCCGCCGCGCGGTCGCGGGCGTTCTCCGCCTCCCGCGCGATGAGCAGCGCTTCCTGCCGGGCCAGCTCCGTCCGGGTCTCCAGCTCGTTCTCCGCGATGGCCCGCTCCTTCTCCACCGCCAGGGCGCGCCGGGCGAAGGTCGCCGCATCGGCCTTCTGCTGCAGGGCCTCGAAGGTGGGCGTCTGCAGGGCGCGCTCCAGCTCGCTCGACGGCGCCAGGTTGGTGAGCCGCACCGAGACCACCGCGAGGCCGATCTCCGCCAGGGCCGGGGCCGTCCCCAGCACCGCCTCGAGGCTCAGGCGCAGGGGCTCGGGCCCGGCATCCAGGAGGGCGCCCACCGGGCTGGCGCCGATCACCTCCAGGACGGCCTGGCCGGCGATGCCGCCGAGACGCGCCTCGATCCGCTCGATCGGCTCGCCCTGCGGCCGGCCGGTGCGAAGCCCGAGGGAGAAGTCGACGCGGCTCGCCAGCAGCTCCGGGTCGACGACGCGCCAGCCGATCGTCCCCTGCACGACCACGGTCTGGAAGTCCCGGCTGCGGCCGCGCACGAACAGGGTCATCTCCCGGTCGTCCATCGGCACCTCGCTGATGCTCGCGGTTTCCGGCCGGAACCAGAAGACGAGGCCCCGCCCGCTCTGCCGGATGCGGCCGTTGCGGTAGCGGATGACGTGGCTGCTCGCCTCGCTCCTGAGCTGGGCGACCGGGCCGAGGTTGCGGATCGTAGCCATGGGACCCTCCTGTGGGGCGCGCACTGGGTTCAGAGCGGTTTCTGGAAGCGGTAGAGCTCGGCGGGCCGGAACGAGGTGCCGGCCTCGCGGGCGCCGGTGGGGACGAGCCAGCCGCGGTCGAGCATCCGGCGGCGGAAGGCGGGCTTGTTCAGGGCGGTGCCCAGGATCGCCTCGTGCACGTCCTGCAACTGGCGCAGGGTGAAGGCCTCGGGCAGCAGCGCGAAGGCGACGTCGGAATAGTCGAGCTTTCCCCGCATCCGCTGCACCGCCAGGGCGAGGATCGCGGCGTGGTCGAAGGCGAGGCGCAGCGGCGTCGCCCGGTCGGGGTCGCCCGCTGCGAAGGCCGCGACCGGGCCCCCCGCCTCGCCCGCCCAGGGCACCGCGAGGAGGGCGGCCGACAGCCCCGCCTCCTGCGCCAGCGCCCGGGCGAAGGCGGCCTCCGGCATCAGCGCGAGGTAGGCCACGGTGACGATGCGCATGCGCGGGTCGCGGTCGAGGGCGCCGAAGGTGTAGAGCTGCTCCCGGTGGGTGTCCGCCACCGCCGCCGGGGCGAACCCCGCCTTCTCGCGCAGCACGCGCTCGGCCGCGCCGTCCAGGGTCTCGTCGGGGCGCACGAAGCTGCCGGGCAGCGCCCAGCGGCCGGCATGCGGGTGCTGGGTGCGCTGCGTCAGGAGCACGGCCGGACGGCCGGCGCGCAGCCCCATCAGGACGAGATCGACGGTGAGGGCCGGCCGCGGGAAGGCGGCGGGGTCATACGCGCGGAGAAAGTCGTCCTCGGTCACGGCGGGGCCTTATGTCCATTTCACATCTAACTAAGATGCAAAATGGATATAAGTCAAGCCCGTGCTCCCGGGGGGCGCCCGATGGGTCGGCGGCGCCGGGCGTGGCCACGACCGGACGTTCGGGGAGGGCTATGCGGTGCCGTTCGGCTAGGGTCTGTCTTGGCGTTCGTCGTATCGGGATAAGCGGTTCCCCCGTATCCCCGACAAACGCCGGGCGCCGGGGATGTCCGAGCACCGGGAGGACGCGCGCATGAGCCTGGATCGACCGGACGGCCCGGGGCCGCGCCGCGTCCTCCTCCTGGGGGCGACCGGCACGATCGGACGGGCCACCGCGCGGGCGCTCGTGGCCCGCGGGCATGCGGTCGTCTGCCTCGTCCGGCGCCGGGTCGGTCCCACGCCCCCGACCGGTGCAGCCGACCCGCCCCGAGCGCCCCCGGGCGCCTCCGAACGGATCGTGGACTTCGCGGATCCCGCGTCGTTGGCGCGCGACGGCATCCGCGGCGAACGGTTCGACGTCCTGGTCTCGTGTCTCGCGTCGCGGACCGGATTGCCCGCGGATGCCTGGGCGATCGATTACGGCGTGTCGCGGAACGCCCTGGAGGCGAGCCGGGCGGCCGGCGTGACCCAGGTCGTCCTGCTGTCGGCGATCTGCGTCCAGAAGCCGATCCTCGCCTTTCAGCGGGCCAAGCTGGCCTTCGAAGCGGTCCTGGTCGCCTCGGGGCTCACCTACACCATCGTTCGGCCGACGGCCTTCTTCAAATCCCTCTCGGGCCAAGTGGAGCGCGTGAAGCGCGGCAAGCCCTTCCTGGTCTTCGGTGACGGGACCCTGACGGCCTGCAGGCCGATCAGTGACGGGGACCTGGGCCGCTACCTCGCGGATTGCCTCGATGACCCGGCGCGGCGCAATCGCGTGCTGCCGATCGGCGGACCGGGCGACGCCATCACGCCGCGGGCGCAGGGTGAGCGACTGTTCGCGCTGCTCGGGCGCGAACCGCGGTTCCGGCACGTTCCGGTCGCCCTGCTCGACGGGATCGTCGCCGTCCTGGCGACGCTCGGACGCGGGGTGCCGGCGCTGGCGGCCAAGGCCGAACTCGCCCGGATCGGCCGCTACTACGCCACCGAGTCCATGCTCGTGCGCGATCCCGCCACCGGCCGATACGATGACGCGATGACCCCCGCGACGGGGTCGGAGACGCTGTTCGACTATTACGCCCAGCTGATCCGCGGCGAGGCGGTCGCCGAGCGCGGCGACCACGCGGTGTTCTGAGGCGGCGCGGCGCGCTCGGACCAGCACGCGCCACCCGGCTATGCTGAAGAATAGTACCGTGTTGCGAGATCAGCATCGCGCAGCATAATGCAATAAAGAGAGGCTTCAGTCGCGCCGGCGCCGTCATCCATGCAAGACTGGTATATCTGGCATATCGTATCTGGCATACCAAGGAGCGGCGGGACGCGTCATAAGCGCTGCAACGCCATCACCGCTCGGGACCGCCCTTCATGACCGCTCTGCTTCTCGTCGCCCTCGCCGGTACCGCCAACGTGGCGCTCGTGGCCTTCGTGGCCGACCGGCTGACCCCGAAGGACGCTGCCGTCACCGCGGCGGGCGAGCTCGTCGTCGTGAACGACAACGCCCCGGCCTCGGCGGTGAAGCTGGCCGCCTGACGGCCCGTCACCCTCTCCTGACGACCGGAGCCATCGGCCCCGCCTCCTCGAGGCGGGGCTTTTTCAGGTCTGTGTTCCGCCGCGGCCGAGGCCTGACGCGGGCGCTGCGGATCGGCTGCCGCGGACGTCCGCCTCGGCCCGGCCCACGGCGGCCGACGGCGGCCGCGTGATCGCCCGCTCGGATCGGCGCTTGAGCAGCAGGCCGATGCCGACCACGAGGGCGGCCCCGAGGGCGCCCATCGCGTGCGGGACGGCGCCCTGCAGGGCCGCGGGCAGCCCCTCGATCAGGTGCCGCTGGACCAGCCGATCGGTGCCGATCATCTCGCCGGCCACCCAGCCCAGCAATCCGCCGCCGAACCAGATCAGGACCGGGAACCGGTCGATCAGCCGGGTGATCAGGCTTGCGCCGACCACCAGGAGCGGCACCGACAGGGCGAGGCCGATGATGAAGAGCGCGTCGTGCCCCTTGGCGGCCCCCGCCACCGCCACGACGTTGTCGAAGCTCATGACGGCATCCGCCACCACGATGGTCCAGATCGCCCTGGGCAGGCTGGAATGCTCCTGGATGGCGCTCTCGTCCTCCGCCTCGCCGCAGACGAGCTTGACGGCGATGTGCAGCAGGATGAGGCCGCCCACCACCTTCAGGAGCGGCACCGCCAGCAGCTGCGAGATGATGACGGCGAAGAAGATCCGCAGCAGGGCCGCCGCGAGGGCGCCCGCGAAGACGCCGATCCGCCGCTGCCGCTCGGGCAGGCCGCGGCAGGCCATGGCGATGACCACCGCGTTGTCGCCCGACAGGATGATGTCGATCCAGACGATCTGCAGGAGCGACAGCAGGAAGGAAGAGGTGAAGTAGGAATCCACGCGGAAAACGCCTCTGCTGCTCCGGCTCGGCGAAGCGATGGGGGACCGGGCAACGCGCTCGGGATGCTGAAGGGACCGGCACGGCCGCGCGCGGCGGACCGGTTTCGGACACGATCGAGGGATTGGCTTCGACGGCGGAGCGGAGCACGGGCGTCCGCCGCGCGACCTCGCGCGCGACGAGGGCCTGCAGGGCGAGCGGACCGGCTTCGGCCTCCCCAGGCACTGTACCACCCTATTCCAGGATGCGCTGCGTCGTGCCCGGATCCGCGCGCGCCGCGCCGCCGCGCGGCCGGTCGCTCGCGGCCCAGAGGCCGAATGTCCCGAGCAGGACCAGGACGATGCGCCCCGCAGGATCGGGGTCGCTCGGAATGGTTCTTCTCAAGAGCCTGTGTCGTAGAACGAAGTCCCGGCGAGAGCCCGTGACGGCGCAATCGACCGATTGGAAGATCTCGCCACACGAGACTTGAAGACATCGCAGAACAGGTTCTAATCCTTGGCCGATCGGGGATCGTGCGGAGGCGGACTGTGCTGCGGAGCGACCAGGTTCCGGCCCGAGCATCGGATCAGCGGCACGCCGCGCGCGGCGCGCGCCTTGCCGGGGTGGACCGGGACCGAGGACGCCTCCGCGCCGCGGCCGAGGAGGCAGCCGGCGGCGCCGAAACCCTGTCGAACAAGAATAAAAACCTGTCTTATAATAGATAGCTATTATATTTACAGGAAGGATCCTGCTTGGTATCGAGGAGGCGGGCGAACGATGTTGCCGGGGCCGACGGTTCGGGGCTCCGGCGAACACCGGATTCCGGCGAACCCGGAACTCCGGTGGACGAACGTCCGAAGGCAAAGCGGCTCCAGACCGCTCATCAAAATCAGCACGGCCGCCCTACGCGTGGCTAACGGGAGGATGCCATGAGCTTGGTGACAGGCTTGCCCTCGACCTTCACGGTGCCGCTGCTCGAGGTCGACGGCGTTACGCTGCAGTACA
This sequence comes from Methylobacterium sp. AC690, assembly GCF_979256535.1. Classification (NCBI taxonomy): domain Bacteria; kingdom Pseudomonadati; phylum Pseudomonadota; class Alphaproteobacteria; order Hyphomicrobiales; family Methylobacteriaceae; genus Methylobacterium; species Methylobacterium sp. AC690. Next base: position 47,156 of record NZ_CEEDOX010000015.1, on the reverse strand, counting down.
AGACCCCCCACCACCTCGTCACGGCGACCTACCGGGTCAGCTTCCAGGTCTTCCCGAGCGACCGCTTCGTCCTGCTCGGACCCTCGGGCTGCGGGAAATCCACCCTGCTGAAGTCGGTGGGCGGCTACATGGCGCCGACGGAGGGGCAGATCCGCCTCAAGGGCCAGGCCATCACCGAGCCCGGCCCGGACCGGATGATGGTGTTCCAGGAATTCGACCAGCTCCTGCCCTGGAAGACCGTCCGCCAGAACGTCGCCTTCGCCCTCGAGGCCTCGGGGCGCCTGTCGGGCCGGGCCGCCGACGAGCGGGCCATGCACTATATCGACAAGGTCAACCTCTCGGCCTTCGCCGACAGCTATCCGCACATGCTGTCGGGCGGCATGAAGCAGCGGGTGGCCATCGCCCGCGGCATGGCGATGGAGCCCGACATCCTGCTGATGGACGAGCCCTTCGCGGCCCTGGACGCGCTCACCCGCCGGCGGATGCAGGACGAGCTCTTGGCCCTGTGGGAGGAGACCCGCTTCACGGTGCTGTTCGTCACGCACTCGATCCCGGAGGCGATCAAGATCGGCTCGCGCATCCTCCTGCTCTCGCCGCATCCCGGCGAGGTCAAGGCCGAGCTCAACACCGCCGGCTCGCCGCAGGAGACCCTGCTGCTGGAGCAGCGCATCCATCAGATGCTGTTTTCCGAAGAGATCCAGGAGGCGGAGAATGTCTAGGACTGCGAAGGCGCTCGTGTCACCCGTCCTCCTCCGGCCCGCCCGTCCCGAGATCGTCCGCGAGACCGGCGGCGCCTATGGCGGCGCCGTGGTCGAGAAGCCGCTCTCGACCGTCGAGCGTCTCTACAACCAGGGCTGGCTGCGCAAGCTCGTGATCCTGGCGGTGCTGGCCCTGATCTGGGAGGCCTACGGGCGCTACCTCGACAACGACCTCCTGTTCCCGACCTTCACCGCCACCGTGGCGGCCTTCGGCCGGGGCGTGGCGGACGGCACCCTGGTGCTGCGGGCCTGGGGCTCGATCAAGGTCCTGCTGATCGGCTACGGCCTCGGGATCGTGCTGGCGACCCTGCTCACCGGCATCGCGATCAGCTCGCGCATCGGTACCGACTTCCTCGAGACGATGACGTCGATGTTCAATCCCCTGCCGGCCATCGCGCTGCTGCCCCTGGCGCTGATCTGGTTCGGCCTCGGCAACGGCAGCCTGATCTTCGTGCTGGTCCATTCGGTGACCTGGGCCATCGCCCTCAACACCCATTCGGGCTTCCTCTCGGTCAGCCGGACCCTGAAGATGGTCGGGCGCAACTACGGTCTGCGCGGCGGCCGGCTGATCACCAAGATCCTGATCCCGGCGGCCTTCCCCAGCATCCTCACCGGCCTCAAGGTCGGCTGGGCCTTCGCCTGGCGCACCCTGATCGCGGCGGAACTGGTCTTCGGCGTCAGCTCGGGCTCGGGCGGCCTCGGCTGGTTCATCTTCGAGAACAAGAACATGCTCGACATCCCCAATGTCTTCGCGGGGCTGCTGACGGTGATCCTCATCGGTCTCTGCGTCGAGAACCTGATCTTCCAGACCATCGAGCGCCACACCCTGCAGCGCTGGGGCATGCAGGCGTAAGTCCGCGTCCGGTCGATCGCTTTCCGATCGGCGCGGGCGGAGCGGGCCTCCCCGCCCGTGTGGGACCCGCGCGTGACAGGCGCCGGAGGGAGCGATCGGAGAGGGTCCGGGACCCGATCCGTTCGATCCCTCAGGGGCGCGGACGGGGGCTTCGCGCGCCGCCCAGGGGTGCCCGACCGGCCTCCGCTCCGTCAGTCGAGGTCGGCGCGGTAGTCGAGCGCCGCCGTCCAGCTCTGGCGATACTCGATGGGGTCGCCCGTGAGGGCGACCGCGACCCGGCGCACCAGCAGCAGGGGCGCGCCCGGCGCACAGCCGAGGGCGTCCGCCATGGCGGGGCCAGCCCGGTCGGTGGCGATCGTGTCCCGGGCCCGCGCCACGGTCTGGCCGCAGCGTGCCTGGTAGAGCACGTAGATCTCCTCCAGCATCTCGGCGCCGGGTTCCGGCTTCAGGGCGGCGAAGGGTTCGGCCGGCAGCGCGATGCGCTCGTAGATCAGCGGCACGCCGTCCTCGCTGCGGGTCCGCAGCAGGACCAGCACCCGCGCACCCGCCGCCAGCCCGAGGGCGGCCCGGTCCTGCGCGTCGGCCCGCGCGGTCCCGGCCGAGAGGACGCGGGCCACGGGGCGGAACGGCCGCCCGTCGCCGTGGACGAAGCGCAGGAAGCGGAAGCGCGACCGGTCGCTGGAATGGGGCACGACCTGCGTGCCGCGGCCGTGCTGGCGCTCCAGCAGCCCTTGCCCGACGAGGTCCTCCATGGCCTTGCGGATCGTCCCGATGGAGACGCCGAGGTCGAGGGCCAGCTGCGGCTCGCTCGGCAGGTAGCCGCCCGGCTTCCAGGTCCCGTCCACGATCCGGCGCAGCAGCAGGTCGCGGGCCTGCAGGTAGAGCGGGCGACTCGCCAGGGGTTCCGTCATCAGCGACGTCATGGGTTCGAGCTTGGGTTCGACCTTGGGCTCGAGCTTGGGCTCGACCCGGGCCTCGAGCTTGGGCTCGACCCGGGCCGCGTCCTTGGCGGCGTCCTCGGCCGCGTCCGGCGACCGGACGTCGGGATGCGCCTCGGGATCGGCGGGGGCGCGCATGCGGTTCGACATCGACAACTCATGTATATGACATATGACCGTTGACAGGGGTCGGCACGAGGCTATCGTGGCGCTCGGCACCGGACCAGAGAATTCGGGCCTGCGCAGGAGGAACCCATGGCACTCGGCCGTCTCGTGGCTTTTGGCCGTCTCGTCCGGCTCTGCGGCGCCGCGGCCGTGATCTCGGCCGGTCTCGCGGCGGGTCTTTCCGCGAGCCTCCTGGCCGGCGCGGGATCCGCCCGGGCGGAGGCCTCCGTGGTGCGCCTCGCCAAGCAGTTCGGCATCTCCTACCTGCCGCTCACCGTGATGGAGGAGGAGAAGCTCCTCGAGAAGCAGGCCCGCCAGCAGGGGCTGGAGCTCAAGACCGAGTGGCTGCGCTTCACCGGCGGCTCGGGCATGAACGAGGCCCTGCTCTCGGGGAACCTCGACTTCGCCGCCGGCGGGGTCGGGCCGATGCTCACGATCTGGGGGCGCACGCGGGGCAACCTGCAGGTCAGGGGCGTGGCGGCCCTGAACGCCATGCCGCTCTGGCTGGTGAGCGTGAACCCGGCGGTCACGTCGATCAAGGACTTCACCGAGAAGGACAAGATCGCCCTGCCCACGGTGAAGAGTTCGATCCAGGCCATCACCCTGCAGATGGCCGCCGAGAAGGCCTTCGGGCCGGGCCAGCAGGGCAAGCTCGACCCCCTCACGGTCTCCATGGGCCATCCCGACGCCCAGACGGCGATGCTCGGCGGCCGCTCCGAGATCACCGCGCATTTCGGGTCGCCGCCGTTCCAGGAGATGGAGCTGAAGGACCCCAAGGCCCGCAAGGTGCTCGACAGCTACGACGTCCTCGGGGGGCCGCACACCTTCAACCTCGTCTGGGCGAGCAGCCGCTTCGTCACCGCCAACCCGAAGATCGTGGCCGCCTTCCGGGCCGCCCTGGAGGAGAGCCTGGCCCTGATCAAGGCCGAGCCGGCCCGGGTCGCCGCCCTCTGGATCAAGGCGGAGAACGCCCGGCTCACCGAGGCGGAGGCGGTGGAGATCATCCGCGCGCCGCAGACCCAGTGGACCAGTGCGCCCCTGAACATGCTGGCCTATCTCGACTACATGAACCGCGCCGGCCTCGTGGCCGCCAAGGCCACCGACCAGGGCGAGCTGTTCTTCCCCGGCGCCGTCGCCAAGGCGGAGCGCTGAGGCATGAACGCTCCGGTTCCCACCCCCTCCCGGGCCGACCCCACGGTCGAGGCCGTGCCGGGCGAAGCGCTGACGGTGCGCATCCGGCGGGACGACGGCTTCCAGACCTTCACCGTGGCGCGGCGCCCGGCCCAGACCATCCTCGACGTGGTCACGGAGATCCAGCGCGCGCAGGACCCGACGCTCGCCTACCGCTTCGCCTGCCGGGTCGGCATGTGCGGCTCCTGCGCCATGACGGTGAACGGCCGCCCGCGCTGGACCTGCCGCACCCGGGTCGCGGCGGTGGCGGAGGACGACGGCCTGACCCTCGAGCCCCTGCGCAACCTGCCGGTGATCAAGGATCTGGCCGTCGACATGGAGCCGTTCTTCGCGAAGTGGACGGCCGCCCACGGCGCCTTCGAGCCCGGCGACGCGCCGCCCGCGGACTTCGCCCGGGTGGCGCCGGACTCGCCGGCGCGCCGGGCGGTGGATGCCGGCATCGAGTGCATCAATTGCGGCGTCTGCTACGCCGCCTGCGACGTGGTTACCTGGAACCCGGACTATCTCGGCCCGGCCGCCCTCAACCGGGCCTGGACCCTGGTGAACGACGTCCGCGACCGGGGCCAGGAGGCGCGGCTGGAGGCCGTGTCCGGGGATGCGGGCTGCCAGTCCTGCCACACCCACATGAGCTGCACCGAGCATTGCCCGAAGGCCCTGGCGCCGACCTTCGCCATCGCGGGCCTGAAGCGCGCCACCGCCCGGTCCGCCCTGAAGCGGCTCGGTGCCCGGCACTTCCGGAGGTCGGCATGAGCCCGCTCCTCTACGTGGCGCAGCGCGGCACCGCCGTGATCCTGGCGGTGGCGGTGGCGGTCCATCTCGGCACGATCCTGTACGCCGTGCGCGGCGGCCTCACCGCCGGGGAGATCCTCGGCCGGACGCAGGGCAACCACGCTTTCCTGCTGTTCTACGGCCTCTTCGTGGTGGCGGCGGCGATCCACGCGCCCATCGGCCTGCGCAGCATCCTGCGGGAGTGGACGTCCTGGCGCGGACGCTCCCTCGACGGGGCGATGCTCGCCGTCGCGGCGCTCCTCCTCGTCCTCGGCCTGCGGGCGGCGCTAGCGGTCTACGTCGCATGAGCGCCGGGACGCAGACCGCCGGCCCGCGGCGCGGCGCATTCCGGGCGGCCCGTCCGCGCGCGGGCTTCGCCGCCGCCCTGCTGCATCGCCTCTCGGGGATCGCCCTGGCGCTGTTCCTGCCGATGCACTTCATCGCCCTCGGCACCGCGCTGCAGGGGGCCGACCGCCTCGAGAGCTTCCTCGGGCTGACCCATAACGGCTTCGTGCGCACGGCCGAATGGGGCCTCGTCAGCGCGCTCGCCCTGCACATGGTCCTGGGCCTGCGCGTGCTGGCCGTGGAGTGGTTCGTCGCCCGGGAGCGGACGGCGCTCGTCGTCTCCGCCTGCGTGGCGGCGGGCCTCGCGGTGGGGCTCCTGTTCCTGCTCGGCGGCGCCTGAGCCCAACCCCCTGAAAGGAGACCGGCATGGACCTCGACCTCACCGAAGTCGAAGCGGTGTGCAAGGACCTCTACGTCCGCGCCCTGAAGCTGCTGCCGCCGGACATCAAGGCGGGCTTCGCGGATCTCGCCCGCGACGAGACCAGCGCCACCGGCCGGGCGATCCTCGGCACCATGGTGGAGAACATCGCGGTGGCCGAGCGCACCAGGAACATCCTCTGCCAGGACACCGGCATCCCGATCTACAACGTGGTGATCGGGCGCGACGTGCGCGTCGAGGGCATCGACCTCAAGGCCGCCATCCGACGCGGCTGCGCCCGGGCCACCACCGAGCACTCCCTGCGCTCCTCCGTGGTCCACCCGATCACCCGCGTGAACGAGCAGACCTCCTGCGGCCTCCGCGTGCCGATCATCCACGTGGATTTCGACGACCGGCCCGAGACCGTGTCGGTGGAGATGATCCCCAAGGGCTCGGGCTCGGAGAACGGCTCGTTCCTGCAGATGCTCCTGCCCTCGGACGGCATCAACGCGGTCAAGCGCTTCGTCATCGACCGGGTGATCGAGCTCGGCGGCCGCGTCTGCCCGCCGACCATCGTGGGCGTCGGCATCGGCGGCACCTCGGACCTGTGCATGCACCTCGCCAAGGTGGCGGCCACCCGCAAGCTGCGCACCGCCTGCTCCGATCCCGAGGGCGCCCGGATCGAGGCGGAGCTGTCGCGCGCCGTCAACGAGCTCGGCATCGGCCCGCAAGGGCTCGGCGGCCGCTCCACCAGCTTCGCGGTCCATGTCGAGGTCGCCGCGACCCACATCACCCAGAACCCGGTGGCGGTGAACATCCAGTGCCACTCGGCCCGCCGGGCCCGGGCGACCTTCACGCCCGGCGGCATCGCCTTCGACTGAGCCCGGCGCACGCCACCAGACGCCTTCACAGACGCGGCCGCCGGGAGGGCAGCGCCATGCACCACGTTCTCGACATGCCGATCGACGCGGCGCAGGCCCGCGCCCTGAAGATCGGCGACACCGTCACCCTGCGCAAGACCCTGTTCGGCATCCGCGACGCCACCCTGATCCACATGTTCGACCGGGAGCGCCGGACCCATCTCGACCTGTCCGGCCACGCGGTCATCCACACCGCGCCCAACGTCCACCGCGTGCCGGTCTCGCCCGAGGCGCCCGTGGGCTACGCGCCGTTCTGCATCGGCACCACCACCTCCATGCGGATGGAGCGCTTCACCGACGCCCTGATGCGGCGCGAGGGCGTCCGCCTCATCGTCGGCAAGGGCGGCATGGGGCCGAAGACCCTGGAGGCCTTCGCCGAGCAGGGCGGCGCCTACCTCGCCATCGTGGGCGGCGCCGCTGCCCTGGAGACGACCTGGATCGAGCGGATCGACGACATCGACCTCGACGACCTCCACCCCGAGAGCCTGTGGAAGTTCGCGATCCGCGACTTCGGACCCCTCCTGGTCGGCATGGATTCCCATGGCGGCTCGCTCTTCGCCGAGGTCCAGCGCGACGTCGCCAGCCGGCGGGATGCCATCATCGAGAGCCTGGGAGCCGCCTGATGCGCACCGTGCCGACGACCATCGAGACCGACATCCTCATCCTGGGCTCCGGGGGCGCCGGCCTGTTCGCCGCCCTCCACGCCAAGAAGGCCGCCCCCGACCTGGAGGTCACCGTCGCGGTCAAGGGGCTGCTCGGCAAGTGCGGCTGCACCCGCATGGTCCAGGGCGGCTACAACGTCGCCCTCGCCCCGGGCGATTCGGTCGAGCGCCACTTCATGGACACGATCGAGGGCGGCAAGTGGCTCAACAACCAGGAGCTGGCCTGGACCCTGGTCACGGAGGCGCAGGTCCGCATCCGCGAGCTGGAGACCGAGCTCGGCTGCTTCTTCGACCGCAACCCCGACGGCAGCGTCCACCAGAAGGCCTTCGCCGGGCAGACCTTCGACCGCACGGTGCACAAGGGCGACCTCACCGGCATCGAGATCATCAACCGCCTCTCCGAGCAGGTCTGGCGCCGCGACGTCCGGCGCCTGGAGGATCACCGCGCCCTCGAGCTGATCCCGGCCGCCGACGGCTCCGGCCTCGCCGGCGTCCTGATGCTCGACATGCGGACCGGCATCCCGGTCCTGGTCCGCGCCCGGGCGACCCTGCTCGCCACCGGCGGCGGCCCGACCATGTACAAGTTCCACACGCCCTCCGGCGACAAGACCTGCGACGGGCTCGCCATGGCGCTCCGCGCGGGCCTGCCCCTGCGCGACATGGAGATGGTCCAGTTCCATCCCACCGGCCTGCTGGCGGGCGCGGGCACCCGGATGACCGGCACGGTGCTGGAGGAAGGGCTCCGGGGCGCGGGCGGCTACCTGCTCGATGCGTCGCAGGAGCGCTTCATGCAGCACTACGATCCCCGCGCCGAGCGGGCGACCCGCGACGTCGTCAGCCGCTCGATCATGCGGCGGATCCGCGACGGCCATGCCACGCCGCATGGCGGCGTCTACATCCAGATGAGCCATCTCGGCACCGCGGACGTGGCCGCCAAGTTCAAGGGCATGGTCGAGCGCTGCGCCGATTGCGGCTTCGACCTCGCCGGGGGCCTGGTCGAGGTCATCCCCACGGCCCACTACATGATGGGCGGGGTCGCCTTCCGTCCCGGCTGCGGCACCGCGCTGCCGCGCCTCTACGCGGCCGGCGAGGATACCGGCGGGGTGCACGGGGCCAACCGCCTCGGCGGCAACGGCGTCGCCAACTCGACGGTGTTCGGCGGGCTGGCCGGCTCCGCCATGGCCCGCGCGGTGCGCGGTGCGCGGACCCTGGCCGAGCCCGATCCCCACGCGGTCGAGGCCGGGCTCGCCCGCGCCTACGGTCCCCTCGGCCGCCCGGCCGGAGACCTGGAGGCGATCCGGGAGGCCCTCTACGCCACCATGTGGGACGATGTCGGCATCCTGCGCGACGCGGCCGGGCTGGCCCGGGCGGGCGAGCGCCTCGACGGCCTCGCGGCCGCGGTGGCGGAGGCCGGCATCCCCGACGGCGACCGCCGCTACAACCTGACCTGGATGGACCGGCTCAACCTCGAGAACCTCGTCCTCGTCAGCCAGGCGATCCAGGCCGCGGCCCTGGCCCGCACCGACAGCCGCGGGGCGCATTTCCGCGAGGACTTCCCCGAGACCTCGGATCTCGCCACCTCGCACTACACCGTGGTGCGCCAGGCCGGGGACGGACTCGACGTCACCCTGGAGCCCGTCGCCTTCACCCATGTGCGCCCGGGCGCCTCCCTCCTCGACGCGGCCGCCTGAGGCCGCACCCCCACCTCGACGCGGCCGCCGGAGGCCGCACCCCCTCAACGCGGCCGCCTGAGGCCGCACCCCCATCCGACGGAGCGCGGAGAGAGACGTCATGGACCAGTCCCCGGGCCGGCCGCGCGGCGCCGACATCGTCGTCGAGACGCTGGAGCGCCTCGGCGTCCGCCGCATCTTCACCCTGTCGGGCAACCACATCATGCCGATCTTCGACGCCCTGCTGGGCACGGACATCGCGGTGGTGCATGTCCGCCAGGAGGCCGCCTGCGTGCACATGGCCGATGCCTGGGGGCGCCTGACCGGGGAGGTCGGCGTCGCCCTGGTCACCGGCGGCCAGGGGCAGACCAACGGTGCCGCCGCCCTGTTCACCGCGCTGGCGGCGGAGAGCCCGGTCCTGCTGCTCTCGGGGCATGCCGGCCTGTCGGAGATCGGGCGCGGCGCCTTCCAGGAACTCGCCCAGGCCGACATCGCCCGGCCGATGACCAAGGCCTCGTGGACCGCCGCCTCCGTCGACACCCTGGCGGACGACATCGCCCGGGCCCTGCGGATCGCCCGCGAGGGCCGGCCGGGGCCCGTGCATCTCAGCCTGCCGGTCGACCTCCTGGAGGCACCGGCCCAGGCCGTCCCTCCTTCCTCAGTCCCAGCCGAGGCCGCGATCCGGGCCGGCGAGCCTGGCGCCGACCTCGTCGCGGCGGTGATGGCGGAGCTCGGCCGGGCGCAGCGCCCGCTGATCCTGTGCGGCCCGGTCGCCTGCGGCGCCGCGGGGCGCGCCCGGATGGCGGCGCTGGAGGCGGCCTCGGGCCTGCCGGTCCTCGGCATGGAAAGCCCGCGCGGCCTCAACGATCCGAGTCTCGGTGCCTTCGCCGAGGTGCTGGCCCAGGCCGACTGCCTCGTGCTCGTGGGCAAGCCCCTCGACTTCACCCTGAAGTTCGGCGAGGCGCCCGCGGTGGCGCCGGCCTGCCGCTTCGTCGTCATCGACCCCGATCCCACCCTCGTCGCGCGGGTCGACCCGGCCCGCCTCGCCGTCGCGGGCGCGGGCGATGCGCTGGCGACCCTCGCGGCCCTGGCCCGATCCTGCCGCGCACGCTCCTCCGACGCGGCGCGCCGCCCCGGCGACGGGACGGACTGGCCGGCCGCCGTGCGGGCCGCGGTGGCGTACCGGCCCGCGGACTGGGACGACCGGCGCGGTCCCGAGGGCCGCCTCCATCCGGTGGAGCTGTGCCGCGGGGTCGCCGCCTTCCTCGACCGGCATCCCGGCGGCACGCTGATCTGCGACGGGGGCGAGATCGGGCAATGGCCCCAGGCCCTGGTGCAGGCCCCCCGGCGCCTCATCAACGGGGTCTCGGGCACCATCGGGGCCTCGCTGCCCTTCGCCCTGGCGGCCCGGCTCCACGACCCGGCGGGGCCCGTGGTGGCGGTCCTGGGGGACGGCACCTTCGGCTTCCACATGGCCGAGTTCGACACCGCCGTGCGCTACGGCCTGCCTTTCATCGCGGTGGTGGGCAACGATGCCCGCTGGAACGCCGAGTACCAGATCCAGCTGCGCCAGTACGGCGCGGCGCGGGCCCGCCACTGCGACCTCCTCAGCTCCCGCTACGACCGCGTCGTCACGGCGCTCGGCGGCCACGGCGCCCTCGTGACCCGGGCCGAGGACCTGCCCGGGGCGCTGGAGGAGGCCCATGCCAGCGGCCTGCCGGCCTGCCTCAACGTGCTGATCGACAGCGTGCCCGCCCCGGTGATCCGCCGGCCGAAGGTCTCCGCTCCGTAAGGCGGGCCGACCGCCCCCACCCTCGCGAGTCCGGTCCAGGGAGGTTCACATGCGCCGACGCGACGTACTGGCCCGGGGGCTGCTCGGCGCGGGACTGCCCCTCCTCGCGGGCCTGCGCCCGGCCCGGGCCGAGGTGCAGGCGGTCAGCATCGCGCGCCAGCCGAGCCTGGGGCACCTGCCGCTGATGCTGATGGAGGACCAGGGCCTGCTCCAGAAGCACGCCGCGGCCCGGGGCCTGACGGGGCTCGCCGCCCGCTACGTCACCCTAGCGGGCGGGGCCGCGATGAACGATGCGCTCCTGTCGGGCTCGATCCAGTTCGTGGCCGGCGGCGTGCCGCCCCTCGTCCTGCTCTGGTCCAAGACCGAGGGCACCGGCCTGGCGGTGAAGGGCGTGGCGGCGATGAACGCCATGCCGCTCCTCATGAACACCAACGCGGAGCGCATCCGGTCGCTGGCCGACTTCACCGACCGGGACAAGATCGCGCTGCCCGCCGTGAAGGTCTCGGTCCAGGCCATGTTCCTGCAGATGGCGGCCGAGAAGGAACTCGGCGCGGCGCGGCGGAACGACCTCGACCGCCTGACCGTGACCCTGTCGCACCCGGACGGCATGGCCGCGCTCCTGGCCGGCCAGGAGGTGACCGCGCATTTCACCGCCGCGCCGATCCAGGAGCTGGAGCTGCGCAGGCCCGGCATCCGGACGATCCTCAACAGCTTCGACGTGCTCGGCGGGCCCTCGACCTTCAACGTGGTCTGGGCTACCGCCGCCTTCGTGGAGGCCAACCCCACCGTCCATGCCGCCTTCACGGCCGCTCTCGAGGAGGCGGTGGCGTCCATCGCGGGCGACCCCCGGGCCGCCGCCGCGGCCTATGCGCGCCTCGCCCGCGACGGCTCCGATGTCGGCCTGATCGCGTCGATCCTGGCCTCGCCCCAGGTCACCTTCACGACCACGCCCCAGGCGATCCTCCCCGTGGTGACCTTCATGGCCCGCACCAAGGTGATCCGCCGCGGCGCCCAGGACTGGCGAGAGCTGTTCTTCGCCAACGTCCACGCCAAGCCGGGCAGCTGAGTCGAGCCGGGCCGCTGACTCAAGCCCGGCAGCCGAGGCCCCGGCTTCCGGCCGCGCCTCAGGGCACGTCGGGGCGCGGATCCGGCACGAAGCCGTCGCGGTTGGGCATCCGCACGGCGGCGAGCGTCCTGGCCTCCAGGACGGCGTCGTCCGGCACCAGGCCGTTCAGGTTCAGCAGGTAGCCGACCACGGCGTAGACCTCGTCGTCCGTGAGCGATTGCGGCGCGTTCATCGGCATGGCGCGGCGGACGTAGTCGAACAGCGTCGGGGCATAGGGCCAGAAACTGCCGACCGTCTTCACCGGCGTGGCCGAGGCGAGCGTGCCCTGGCCGCCCACGAGCCGGTCGCCGAGGCCGCCTTCGGCCTTCTCGCCGTGGCAGGCGGCGCAGCGCTCGGCGAAGAGCGTGCCGCCCTGGGCGACGCTGCCGCGGCCCGGCGGAAGCTTGCGGCCGTCCCGGTCGATGTCGATGTTCCAGGCGGCGATCTCCGCCGCGGTGGCGGGGCGCCCGATCCCGTAGCGGGTCTCGGCCGAGGCCGGGCCGACCAGGGTGAGCGCGGCCAGGGTGAGCGCGGCCAGGGTGAGTGCGGCCAAGCCGATGGCGGAAAAGCCGATGGCGGCCGGGGTGGTCGCGGGACTCGCGCCCATCGGGCGCGCGGCGCCGTCACGCCTTGGGATAGCCATTCGAGACCTCTCCGCTCTCCGCGATGCGCCAGGGGATGACGGCGTTGTTGTGATAGAACGAGTTCAGGCCCCGGGCCCCGGCCAGCGCGGAGAAGAGCGGCTGCACGTAGCCGGTCTCGTCGGTGGCCCGGCTCTGGATCACGGCGGCCTCTCCGCCCCAGCTCCAGGCCAGGCGGAACCGGGTCAGCGCCTTGTCGAGGACGGGTGCCTGGAGCTGCGCCTCCTGCCAGCTCCGGCCGTCATCGACCGAGACCTCGACCCAGGCGATCCTGCCCCGCCCGCTCCAGGCGATCCCGGTGATCTCGTTGAAGCCGGGCACGATCCGCTGCGTCCCCGAGGGGCGCGTGATCACCGACTTCGCCTCCATGGTGAAGGTGAACTGCCGCGCGGTCCCGTCCGGCATCAGGTCGGTGTACTTCGCCGTCTCCTCGCGGGAATAGGCCGGCTCGTCCGTCACGTTGAGCCGGCGCAGCCACTTCACGCTCATGTTGCCCTCGTAGCCGGGCAGCAGCACGCGCAGGGGGTAGCCCTGCTGCGGGCGCAGGCGCTCGCCGTTCTGGCTGTAGACCAGCAGCGCATCGTCGAGACACTTCGCGATCGGCAGGCTGCGGGTCAGCGCGGCCGAATCCGCGCCCTCGGCGATCACCCACTTGGCGCCCGGCTTGAGACCGGCCTCCTCCAGCACCGTCCTCAGGCGCACGCCCGTCCATTCGGCGCAGCTCACCAGCCCCACCAGGTCGGACGCGGTGCGGCCCGCCCGGATCGCCTTGAAGTCGGGATTGCCCGAGCACTCGATGAAATGGATCTGCGACACGCTCGGGAAGCGCCGGACGTCCGCCATGGTGAGGACCAGGGGCCGCTCGACCAGGCCGTGGATCATCAGCCGGTGCTGGGCCGGGTCGATCTCGGGGACCCCGCCATGGTGGCGCTCGTAGAACAGCCCGTTGGGCGTGATGATGCCGTCGAGCTCCTGCAGCGGCGTGCGCACCGAGGCCGAGGTATACTGCTTGAGGGTCTTCGGAATGTTCTTGACGACGTTCTTCTCGAACGGCGACGGCGTCCCGTAGGGCTGCGCCCCGGTATCCGCGCCGGGGGTCGTCATCCACGGCGGTACGCCGGGCGGACCGTCGGCCGATTCCTGCGCCGTGGCCGGACCCACCGCGCGTTCGGCCATCAGGCCGCCGCCGACGAGGGCGGTGCCCTGCGCCAGGAAGGACCGGCGCGACCTCGACACGACCCGCGTGGTATTCCGGAGGCGGTCTTCGTCGGATTCTGTTCCGCTCACCCTGCACTCCTTCACCGGATCGGGGCCGTCGTCGGGGGCGGGAGTGTAGAACCGCTCCCCCGACCCCGTCATCCCCTCTCGGGCCTTCGAAGGTCCGGCATCGCGGCAGGCCAGGCGCGCCGGCGGAATTTTGCATGTCATACCAAATGGTATGCATTAAGGTTCTGGACAGGAATCGGGTGCGCGCCCCATGATCTCGCTCCCGGATCTCAGGCGGAGGTGCGTGCAATGGGTGGTTATTGGCTCTGTGACACGCCTCAAGGAGCGCTCCGCATCCAGCGAACGCTCCTGGCGCAGAAGGATTGTTACGTGGTTCTGCTGGACCATGACGTTCTCGGAACCTGCGAGTCGGCGGAGCAGGGGCTCAAGATGCTGACCGAGGAGCACGCCTACAAAGCCTCGTGTGGGCTGGACCTTGCGCGCTTGCCGATTCCCCGCTCCCTGAACGGCTGGACCTTCGCGCCGGCCGCGTCGGATCGGACGGCCAACTGAGCAATTTGTCCGGGGCGGCCCGATGCCGTCGCCCCGCGAAACGCACGACGCGACGCCACCCATCCCCAGCGCCCGGCCCGGATCGCGTCGTGTCCGACCCGCTCCCGCACCGCGCCGTCACGATCCAGGACCGGAGCGCCGCTGGCCTCGAACCCGCGGCAGAGGCCGTCCGCGCCCAGGACCCGGTCGTCGGTGTTGCAGGGCGCCCTGCGCGCGACCGCCTCCGGCAGGTCGGCAATCGCGAGCCAGATCAACCTCTTAGCCCTGAACGCGACCATCGCGGCGGCCCGGTCCGGCAAAGCCGGGCGCTGGTCGGAGCGAGCGTCAGACCTCCGGCGGCGCGCCGGGCGTGCCCTCGTGGCGGTCGCGATGTGCCGCGGCCCGCGCGAGGAGCAGGAGCGTGACGGGCGTCGACACGGTGAGGAATACGCCGATCAGGGCGTCGCGCAGGACGAGCCGGCCCTCGATGAGCGACAGGAGCAGCATGGAACTGATGAGGATCAGGGCCATGCCCAGCGTCGCCCCGAGGGTCGGCGCGTGGACGCGCTCGTAGAAGGTCCGCAGGCGGATGAGGCCGAGGGCGCCGGTCAGCGCGAAGGCGGCTCCGACGACCGCCAGGGCGACCACCAGCCAGGCCGCCCAGAGCGGCAGCTCCGCGCCGCTCACTGGATCACCTCACCCTGCATCAGGAACTTGGCCAGCGCCACGGTGGCGGTGAAGCCGATCATGCCGAGGATCAGCGCGGCCTCGAAGTAGAGGCCGCTGCCGGTGCGCATGCCATGGACCACGATCGCCAGCATGCCGTTGAGGTAGAGGGTGTCGAGCCCGAGGATGCGGTCCTGCGCGCGCGGACCGCGTAGCATCCGCCACGCGGCGAGCGCCATGGCCAGCACCAGCATGCCCTGGGCGAGGCCGAGCCCCCAGTCGAGAACGGTGGTGGCGCTCATGCGAAGACCTCCATCAGGGGGCGCTCGTAGCGATCCTTCACGCGCCGCACCCATTCGTCCCCGCCCGTATAGTCGAGCACGTGCAGGAGCAGGCAGCCGGTCTGCGAATCGTACTGCACCCAGAGCGTGCCGGGGGTGCCGGTGAGGATGATCGACAGGACCGTGATGCCGAAGGGCTCGCGCAGGTCGAGGGGGATCGTCACGAACCCGGTGCGCCGCTCGCCGCGGCGCAACCCCAGGATGATCCGGGCGACGTCGATGTTCGACCGGACCATGTCGTAGAGGACGACGACGGCGAGGCGCGCGAGGGTACCCGGCGCGCGCAGGGGCACGGCCTGGGGCTTCAGGGCCCGCATCACGGCGGGAACCGACAACCCGACCAGGAGCGCCAGCGCGGCGCTTCCGGGTGTGACCGGTGCGTTCAGCAGGAGCCAGGTCAGGGCGAGGCCGACCGTCAGCAGCGGGTAGGGCAGGAACCGTCTCAAGTGCCCGCGCCTCCCTGGGCCGCGCCGAGAACGGCCCGGACGTAATCCTGCGGTTGCGCCAGCCAACGGACGGTGGCGTCCGCATAGGCGAGGGCCGGGCCGCCCCAGAGGGCGAGGGCCAGACAGGCGGCGAGCAGTCCGGACAGGGCCAGGAACTCGGACGTTCGGAGGACCGGGGGCGGGTCGACGCTCGGAACCCAGAGGTTCTGGATGCCGAGGCGCACCAGCGGCGCCAGGGTGCCGAAGCTGGAGAGCGTCAGGGCGGCGATCAGCCACCAGGCCACGGCCGTGATCGGGCCGGTGGCCAGTCCGGTGAACATCGCGAGCTTGCCGACGAACCCGGACAGGGGTGGAATACCGGCGAGCATCAGCGTGCAGAGGAGAAAGCCGCTGCCCAGCAGTGCGACCGCCGCCGGAAACGTCCGGCCGATCTCGATGGCGTCGGCGTCGTCGAAGGGGTCGCGGTACTCGTCCGCAAAGACCGCTTGCTGGGCCTGCCCCGGCGCACGGCCGCGCTGCAGGATCTCGGCGAGGAGGAACAGGGCTCCGGCCGCCAACGTCGATCCGACGAGGTAGTACAGGGCGCCCGCGAGCGCCGCGGCGCTGCCAGTGCCCAGGACTGCCAGCATCGTGCCGGACGAGATCATCACGGCGTAGCCCGCGGCCCGGGTGAGTTCCCGCGCGGCGAGGATCCCGATGGTCCCGTAGGCCATGGTCGCAAGCCCGGCCGCGAGGATCCAGGTCTGGCCGAAGCCGGCGGACAGACCCGAACCGAACAGGAGCAGGCTCAGCCGGATCACCACGTAGATGCCGACCTTGCTCAGGATGGCGAGGATCGCGGCCGCGGGCGCGCTCGCCGCCGCGTAGGTCGTCGGCAGCCAGAAGCCGAGGGGCCAGGCGCTGCACTTGATCAGGAAGGCGATGCCCAGCACGGCGCAGCCGATCTCGAACAGGGCCGGTTCGGCGGCCGCCGGCGCCGCGAGCCACCGCGCGAGGTCCGCCATGTTGAGCGTCCCCATGGTTCCGTAGATCAGGCTGACGCCGACGAGGAAGAACAGCGAGGCGACCAGGTTCACGGCGATGTAGCCGAGGCCGGCCCGGATCCGCGTCTCGCCCGAGCCGTGCAGGACGAGGCCGTAGGAGGCGGCCAGCATCACCTCGAAGAAGACGAACAGGTTGAACAGGTCGCCGGTGAGGAAGGCCCCGTTCACGCCCATCAGGAGCAGCAGGAACAGGCCGTGGAAGCGAGGCCCGGCCCGGCCCCAGCGGGCGAAGGAGAAGACGAGGGCGCACAGGCCGAGGACGCTGGCCAGCACCAGCATCATCGCCGAGAGCCGGTCGGCCACCAGGACGATGCCGTAGGGCGCGTCCCAGTTGCCGAGGCGGTAGACCTGGGCCGCTGCATCGGCGCGCAGGGCCAGCATCAGGGCGATGCCGAGGAGCAGAAGCACGGTGACGAGGCTGAGCCCCGATTTCAGCCGGCGCCGTCGCTCGTCCAACAGGAGCATCACCCCCGCCACGGCGATCGGCAGCACGATCGGCAGCACCACGAGGTGGTCCGACCAGGCGGTCTCCGCGGTGGCAGTCAGGACGGACGAGGTCATCGGCAACGGGCCATCGCGGAGGGAGGCCTCCTGCTGGGGGAGCGTCTCATGGGTGCGGATTCCCGGGCTGCGGTTCGGCCTGGGCGGGCTCGCGCCCATCCACGTGATCGCTTCCGGTGATGCCGCGGGCGGCCAGCAGGACGACGAGGAAGAGTGCGGTCAGCGCGAAGCCGATCACCAGGGCGGTGAGGACCAGGGCCTGGGGCACCGGATCGTCGACGGAGACCACCTCGGCGCCGGCCCCGAGTACCGGCGGCGCCCCGACCGTGAGACGTCCCATGGCGAAGATGAAGAGGTTCACGGCGTAGCTCAGCAGCGAAATACCGAGGGCGACCTGGAAGGTGCGCGGGCGCAGCATCAGCCAGATGCCCGAGGCAGCGAAGACGCCGATGCCCAGCGACAGGACGAGTTCCATCAGGCCGGCTCCCTCTCGGCGATCCGCTCCGCCTCGGCTTCGGCCGCCCGCGTCCGACGCACCGATTGGTGCGCCAAGGCGACGAGCATCAGCGCGCTCGCCCCCACCACCAGGACCATGATCCCGAGGTCGAACACCAGCGCGCTCGCAACCGGCACCTTTCCGAGCAGCGGCGGCTCCCAGTAGGCGAAGTAGGCGGTGAGGAACGGCCGCCCGAACAGCCAGGATCCCGCGCCCGCCAGGACGGCGACCAGCAGGCCGACGCCGATCCAGGCGATGGGTCGGATGCGCAGGCGCTCCTCCACCCACTCGGCCCCCTGGGCCATGTATTGCAGCACGAAAGCGATGGTCAGCGCGATGCCGCCCGCGAAGCCCCCGCCGGGCAGGTCATGTCCCCGCAGGAACAGGTGCAGGGCGAGCAGGACGATGAAGGGGAACAGCCAGGTCGTGACCACCCGGGGAACCAGCAGGGCATCGGCGGCAGTGTCGCCGGGGCTGCGGTCGGCCCGCGCCGCGTCGTAGGCATCGTGGCTGACCTGCTGCTTGGGACGCTGCAGACTGTCCGACCCCGGGCGGAAGCGGCGCAGCAGCGCGAACACCGTGAGGCCGACGATGCCGAGCACGCAGATCTCGCCCAGGGTGTCGAACGCGCGGAAATCGACCAGCAGGACGTTGACGACGTTGCGCCCGCCAGCGCGCGGGTAGGCCTCCTCCACGAACCAGCGCGCGATGCCGTCGACCGCCGGCCGCGTCATCACCGCGTAGGCGAGCCCGGCGAGACCGAGGCCGGCGAAGGCCGCGATGCAGAAATCGATCATGCGCCGGCGCCGGGCGCGCGCGGTCTCGGAGGCCGACGCCGAAATCGCGGCGTCGCGCTTGGGCAGCCAGCGCAAGCCCAACAGCAGCATCACCGTGGTGACGATCTCCACCAGGATCTGCGTGACCGCGAGGTCGGGCGCCGAGAGCCAGAGGAAGGTCAGGCTGCTCACGAGCCCGGCGCCGCCGACGAAGATGGCGGCCGAGAGGCGATGGTACTTCGCCCGCTCCGCCGCCCCGATCGCGCAAGCCGCGCCCACCAGCCACATCAGCGCGAAGGCGGGGTCGAACGCCGTTGTTTTTCCCGAAGCGAAGAGATCGAGCCCCCGGTCGGCTCCGGCCATCATGGCGGCCAGGAGCACGGTCAGAAAGAGGATGCGCAACTGCACCTGGAGGCGCTCGCTGCCCAGGTGCCCCTCAAGCCGCCGGGCACCGGTCACGAGGCCCGTCATCGCCCGCTCGAACAGCCAGCCGCCGTCGATCCGGTCCATCAGCCAGGGGCCGCCGCGGGGATTGCGGTTGATCCGCCGCCCGAACGCGACGTAGAGCGCGACGCCTCCGACGAGCGCCACGACGCTCAGGGCCAGCGGCGCGTTGAAGCCGTGCCAGATCGCGAGGTCGTAGTCCGGCGTCCGTGCGCCGAGGACCGACCGGACCGCGCCCGCCAGGGCAGGCCCGATGGTGAGGTTCGGCACGAGGCCGATCGCGATGCAGACCAGGACGAGGAGTTCGATCGGGATGCGCATCCACCGGACCGGCTCGTGGGGTGCGTGCGGCAGGTCGTGGGGGGCGGGCCCGAAGAAGGTCTGGCGGATGAAGCGCACCGAGTAGAGCATGGTGAAGGCGCTCGCGAGCGTCGCCAGCACCGGCAGGGCGAGGTTCAGCCAGTGCTCGCCCGCATTGTCGACGGCTTCAGCCAGGAACATCTCCTTCGAGAGGAAGCCGTTGAGGAGGGGCACGCCCGCCATCGCGGCGGCAGCCACCATCGCCAGCGTCGCCGTGTAGGGCATCGCCCGCCACAGCCCGCTGAGGCGGCGCATGTCCCGCGTGCCGGTCTCGTGGTCGATGATCCCGGCCGCCATGAAGAGCGAGGCCTTGAAGGTCGCGTGGTTCACGGTGTGGAAGATCGCCGCCACGACGGCGAGGGGCGAATCCAGGCCGAGCAGGAGGGTGATGAGCCCGAGATGGCTGATCGTGGAGTAGGCGAGCAGGCCCTTGAGGTCGTGCTGGAAGATCGCGCTCCAGGCCCCCACCAGCATCGTCGCCATGCCGGCGGTGCCGACGATCCAGTACCAGCTCTCGGTGCCGGCCAGCACGGGCCAGAAGCGGATCATCAGGAAGATGCCGGCCTTCACCATCGTGGCGGAGTGCAGGTACGCGCTGATCGGCGTCGGGGCCGCCATCGCGCGCGGCAGCCAGATATGGAAGGGGAACTGCGCCGACTTGGTCAGGGCGCCCGCCAGCACCAGCACCAGGGCCGGCAGGTAGAGCGGACTGGAGCGGATCGCGTCGCCCGAGGCCAGGACCACCCCGAGGTCATAGCTCCCGACGATCTGCCCGATCAGCACCATGCCGACGAACAGGCAGAGCCCGCCGGCCGCCGTGATGGTGAGGGCCATCCGGGCCCCATCGCGGGCGGAGGCGTTGTCGGTCCAGTAGCCGATCAGCAGGAAGGACACGATGCTCGTCAGTTCCCAGAAGACGACGAGCTGGATCAGATTGCCCGAGAGCACGATTCCCAGCATCGCGCCGACGAAGGCGAGGAGATAGCTGAAGAGGCGCGGGACCGGATCTTCGGCGGCCATGTAGTAGCGGGCGTACAGGACCACGAGCGCGCCGATCCCGAGCACGAGGATCGCGAACAGCCAGGCCAGGCCATCGAGCCGCAGGACGAACTGGACGCCGAGCGTCGGCAACCAATCCACCGCCCAGACGAGGCTGCTGCCGGACGCGGAGACCGCCGGGTAGAGGAGCCCGATGCAGGCCAGGCACGCCAGCAGGATCGACCCGGCCAGGATCGCGGCGGCGTTGCGCGCATGTCCGGGCAGGCTGATCACGGCCGCGCTGCCCAGAAAGGGAAGGATCGCGGCGATGGCAAGGAGGAGTTGAGGCGGCATCAGCTCGAGCGATGAGAGGAACGGGCAGACACGGGCAGCCTCGGGATCGGCCGGAGGCGCCCTTCCGCGAGCGGGGACGCACTGACGCACGCCCGACGGCTATAGCCTCCCGGAGACCGGGTGGCGAGCGCTGGGCAACGGGCGCTGCCCGCGCTCACGACGCGACCCGCCGCGGCGAAGGCCGGGCGGGTCGGTGGGGGATCCTGTCGGTCCAGGCACGGCTTACAGGTTGAGATAGGCCTGGGCCGAGCCGACGATGGTGAAGACGAGGCCGCCGGCAAAGGCCGCGACCATGGCGTAGGAGAAGCCTTTCAGCAGCATGTGAGTCTCCTTCCCGCGTCCGATCAGCAGCGGTTACCGCCCGAGGTCTGGCCGTACTGCTGGGTGGGGAAGTTCTGCTGGTTGGCGTTGCCCTCGGCGGCCGAGCTCATCGGACAACCGAGATAGGCCGGGGGACGGCGCATGTCGTTCACCGAGCCCGTCGTCTCGACATCGTAGGGCGCGAAGGACGTGTAACGGGCGGGGCTGTCGTAGGCCATGGCGGACGAGATCGGAGCAGCGCCGAGGACGAGAGCGGCGGCGATGGCGGCGATACGGGTCTTCATTGAGGCTATCGAGCTCCTATACAGTGCAAGCCGGGTTAATTGGCTCGTTTCATCTGTCTGAACCCAATATGGGGCCTCGATCTCATCCATGACGTGCGTCCAGGCACGTGGAGGGCAGGATTAAACGCTGGGGCCTGAGATCAGGGTCTGATCAAGTCTCGATGCATCATGAATACATCTTGGACGACGTCGTCAGCCGGCAGCCTCGGCCTTGCGGGTCGGCGACGGACGAAGCCTCCGGATGCCAAGCCTCCGGGGTGTCGAGCCGCCGCATCACGCCGCCGCACCTCGGCCCTCCTCCCGTTGAATGGATTGACACGGGAACGGACGGACGGCGTCGTGCGGGCCTGATGTCCAGGTGCGGTCGTGATCGATGAAGACCATTCTGTATGCCCGGGTCTCGACAGGAGACCAGACCATCGCCCTCCAGGAGGCGCAGGCGGTCGCCGCGGGCTTCGTGATCGACGAGGTGGTGGCCGATGACGGGGTGTCGGGCCTGAGCACCTGCCTGCGCGAGCGGCCGCAGGGGCGCCGACTGTTCGATCTGCTGCGGCGGGGCGACGTGCTGGTGGTGCGCTGGGTGGACCGCCTGGGCCGCAACTACGCGGATGTCTGCGACACGCTCCGAGAGATGATGCGCCGAGGCGTCGTGGTGCGCACGGTCATCCACCGGCTGACCTTCGACGGGGCCACGGCGGATCCGATGCAACAGGCCGTGCGCGATGCCCTCATCGGTTTCATGGCGGCGACGGCCCAGGCCCAGGCGGAGGCCATGCGTGAGGCGCAGAAGGCCGGCATCGCCCAGGCGCGGGCGCGCAGCGACGTCTATCGCGGACGCAAGCCGAGCTTCAGCCGGGCGCAGTACGAGGCGGTGCGCTCCGCCCTGGTCGAGGGGAGGGGGATCTCGGCGATCGCCACCGCCACGGGCCTCAGCCGGCAGACCGTCTACCGCATCCGCGACAACGCCGCGGAGGCGGAGGCGGCCCTGGCGCGCTGGGCGTGAGGCCGGGGCCGGCCGGTGCCCCGGGGCTCGGCGGGGGCGCTGCTTCGTATGGTCGCCTCCCCTGGGCGCCGGCATCCGATAGGTTGGGGTGCCTGACCGATGCGGGATGATCATGGGCGGCGCCACTCTCCTCGGGCTCACCACGCTGGCGTTCCTCGCGCCGCTTCCACCTGAGCGATTCCATCCACCGGAGCCGCCGCCCCGTGGGATCGGCTGGGCCGTCTGCGCCGTGGTCGCGCTGCTGCTGGTGGTTACGGTCGTCCCGCTCAGCCTCGCCCTCGCCGACAAGTGGGCCATGGACGCGCATGTCGCCGAGTGCCGGGCCGCGGGCGGCCGGTTCGTGCCGGTCGCGTCGCTCAACGGGCGGGCCTATCGCTGCGACCAGCCGGAGCGTCCGCGCTCCTGACGCGAGACCGGCGCCGTCGTGTTCAGAAATCCGCGTGGATGCGGGTGCCGAAGAAGTCCGCCGGTCCGCGGTCCCGGTTGTAGGCCGGGTTCTCCACGTGCTGATAATTGACCGACAGGGTCAGGGACTTGCTCAGGGCGAAGGCGTAGTAGGCCTCCACCGCGCGCTCGGGGGCATAGTTGAGCCGGCCGTCGCCGATGAGGAGGCCGACGCCGCCGTTGGCGAAGAAGGCGCGATGGCTCGGCGAGATCGTGTTCATCGAGGTGCCGAGGCCCACCGTGTCGCCGGGCCGGCCCCAGGCGGTGCCCTTGAGGGACAGGCCGCCGGAGACGGACTGGTCGATATCGGTGAAGGACAGGCTCTCGGTGCGGCCGTCATTGGCGCTGAAGCGGGCGAAGACGCCGAGGTCCGGCGTCACCGCCTGCTCGAGATTCAGGTAGAAGCCGGTCTTGCGCCGTGCGGCCCGCGTGGCGGCGGCCGCGTCGTTGATGTCACCGAAGAGCCCGGCCTGGGTCAGCGACACCACCTCCCGGAAATCCGCCGTGTTGCCGACATTGCTGAAGAAGCCGAGGCGCAGCTTTCCGGGCTGGTCGAGGACCGGCAGCACGTGGCGTTCCTCGAACTCGATGGTGGTGCCGGCCCGGCGGAAGACGCGGGGGTCGAGGACGTCGCTGGAGGGCTCCTTCGGCACCTGGGTGTAGGCGGCCCGGATCGCGAACGCGGCGCGGTTGTACTCGACCATCACGCCCTGGGTGAAGCCGGGCAGGTTGGCGGGGAAGTCGTAGGCGCCGGAGGCCCAGATGCCCCAGTTCATGAAGTCGACCCGCGGGTCGTGGGCGTAGATGTTGCCATCGAAGTAGTCGCCGAGGGCGAACTTGCCCGCCACCACGGTGATCCGCTCGATGTCGCGCCGGGTGGCGACCTGGTTCGGGCCGTCCGGAACGTCCTCGGTCTCACCGCCGAAGCCGAAGGTCTGACGCACGAAGTAGCGGTTGGAGCGCAGCTTCGGAAACGGCGCGCCCGCCTTCTGCGCCTCGCCGTTGACGAAGCCGGCAACGCCCAGGGTCCGGCTCAGGCCGAAGCCCTGGGAGAATTCGGGATTGTAGTAGAGTTCCGTGCCTTCGAAGAGCTTGAGCCCCAGGAAGGCGGTGGCGGTGGTAGTCGACTGCACCTGATGGCCGATCAGGCTCGCCGGGCCGGTATAGGGCGCGCGGAAGCCCGGCACCCCCTGGGCGATGAAGGTGGTCTGGCCGTGGAGCGAGAACCGGTCTCCGGAGCCGTCGCCGGGATCGTGGGGGGCGGCCTCGTCGACCTCCGGTGGCAGCACGAAGCCGTTCGGGTGCCAGGACAGGCGCGCCATCATCTGGTGCGAGGTGAAGGAATCCTGGTGCGTCGTGACCGGGCCGAGGCCCGGGACGGCGCCGAGGTTGACGCGGCCGTTGTCGCCGAGGTCGAGATAGCGGTAGTCGATCCCGAGGGCGAGGCTCTCGGTCACGGCGAACTGCACGCCGGCACCCAGCGTAAAGCCGAGGGAGGCGAGGTCGCGCCGCGCAGGGGTGACGAGGCCGGTGCCGGGATCCGGATAGCTCGCCAGGAGGCGGGCATTGGCGCCGGCGAGCCCGAAGCTCGCATAGACCAGCGACCGCTCGAAGGCGTAGCCGAAGCGCCCGCGCAGGGTTCCGTAGGCGTCGGTCTTGGCCCGGATCAGGCCGAGACCCGGATCGCCGTCGCCGACGAAGCCGGGGGTGGGCAGGAGCACCGGCCGCTTCAGGTTCGCGCCCGCGACATCGGCCTCGATGCCGTACAGCCAGGGGCCGGTCTGCCAGTTGTAACCGCCGAACAGGCCGCCGACGGCGGTGGTGGCGTTGCGACCGAGGTCGGACTGACCGGTGGCGTCGCCGGTCTTGAATGCCCGGACGGGGCGGCCACCGACCGTGGTGTCGCGAAAGTTGTAGGCGCCGTAGGAATTGCCGGCGCTGCCCTCGATCCCGAGATAGGGGCCCGACCAATCGACGAACGCAGGCGCGGTGGCCCGCGGGCGCGGCGCACCGAGATCGGCCGCGTGGGCGCTCGAAGCGGCCGTCAGGGTGAGCAGGGCGAGGCCCGTGAGCCTCACGCGGCCAGAGCCGCTGCGCCCATAGCGATCCACTCTCGACATGCCGCCCCCGCGCCTCTGGTCCCAGACCGCGGTATAGACGGTGCTATAACTATGACAATATGGTTTAATCCAGGGCTGGACAGGATCGAGGCGACTGTTGCGCAAACAGCGCAAGGGCGACCCGGTCGGGATCTCTGGTCCGTGGGGCCCGCCGTCCGAAGCCCAGCCTGTTGGGAGGGAGCTTTTTCGCGACGTTCCGACCCCGTAGCGGTTTCATACGAAGACCGGATGACCCTCTCGTCACCCTCCATTTGGGGGATGCGAGGCACGGGAGCTGCGGTCTAGCCTGGGCGTCTCCAAGGTTTCGGACCGTCTCGGCTCGCAGGGCACCGCCCTTGCGAGCCTCTTTTTTTCGGTCGCTGCAGCCGGTCCATTCCCGGCTAGGCGGTGCCGGTTTCGATCTTCTCGATGAGCGCCGTCAATTCTCCGATGCGCAGCCGAAGGCCTTCCCGGGTGCTCTCGTCCATGTCGCGCAGGGCGTACCCGTCCTCGAACTGGCGCTTTTCCGTATGGGCGACCTGTCCGAGTGCGGCGAGCTCTGCCATCAGGCGATCGCGCTCGGCGAGATACTGGGTCTTCCGGTCGTCGGTGGCGGGCATGGTCATTCCCTGGCGGATGGCGCGCAATGCACCCGGATCGCCTGACGGGCAGGCCTCGCCCGGGAAACGCGGACATTCGGTCCCGGGTTCAGGTGGCGCGGACCGGAACCATAGCGCCGGCCGGCCGTTGCACCGACGACCCAAGCTCGAAGACCTCATCCCCGCCCGGCTCACGCCGAGGCGGGTTTTTTCGGGCCTGTGCCGGCGCTCCGCTCCAGCGGCTGCCACCGGCAACGCACGTTTCGCCAGGTATTTCTGCCGGATCAATTCGGCAAAGACCTGGAGCAAGTCCGTAATTGGAGACCTTCAGACACAAACCAGAAAGTAAATATAATGCAATGCCATTGCAGGTCAGCGCAAACGGTGAGCAACTGCGATCCTTTAGCGGGGCCTTAAGTTTCCGGCTGCTAGCCCTGGCACCGATATTGGTCCGGAGATCTCTCGTGGCTTTGCTCGCTCGCTTCAGCATCATCACCAAATTGATCGCGGTGGTCAGCCTGATCGGAGTCATCGTCAGTGGCTGCCTCTGGTACGCCACGACCCAGATGACGACGATCGACGAGGCCTACAGCCGCTTCGTCTCCCACGATACGAAGGCGATCGCCGATCTGCGGACGGTCAACCGGCTGGTCTTCACGATGAGCTACTTCAACTTCCGCAACATCGCCGAGGCCAGCCCCGACGAGATGCAGAAGACCGACAAGGGATTCGACGAGGCGAGCGAGCGCCTGAACAAGGTGCTGGCGGAACTGCGCGATGCCGCCCCCAGCTTCGCGCCGCGCATCGACGGCCTGAAGCAGAAGGTCAACCGCTTCATGGCCGACAGCTCCGAGGCGCGCACCCTGGCCAGCAGCGGCCTCAAGGCGGAGGCCGTCACATTGCTGCACCAGACCGTCGACCCGACCTTCGACGCCATGGTGTTGGAGGGAAGCGCGCTCGGCCGGGACATCCGGACCTTCGTCGACGAGGGCGCCCGCAATCTCGCGGCGCTGACGGATCGGACGCGGACCAACACCCTGCTCCTCGGCGGCCTCGGCCTCCTCGTCGGCCTCGCGGCGGCTGGGCTCGTTGCGGTGTTCGGTATCACCCGGCCGATCGGCCAACTGGTCGCGGCCCTGCGCCGGATGGCGCGCGGGGACAGCGACGCGGTGATCCTCGGGCGCGACCGGCGCGACGAGGTCGGCGCCGTGGGCCGTGCGGTGGAGGAGATCCGCGCCCTGGTCGCCCGCAAGGCGACGGAGGAGGCCGAGCGCCGGCAGATCGCCGATGCGGCGGCCGCAGCCGAGCGCCAGCGCACCATGCACGAGCTCGCCGACGGCTTCGAGGCGGCGGTGGGCTCGATCATCGCGACGGTGTCGGCCTCGGCCGGCGCGCTGCAGGAGACCGCCGAGGCGATGAGCACCAACGCGGCCCGGACCACCGACCAGTCGGTGACGGTGGCGGCAGCCGCCGAGGAGGCGGCCTCCAACGTCAACACCGTGGCGGCCGCGGCCGAGGAGCTCGGCTCCTCCGTGCAGGAGATCGGCCGCCAGGTCGACGGGTCGGCCAACCTCGCCCTGCGGGCGGTGGAGGAGGCGGCCCAGACCGCCGGCCTCGTCCAGGACCTCAGCACCGCTGCGGCGCGGATCGGCGACGTCGTGGCGCTCATCACCACCATCGCGGGCCAGACCAACCTGCTGGCACTCAATGCCACCATCGAGGCGGCACGGGCCGGCGAGGCGGGCCGCGGCTTCGCGGTGGTGGCCGCCGAGGTCAAGGAGCTCGCCAACCAGACCACGCGGGCGACCCACGAGATCGAGGAGCAGATCGGCCGCATCCAGGCCTCGACGGAGCACGCGGTCGGGGCGATCCGCACCATCAGCGGCCGGATCGGCGAGATCAGCCAGGTGACGACCTCGATCGCCGCGGCGGTGGAGGAGCAGGGCTCGGCGACCCAGGAGATCGTGCGCAACGTCGGCCAGGCCGCCAGCGGCACCAGCGAGGTCACGGAGAACATCTCGGGCGTCGCCCACGCGGCCGAGGAGACCGGCGCCGCCGCCCGTCAGGTGCTGGTGTCGGCCTCTGACCTGACGGCCCAGTCGGAGCACCTGACCGTGCAGGTCACCCGCTTCCTGGAGACGGTCAGGGCGGCGTGAGGGAACGGCCCGGCGTCGCGTGAGGCGAGGCCGGCCGGCTCAACGCCCGCGAGCCGGCGAGCAGGAAGCGCCAGGGTGTCTCCACCGCGCGGGAGATGCCGATCCGGCGATCGGCGATCCAGGCCGGGGCCGTCTCGGGGGCAGCCAGCGCGAAGGGGGGCGCGTCGAGGGCGAGGCCGTCCATCGCGAGGCTGACGGCCAGGGCCTGGCACAGGCGGCCGGGCCCGGCGCAGAGGCGGCGTGGATCGGACAAGCCCCGGCGGGCCGCCATGGTTTCGAGGCCGTGGCGGGGCTCCAGCGCCCGGATCAGCACGGCGCTGCCCGGCTCACAGACGAGATTCAGGCACCAGTGGATGCCGTAGGAGCGGTAGACGTAGGCGTGCCCGGGCGGCCCGAACATGCTGGCATTGCGCCGGGTCGGACCGTTGACGCTGTGTGAGGCCGGGTCGCTCCGATCATAGGCTTCCGTCTCGACGATGATCCCGCCGATCCCGTCGACCCGCAGGTCGCAGCCGATCAAGGACGCGGCCACGTCCGCCGCCGGCCGGGCAAAGAACCCGGCCCGTAGGGGCGGGCCGAGGGGACGGCTCGACGGAGTCACGGGGGGGAGGCGCCCTTGGCACCCTTGGCACTGCGCAGGTCGGCACGGGCCCGCTCCAGCCCCTCGGGTCCGAGGTCGAGGGCGAGCCGCACTGCCCGTTCCACGTAGGCCTGCGGGGTCAGGCCGGAGGCCTTCGCGGCGCGCGACACCTCCAGGCCGAGGCCGAGGTCGAGGGGGATCGCGCTCGTGCGCGCGGGCGCGGGCTCGGCCGCGGCGGGCGCCGTGGCCAAGGCAGCCTGAGAGGTAGTCTGCGAGGCAGCCTGCGAGACGGCGGGGGCAACCGCCGCGCGCAGGGCTGCGGTGCCGGTGAGCGGTGCCGGCCCGCTCTCCGGGCGCGACGGCAGGCCGAGGGCCTCGCGCCGGCCCTGCGCCGCCAGCCGGTCGGCCCGCTCGTTTCCGACCTCGCCGGTATGGCCCCGGACCCAGGTCCAGCGCACGTCGCGGCGGGCCGCGAGGGCATCGAGTTCCTGCATCAGCTCGACGTTCTTCACCGGGCCGGTGGCGGTTCGCCAGCCCTTGGCCTTCCAGCCGCGCATCCACTCGGTCACCGACTTGATGACGTACTGGCTGTCGCAGCGCATCTCGATCTGCGCGCCCTCCGGGAAGTGGCGCAGGGCATTGATCGCGGCGGTCAGTTCCATGCGGTTGTTGGTGGTGGCCCGGTCGCCGCCGCAGAGTTCGATCCGGCCGCTCTCGGCCTCGATCACCACGCCCCAGCCACCGGGACCGGGATTGGGATCGCATCCGCCGTCGGCATAGACGATGGTTCGCATGGGGCTCGCTTCGACCTGTTCACGACGGGCCGCCCCGGGGAGAGGCGGCGCCGGGGCATCCGGGCGCCGCCCATAGCACGACCGCGGCCCCCTCGGGCACCCGCCTCAGGCGCGGGCGGGGTCGATGCGGTAGCGGATCGGCTTGAAGCTGTTGTTGTTGGACTGCAGGGCCGAGCAGGCGGTCAGCCCGATCACGAGGTCGCACTCGGCCTCGAAGGTGACGTGGTCGCCGGCTCGGCTGAGCGGCGGCTCGACCTTCAGTTCGCCCGTGCCGCCGTCCACCGTGACGTTCATGAACACGTTGAAGGCCACCGGGATCCGGTCCGGCACGACGCCGTAGGGTGCCAGTGCCGCCGCGAGGTTGCCGAAGCAGCCCCGGTGCGGATGGGTGTCGCCGTAGATGATCCGGAAGGTGTCGGCCGAGCACGGGGTCAGCAGGAAGTCGTGGCGGCCCACCGTGTCCTCGACGATGCGCAGGAGCACGTTCGAGCGGTTGGAATAGATCGGGTCGCCGGTGGTGAGATAGATCCGGCTGGCGTAATCCAGAGTGCGGCCCGACGAGATCACCTCGTCGAGGTCGCCGCGCACGAAGGCGAGGAGGTCGGCCACCTGCTCGCCCTGGGGGTCGATCACGGTGAGGCGCTCGCCCTTGTCGAGGGTGAAGGCCACGCCGGAGCGCGGCGCAATCTCGTGCAGGGTCGCCGGGTGCGCGTGGGTCTCAGGCGGCATCGCGGGCCTCCGCGTCGCGACCCCGGAACGGGCAGACCCAGTCCGCTCCGACGGCCCGACCGCTGTACTGGCGCGCCTCCGAGGCGTCGCCGTGCCGGGCGAGCATCGGGTTCATCGAGCCGGCCAGCGCCTCGTCGCGCGACAGGATCGCGCTGCGCAGCTTCTCGTAGCGCCCTTCGGCGCGCAACTGCTCGAACTGGGCGCGCAGGTTGAACACCAGGACCGGGTGCGGGAAGCGCCGGGCCGGCCGGCTGGCGCCGGGATGCATGCCGACGACGAAGAACGCCTCGCCACCGAAGGAGAGCGAGAAGTGCGGATCGTTCGGGTCGGCCTCGACGCGGGTGTCGTAGCGCTGGCCGAGGAAGGCGTCCTTGTCCGACAGGGACTGCACGCGGTCCCAGAGGTGGCGCTCGAAGGCCTCCTCGCCGAGGTCCGTCGGCCCCTCGAAGATGACGGCGAAGCTCTGGAACAGGTCGGGCTTGGCGCGATAGCGGCAGATGAAGGCCAGGAGCGCGGGATAGAGCCGGGGGTCGTCCCAGCTCGAGGCGATACTGCGCGCCACGACGATCTTCATCTGGCCCTTCGAGAGGGCGGATTTCGCGCCGACGCAGGGAAAGGGCTGGCTTCGGATGAAATTCTGGAAGTCCACGGCCAGGGGATGGCCGCTGTCATCGGTGGGGAGATGCATGGAAACTCGACGCTGACAGCACCCGGAACGCAGGGTGCATGGGATGAACCGGGGCTCGATGGCCGAGTTCCGTTCGCGCGACGGCATGGCACGCATGCTCCACAGCCTTGTGGGCGACGGTTGCCGGGGCCGGCGCCGAACCTTTGCCGGCGCCGGGCATTGAACCGGCGATGCTGCGACGGGGCCCTACGACGATGACGACGCAACGATGACCGGCCGACAGGGGGCCGCCCGGTTCGCGAAAGGCGCCCTGCGGGGGCTGCGCCTGCTGGCCAAGCCGGTCCGGCGCTCCCAGGGGCGCGCCGGCACGGTGGTCGAGACCTACCGCGGCTACGGCTCCCGTGACGAGGTCTTTCTCATCGGCCGGGTCTTCCGGCAGTCGAGCCGGGCGGCCGATGCCCCGGACGAGGGCTGGACCGCCGAACTGCGCGACATCCGGCGCCGCATCACCCGCCGGACGGTGGCGGGCGCGGTGCTCACCGCGCGCTTCTTCGGCTGCGAGGAACAGGTCGTCACCGACCGGGACGGCTACTTCCGCGTCCACCTGCGCCCGAACCTGCCCGCGCCGCCGCAGGCCTCCTGGCACAGCATGGAGCTCGACCTGGCCGGCCCCGAGCCCGTGCGGGCGAAGGGGCAGGTGTTCATCCCCTCGGCCGATTGCCGGCGGGTGGTGATCAGCGACATCGACGACACGATCATGCGCACGGGCGTGGCCAACAAGGTCAAGATGCTGTGGCGGCTGTTCGTGGAGGATGCGGAGAACCGCGTCGCCTTTCCGGGCGCCGCCGCCCTCTACCGCGCCCTCTATGCCGGGCCGTGCGGGGCGGAGGGCAATCCGATGCTCTACGTCTCCCGGGCGCCGTGGGGCATCTACGACATGCTCAGCGAGTTCTTCGTCATGCATCGGATCCCGGTCGGGCCGGTGCTGTTCCTGCGCGAGTGGGGCCTGTCCTGGACGAGCCCGCTGCCGCGCCGGGCCGAGGACCACAAGCGCCACCTCATCGACCACATGCTGACGCTCTACCACGACCTGCCCTTCGTGCTCATCGGCGACAGCGGCCAGCACGATCCCGAGGTCTATGCAGGCATCGTCGCCGCGCATCCCGGCCGGGTGGCGGCGGTCTATATCCGCAACGTCTCGCGGGATGCGGGGCGGCTGGAGGAGATCGCCAAGCTCGCCGAGGCGGTGGAGGCCGCCGGCAGCAGCCTCGTTCTCGCCGCGGACAGCCTCGCCATGGCCGAGCATGCCGCCGAGCACGGCCTGATCGCCCGGACGGCCGTGGCCGATGTGGCGCGGGAATACGGCGCCGTGCCGGAGACCCGCCGCCGCGCCGGCCGCACCCGTGCCCGCGCCCTGCGCAAGGTCCTCGACGGGGCCGGCCCGACGCCGCCCAACGTCATCGTCGAGCCCGGCCGCGCCGACCCGCCGGCCTGACCGGCCGGCAGGCGGCTGCCCTGCAGCGCTCGTGGCCCGTTTCGAGAACCCCCTGGCGGCAGACCGGAGTGTTTTGCCCGGAGCGTTCTGCCGTCGAGGTGGGCAATCTGCCTGAACCGTTTGCAATTTCGTCCTCGCCCTGTAAGGTCTCTCTGGTATACCAGAGGCGCCGGCCTGCATTTTCGGCGTTTGCCCGTGACGCGGGCGCTTCGCGAGACAGGGGCACAGGATGTCCGACACCGCCGGTCCCGACCGCCACGCCGACACGCTGCTCGGCTCCCGCCTGTTCCGGCCGATCCTGGCCGGCGCCACCCTGCGTGAGCGCCTGATCGGCTGCCTCGGCGCCCTCATCGGCATCGCCCTGACGGGGCTCATGACAGGCTGGATGGTCGGCCAGGGCCCGCACATTCCCCTGATCGTGGCGCCCATGGGCGCCACGGCGGTGCTGCTCTTCGCGGTGCCGGCGAGCCCGCTGGCCCAGCCCTGGCCGATCATCGGCGGCAACACGATCTCGGCTCTGATCGGCGTCACGGCCGCCCACTTCATTCCCAATCCGGTGCTGGCCATCGGGGTCGGCGTCTCGCTGGCCATCGCGGCGATGTCGTTCACCCGCAGCCTGCATCCGCCGGGCGGGGCCGCGGCGCTCACCGCGCTCATCGGCGGCCCGGCCATCGCCTCCTCGGGCTTCCTGTTCCCCTTCGTGCCGGTCTGCCTGAACTCCATCATCCTGGTCAGCCTCGGCATCGCCTTCCATCGGATCTCCGGGCGCAAGTATCCGCACGTCCCGGCGGCACCTCCGGCCAACGTGCACGGTACGGCCGACCTGCCGGCCCCCATCCGGGTCGGCTTCCATGCCCGCGACGTCGACGCCGCGCTCCTCAACCTCAACGAGACCCTCGACATCGACCGCACCGACCTCGACCGGCTGCTGCGGGAGGTCGAGAGCCAGGCCCTGGTGCGGGCGTACGGCGCCCTGGACTGCCAGGCGGTGATGTCCCGCGACGTGGTGACGATCGGTCTGCATGAGCCGCTCGCTCGGGCGCGTGACCTCCTGCTCCGGCACAACATCCGGACCCTGCCGGTGGTGGACGAGGCGGGCCGCCTCGCCGGGACCCTGGGCCTGCGCGAGCTGGCCCTGCGCGGGGAGGGCAGCATCGCGCAGGTGATGTCCGAGGCGCGGACCGCCAAGGCCAGCGAGCCCGTGGTGAGCCTGGTGGAGCCGCTGACCAACGGCCACACGCACGCCGTGCTGGTCACGGGCGAAGACCGTCGGATCCTCGGGATCATCACCCAGACCGATCTGCTCGCCGTGCTGACGCGCCTGGCCTCCACCAAGGCCTTCGACCTGAGCGCCGCGTCGGCGGCCTGAGTGGCGGGCACGGAAGGCAGGCGGGCGTCCCAGCCCGTCTTCAAACCGTGGCGCGGTTGTTGCAGGGAGCCGAGCTCTCCTCGCACCGGAGCCCACGGGTTCGAGCCGATGCACGACGCACCGCTTTATCTCCACCTCCTGTACGCCACCCTGATGGTGGCCAGCATGATGCTGACCTGGCAGGTCCATCGGCTCCTCGGACGGGGCTGACGGCCGGCTGCGCGGTGCGGTACGGCGGCAGGGACGCCCTGCCGCCGCCGCTGATGCGCAGCTCGCGCCGGACCTGTCCTAGGGCGTCAATCGGAAGCTGGCGCTCTCGATCGTCTCGGGGCCGTTCATGGTGAGCCGCCATTCGCTCTCTGCGGCGGAGAAGACGACGGTGAAGACATCGCTGTCGTCGATGCGAGAGACGCCCTTGAAGTCGACCGACACGAGATCGCCCCAGGATCTCACCGTCCTCAAGTTGTCGGGCAACTGTTCGTCGAACGCCCGTGCGAGCGGCTTGCTCATACGCGCGAGTTCCGGCCTGCCCTGCTGGGTGGCCTCGATGATCCGCCGCAGCGCCGCTTCACTTCCGGGGGCCGGCGTATTCGCAGCCTGCCGCGCCTCCCGCCGTGCCTCGATGGCGTTCGCCCGGTCTCCCGTAATCCGCGGAGACGTCTGTTCGAGCCCGTTCTGATGAAGGGTGGCGGCGGTCGCAATGCCATCCGGACCAACGGTGAAGCTGATCTGTGCCTGGATGGTGCTGTTTCGATAGAAAAACTTCCGACGGCTTTCGGGCACGATCGCGCAGAACGCCTGTCCGGTGAGGCGGACGATAAGATCGTTTTGGTCGCGCTGGACTACGAGGATAATCGTTGGAGTCAGTTCGTAGAAGCCGAGATATCCGTCCACGACCGTCGGATCGATCGGGACTTCCGTTCGCGGACGCGCCTGCTCGATCCTGAGCCGCTCCATGCGTTCTTTGCCGGTCTCCGTCAGCCCCTCGGTCAACTTCCGGACTTCAGCCAAGAGACGGCGCCAACTAGGGAAACCGTAGTCACGGGCGAGATCGCGTTGCGCCGTCGCGAGCTGCGCCGTCGGGTCGGTGGCGCGCTCCTGCTTCAACCGCGACTTGGCTTCGTTGCGCAGGTGTTCGAGGTTGGGGCGGACGGGGAGTGCACGCACGGGAGCGGCGCCCGATAAAAGTGTAGCCGTCATCGAATCCTTCCTTCCTCAGCGCCCTTTGTCCGCGTTCTCGGGCAGGAAGTCGGGGAATGATCAGACAACGACGAATGGGCTGAGCCCTTTACGCGGACCGTTGGCCTATCCGGAGGCCGAGGCGATGCTAGGATCGGACCCGCAAAACGGCAAGAGGACTCGGCACATGACCCGCCCCGCCCACGCGGGCAATCTGCTCGCGGACCTGCCCGACGCCGCGGCGGGCGAGGTCTTCACCGAACTCCTCGTGCGGCCGGGCTGCCGGATCGAGCGCATCGTCTCGCAGGGTCAGGTCACGCCGCCGGACATGCCCTACCAACAGGCCCATGACGAGTGGGTGCTGCTTCTTGCCGGTGCGGCCCGCGTCGCGATGGCGGGTGCGGAGATCGCGCTCTCGCCGGGTGACACCCTGTTCATCCCGGCCGGGTGCGTGCACCGGGTCACCTTCACCGATCCCGACCGGCCGACGGTCTGGCTCGCCGTTCATCTCGGCGAGACCGACCGCCCGGCCGGGGACTAGCGCTTCAGATCGCGGCGGCCGGATCGCCGCCGAGGGGATTGCCCGCATCCTCGTTGCGGTCGTCCGCCGCGTGCCGTTCCCGGCGCGCGCGGCCACCCCGATCGAGCAGCGAGCGCCCGAGTGCCCGGAAGGGGGCCGTGAGGCGGCGAGCATCGTCGGCGCGCTCCATGAAGCGCTCGCCGTTGCGAATCTCCTTGTCGAGGCGCGCCATGGTACGGGCCAGGGCCGGATCTTCGTCGTCGAGCCAGACCTCCACCGTGCGGGCGAAGGCGATGACCACGCCCTGGAGCTTGAGACGGCCGAGGGGCCCCTCGGTGTTGATGCCGGCGGCGGCCAGCATGAAGCGGTGCGAGTTCAGCGCGACCCCGTTCAAGGCGAGCATCGACAGCGGATCGCCGCGCAGGGCGTAGGAGATCCGGCGCAGGGCGTCCTTGTAGGGCGTCATCGCGTCGAGGCGGCGCATCAGCACGTCGAACAGGCGCTCGCGGGTCGGCTCGTCGGCGAGATCGGTATTGTCGCCCTCCAGCACCTTGCGATCGATGAGACGCGACAGACCTCCGAGAACGGCGCCCTTCGACGGGAACAGGTCGCGGAACTCCGCCAGCGTGAGGCCGGCCTCCCGGGCGATGTCGCCGACCTCGATGTCGTTCCAGGGCTGCTCGGCTGCGAGCCGCATCAGCGCCTCGACCGCCGCCTCGCGCGGGGGCAGCGCCTTCTCGGCAGGGGCAGACACCGCCACGGTACCGGTGGCATCCGATTCCTGCGGGTGAGACTCGTGCGTGTCGGTTTCGGGCTTGGGAGAGCCGGGGCGTTTGGCCATGGTCGTGCGATCCTCGTCCAATCAGGCCTTCATGTAGGGTCCCGCGGCCGGATCGTCAGGGCCGGCTCAGCCCGCGAGGGCTCCGGCGCGGCGCCGCGCCGCGTCCACGGCCTCGCGCATCAGGTCCGGCAGGCCGCCGTCGCGCATCAGCACGGCGAGGGCCTCAGCCGTGGTCCCGCCCGGCGAGGTTACGTCCCGGCGCAGCAGCGCGGCGTCGCGAGGATTGGCCGCGAGGAGCGCGGCGGCCCCCGAGACGGTCTCGCGGGCGAGGCGCGTGGCCATGTCCGCGGGCAGTCCGGCGGCGATGCCCGCCTCGGCCATCACCTCGGCCAGGAGGAAGACGTAGGCGGGGCCGGACCCCGACACCGCCGTCAGGGCGTCGATCAGCCCCTCGTCGTCGAGCCACTCCACCAGGCCGACGCTGGCGAGGAGCGCGTGCGCCTGCGCCCGCTGCCGGTCATCGACCTCCGGGCTGGCCACCGCACCGGTGGCTCCCCGGCCGATGCTGGCGGGCAGGTTCGGCATCGCCCGCACGATGGCGCGGGCGCCGGGCAGCCGGTCGCGCAGGTTGGCGATGGTCTTGCCGGCCAGGATCGACACGACGAGGGTTCCGGGGCCGATCAGCGGCGCCAGCGCGGGTGCGGCGCCCTCCAGCCCCTGCGGCTTCATGGCGAGCACCAGGGCGTCGGCGACCGGGGGGGCGGCGGGGTTCAGGGCGAGCCCGCGTTCGGCGCAGAGCGCCTGCATCTCGGGCGAGGCCTGCGGATCGAGAACGGTGGTGCGGGCCGGGTCGAGCCCGCCTGCCAGCCAGCCGGCGAGCATGGCCCCCCCCATCTTGCCGGCCCCCACCAGGGTGAGGGAGGCGGGGAGGGCGGCGTCGACGGGCGCGCTCACGCCTCGCCTTCGGTCTCGAACAGCACCGCGTCGAGCGCCTCGCGGGCGGACTTGCCCGCCCAGAGCACGAACTGGAAGGCCTGGTAGTAGCGCTCGCAGGCATCGACCGCCGACTTCAGCATCATGGTGCACTGGCCCTGGGTCGGGGCGGCGCCGCCGGTCAGCAGCAGCGAGTGGCGGAACATCACGACGTTGTCGGTGGACCACAGGTCGAAATGCCCGACCCACAGCTGCTCGTTGACCAGGGAGACCAAGGTCAGGATCTCGGTGCGCCGGCGCTCCGGCACCTTGAGGTCGAAGGCGGAAGCGACGTGGAGCGCCTCCACGTCCTCGATCCAGGTGAACGCCACGTGGTAGTCGGCCCAGCGCCCGGCGACGGAGACGGACATCTCGTCGGTCTCGGCCCGGTCGAAGATCCAGTCGCGCAGCGACGCGAGGCGCTCGACGATGTCGAGGGGATGCTCGTGCCGATCGTGATCTTCGATGTGGAGTTGGGTCATGGCGGTCCAGTGTGTCGATCTCGTCGAAGATCGGCGAAGTCGTTGTGAAACTCGTTCCGGTGACCGTCGGCACTCTGTTCCGGACTTGCTCCGCGCCCACCCGGAAGGGTGTGGCAGGCGGCGATTCTGTTCGGTTCAGAGCGGTTCGGGGCAGGAGCGAATCAGGTCATGACCCACTATAGACCGTGCCGGACTCGCGTTTCAAAGCGGCCCGGGAAGCCGGTGAACAGGAAAGCGACCGTCCACCGTTCCTTCCTGTGCACAAGCGTGGCGGGGCCGGAGCCCCTGCGAATCAACCTGGAATCAGATCGCCTCGCTGGCTCCGGCCACCGGATCGGCGCCGAGTTTCGCCTCCAGGGCGGTGACCCGGGCGGCCAGGGCGTCGTTCTGGCTGCGCAGGGCCGAGACGAGGTCGCGCAGCACGTCGAGCTCCTCGCGGGAGGCGATGTCCATGTCGCGGATCAGGCGCTCGACCTGGGCCTTGAACACCGTCTCCGCCTCGCGGCGCACACCCTGCGCGGCTCCGGCGGCATCGGTCATCAGGCGGGCGAAATCGTCGAACAGCCGGTTCGAGCCTTGCATCGTCGTCTCCCGGGAGCAGTGAGGCCGCCATCCGTCCGTGACGGCCACGAGACCGGCGCCTGTGCGCCACGACATAAGAATCCCCGGGCGTCCCGGCAATCCGCGCCGGTGCTTTGGGAGCCCCGACGGGGATGTTTCCGGCCCTGTCCGGCGGGGCGGTCCGAAACAGGCATTTACAAATCCCCGCCGCGCCGGCCCTTCGAACTCCGTGCGCGTCGGCGCATACTCGCGCGTTGACAGATCCGCATGGGGTCCGGGCGCCGGCCCCGGATGCGGAGGGAGCCGCGATGCTCGGGACCATGACGCAGACGACCACGACCCATCCGCACATCCTCCTCGTGGAAGACGATCGCGAGATCAGCGCCCTCGTCGCCCGCTACCTGCGCGCCAACGAGTGCCGGGTCAGCCTCGCCGGGGACGGGGCGGCCATGGACAAGGTCCTGGCCGACGCCCGGGTCGACCTCGTCGTCCTCGACCTGATGCTTCCGGGCGAGGATGGCCTGAGCCTGTGCCGGCGCCTGCGCGCCACTTCGCGCATCCCCATCCTGATGCTCACCGCCAAGGCCGAGGAGATCGACCGGATCATCGGCCTCGAGATCGGCGCCGACGACTATCTCGGCAAGCCGTTCAACCCGCGCGAGCTCCTGGCCCGCATCCGCGCGATCCTGCGGCGGGGCTCGGGCCCGGAGGCCGAGGCGGAGGAGGGCGTGCGTCGCCTGCATTTCCTGGGCTGGACCCTCGACGTCTCCCTGCGCCAGCTTCTCAGCCCGGAGGAGGCGCGCATCGCCATCACGGGGGCGGAGTTCGACCTGCTGCACGCCCTCTGCCTGCGTCCCGGCCGGGTGCTCTCCCGCGATCAGCTCCTCGACCTGACGCAGGGGCGCGCCGCCGGCCCGTTCGAGCGCAGCATCGACGTCCTGATCAGTCGCATCCGCCAGAAGGTCGAGCAGGATCCGCGCAACCCGGAGATCATCCGCACCATCCGCTCCGGCGGCTACCTCTTCACCCCCGAGGTCACCCGCACATGAAGGCTCGCTCGTGAAGGCCCCGTGGAACCGCCTGCGCGCCCTCGTCCCCGCGAGCGTCGCCGGGCAGATCGCCCTGCTCATCGTCGCCGCCGTGGTGCTGGCGCACGCCATGGCGACCCTGGCGTTCTTCACCCTGCGCGAGCCCTGGCGGCCCGACGACCATCCCGGCGTGGCCGCCACCCGCCTCGCCACGGTCTCCCGCCTCCTCGACGGCGCGAGCCCGGCGGATCGTCCGGCGCTGCTCGCCAATGCCGCCCGGATGCTGCCCACCCTGCGGATCGAGGCCTGGGACGGCACCGTCCCGGAGATTGCCGGCCCCGAAACGGCCGCGGGCGACCGGATCGGCGACCATTCCATGGTCCAGCGCCTGCGTGACGGCTTCGGGCGGCCCCTCGCCATCACCGACCTCTGGGCGGTCCGGCGCCCGGCGGATGCGACCGCGGGCGTGCGCGTCGGCATCGCGACGCCGGGTGGCGCCCGGCTCTCCGCCCTGGTGCCGGACGACGACCGCCCGCCCATGCGGCAGGGCGCGATCATCTTCACCTTCGTGTTCCTGGGCGTGGCCGTCTCGCTGATCTGCCTCTGGGCCACGCGGGCGCTCACGGCGCCCCTGGCGCGCCTCGCCGAGGCCGCGGACGTGTTCGGCACCCGCATGAACCTCGTGGATCTGCCCGAGAATGGACCGCGCGAGGTCGTCACCCTGTCCCGCGCCCTCGACCGGATGCGGGCCCGCGTGCGACGCCTGATCGACGACCGTACCCAGATGCTCGCGGCCATCAGCCACGACCTGCGCACCCCGATCACGCGCCTGCGCCTGCGCGCCGAGTTCATCGAGGATGATCACGCCCGGACCATGACCCTGCGCGACCTCGACCAGATGAACGGCCTCGTGGAGGCGGCCCTGTCCTTCGTCCGGGACGGCCACGGCCCGGAAGGCGGCGCGAAAATGCTGGTCGACCTCGCCTCCATCGTCCAGACCGTGGCCGACGAGTTCGCCGATATCGGCGCCGATGTCCGGGTCGACGAGACCCGCCACGTGCTGGTCCAGGGCCGGCCGGACGAGCTGCAGCGCGCGATCATGAACCTCGTGGACAACGCGGTGAAGTATGGCGGCGCGGCGCGGCTGACCGTGACCCAAACCGAGCGCGGTGTCGCCGTGGAGGTCAGTGACGACGGCCCCGGCATCCCGGAGGCGGAGCGGGACGCCATGCTCCAGCCCTTCGTGCGCGGCGACCGGGCGCGCAACCTCGACACGGCCAGCGGTTTCGGCCTCGGCCTGTCCATCGTGCTGGCCATCGCGGATTCGCACGAGGGCCGCTTCACCCTGCGCAACCGGACCCCGCGCGGTCTCACGGCGCGGATCGAGCTGCCGCGGGCCGCCTCCGCCCCGGCCACCGCGCCGAGCGTTGCGCTCGATACGGACCACCGCGCTGCCGCCGAGTGACCACGCCGAGCAATCCCGTGGCGTGATCGCTCCGGGGGGAGACACGAAAAAGGCCCGCCCCTCGCGGGCGGGCCTTCCTCTGAAGCCGTGCGCCTCGCGCCGGCTTGCCTCACGTCATCAGGGCGTCAGCAGCGCGGGCCGCCCGAGGTCTGGCCATATTGCTGGACCGGGAAGTTCTGCTGGTTGGCATTGCCCTGGCTCGCCGAATTGTCCGCGCAACGTCCGGTCACCGGGGCGTCGTAGGAGCGGATCGAACCCGTCGTGATGTCGTCGTAGCGCGAGGCCGGCACATCGCCGTAGGCCGGTGCAACCCGATCGCGCGCGAAGCTGCCGGTCGCCGGGGCCGCAACAGCAAGAACAGTTGCAGCAACGAGGGCGAAAAGACGATGGTTCATTGGAAAATGATCACTCCTGTGTGAGACGAGAACCGTATGTCTCTGCGTCTCGACTGCGATGAGAGTGATATGGGAAGCGCTCGACCGGGACGACGTGCCACCGCGCACCTTGACGGCGGGCGACGCTGCCGAAGGCTTCCCGCGCCGGTGCGGCTTCGACGTGGGCGCGCCTCGGAGCTTGGCGCTTCGGAGCGGAGCTTGGCGCTTTGAAACTCGGCGCTTCAGAACTCCATGTCGAGTTCCTCGATCTCGTCGGGCTCCCGCGCCGCTTCGGCCGCCCATTCCGCCATCAGCGGCCAGGCCAGGATGGTGTTGCGATAGGCTTCGGTCCGGCGCGTCAGGCTCACGTCGTAGGTGCGGAACCGCGTGCAGACGGGGGCGTACATGGCGTCGGCAAGGCTCGGGGTCTCGCCGAACAGGAACGGGCCGTCGTAGCGCCCCAGGCACTCGTCGACGATCGTGATGATGCGCTCGATGTCGCCGCGCGCGCCATTGAAGATCTTGAAGTTCGTGTGGCGCGCCTTGAGGTTCATGGGCAGCGCGGAGCGCAGGTTGATGAAGCCGCCGTGCATCTCGCCCGAGATCGAGCGGCAATGGGCCCGCGCCACGGCGTTGCGCGGCAGGAACCCCGCCTCCGGACGGATCTCGTTGAGATACTGGGCGATGGCGAGGGTGTCCCAGACGATGATCTCGCCGTGGACCAGGCGGGGCACGAGGAACGAGGGCGACAGGTGCAGCAGCTCCGCCCGGGTGGAGGCGTCGTTCCCCGACAGGAGCTCGGTCTCGAAGTCGAGGCCGGCCATGCGGCAGACCAGCCAGCCTCGCAGCGACCACGACGAGTAGTTCCGGCTTGAAATCGTCAGCGTTGCCGCGGGCATCGGTCCGTCCCCCCTGGTGGTCCCTCGCCGACACGTGATCCAAGACTCGTGCCGCCCGCAGCCCCGACAGGCAGGATGTTTCCGGTGCGCTCGGCGCAGGATCCACCGACGCGGGAGCCTTTTCCCATCGCGAAGGTTGACCTTTCACAGTCACGACACCCGGCGGCGCGATGTTCACCAGTTATTCCGACGCGAAACGCGACACATCCGAGGTGATGCATACGCACAACAACCGCAGGATATCACACGTTAAGACCGTTGCGTCCGAGACCCGCCTGCCGCAGCCTAGCGCCCCATCGTCGGCGGCTCTGCCGTCGCGCCCGCTTGCCGCGGACGTTCTGCGATTTGACCGTTCGCGTAGGAGTTCGGGCTGCATGCTCTATCGTGCCTTCGATGCCCAGTCGGACCTGGCTGAGCAGACGCGCGCCTGGGGACGGCTCGTCCACGACGCCGTCTCGCCCTGGACCGCGGCCGGCTTCCGGGAGCCGCTGAGCTGGTGGTCGGCCGGCGCCCGGATGATGATGCGGGCCGGCTTGACCTTCTCACGGCCCGCCTACGGCATCGACAGCGTGATGGTGGGCAACCGCGAGGTGCCGGTGACGGAGGAGGCGGCGTTCGCGACACCGTTCGGCACGCTGCTGCGGTTCAAGAAGGACATCGACACCGATCAGCCCCGCGTCCTCGTGGTGGCGCCCCTGTCGGGCCACTTCGCCACGCTGCTGCGCGGCACGGTGCGGACCCTGCTGCCCGATCATGACGTCTACATCACCGACTGGCACAATGCCCGCGACGTGCCGCTGAGCGCCGGCCCGTTCGGCTTCGACGACTATGTCGACCACCTCGTGCAGTTCCTCGGGGTAATCGGGGAGGGCGCCCATCTCGTCGCCGTGTGCCAGCCGGCCGTGCAGGCGCTGGCCGCCGCGGCCGTCATGGCGCATTCGAAGGACGTGGCGCATCCGCGCAGCATGACGCTGATGGCCGGCCCGGTGGATTGCCGGATCTCGCCGACCTCGGTGAACCACCTCGCCACCTCGAAGCCGATCGCGTGGTTCGAGAAGAACCTGATCGCCACCGTGCCCGACCGGCACAAGGGCGCCGGACGGCGGGTCTATCCGGGCTTCATGCAGGTCTCGGCCTTCGTCTCGATGAACGCCAAGCGCCACGTCCAGGGCCATGCCGATCTGTTCTGGCATCTCGCCAACGGAGAGACCGAGAAGGCGCGCCAGATCGAGGGCTTCTACGACGAGTATTTCGCCGTCCTCGACCTCGCGGCGGAGTTCTACATCGAGACGGTCAAGACCGTGTTCCAGGACTACACCCTGGCCAAGAACGAGCTCACCTATCGCGGCAATCCGATCGACATGGGCGCCATCCGCAAGACCGCGCTCATGACGGTCGAGGGGGAGCGCGACGACATCTGCGCCGTGGGCCAGACCATGGCGGCGCACGACCTCTGCACCAGCCTGCCGCACCACATGAAGAGCCATCACCTCCAGGCCGGCGTCGGCCACTACGGGGTGTTCTCGGGCCGCAAGTGGGAGACCCAGACCTACCCGCTGGTGCGCAACTTCATCCAGTCGCACAACTGACGCCGACCCCGGGGGCGGTTCTCATCCGCCCCCGTTTCGCGCCGGCCGACGCCGTTGGTGGCTCGGTGGGCGTGACGCAGGTCAGTGGGCCGGCAATGCACGCCGATGGTGCCCACGCCCTCGCCCCGCCGGCAGGGCGATGGCCCGTGAACCGCGCCGTCATTCCGGGTCGCCGCAGGCGAGCCCGGACACCCGAACCGCACGACAGCGCCGGATCTTGCACCACCTGGGTATCGGGATCCCGGGCTCCGCTGCGCGGCCCCAGGATGACGCGGTGCTGCGGGAACGATGTCGGGACGATCATCCGTATCGGCGACCGCACTTCCTCGCCGTCTGAACCCGGCCCTGCGCCAGCGGGGACCCCCCGACCGAACCGCGGAAGACCGGCCCTCAGGCGGCCGCGAGCGACATCGACATCGATTCCTTCTTCATCAGCTCGCGGTAGAAGCCGTCGAGGTGGGTCAGCTTGTCGGGCGAGCCGTCCTGGATGATGCGGCCGCCCTCGAGCACCACGATCCGGTCGAAGTCCTTCAGGGTCGAGAGACGGTGCGCGATCGCGATGACCGTGCGGCCCTCCATCAGGTTGGCGAGCGCGTGCCGGATCGCCTCCTCGGACTCGGCGTCGAGAGCCGAGGTCGCTTCGTCGAGGAGCAGGATCGGCGAATCCTTGAGGATGGCCCGCGCGATGGCGATGCGCTGGCGCTGGCCACCGGAGAGCTTCACGCCGCGGTCGCCCACGATGGTGTCGAAGCCTTCCGGCAGTGCCTCGATGAAGTCGGTGCAATGGGCCGCCGCGGCCGCCTTCCAGACATCCTCGTCGGAGGCGTCGGGCCGGCCGTAGCGGATGTTCTCGCGCAAGGTCCGATGGAACATCGAAACGTCCTGCGGCACCACCGTGATGGCCTCGCGCAGGGATTCCTGCGTGACCCGCTGGATGTCCTGGCCGTTGATCAGGAGGCGCCCGCCCTGCGCGTCGTAGAAGCGCTGCAGCAGCGAGAACAGGGTCGACTTGCCCCCGCCGGACTTGCCCACGAGGCCAACGCGCTGGCCCGGCTGG
Source organism: Methylobacterium sp. AC690 (assembly GCF_979256535.1). Classification (NCBI taxonomy): domain Bacteria; kingdom Pseudomonadati; phylum Pseudomonadota; class Alphaproteobacteria; order Hyphomicrobiales; family Methylobacteriaceae; genus Methylobacterium; species Methylobacterium sp. AC690. The sequence continues at coordinate 3,419 of NZ_CEEDOX010000015.1, read as the reverse complement.
ATCACGAGGTCGAAGTCGGTGAACACCCCGCGGCCGTCCGGGTAGGAGAAGGCGACGTGGTCGAAGGTGATCTCGGCGCCCGTGCTGCCGGAGAGCGGCTCCGCCTCCGGGTGGTCGATGAGGTCGTGCGGCTGCAGCAGGGTGTGGAGCGCCTCCGAGAGGCGGGCGGTGTGCTGGGTGGCGTCCACCAGCGCCACGGCGAGGTCGCGGGTGGCGGCGAGGATGCGGATGCCGAGGGTGCAGACCAGAACCACCTGACCGTTGGTGGCCTGCTTGTTCTCCCACAGGTTGATCGCCCAGTAGAGCAGGCCCAGCACCGCCAGCACCGTGAGGATCGCGTGTACGATGCGCAGCTTCTCGAGGTAGAGCAGCGAGGAGCGGCGCGAGCGCATCTCCTGGCCGATGGTGCCGTCGAAGCGGACGTATTCGCGCTTGAAGGCCGAGAAGGCGCGGACCAGCGGCATGTTGCCGACGAGGTCGACCATCTCGCCGTCGACCGAAGCGGCCTTGGCGGCGAAGTCGTGGTGCAGCGGCTTGCCGGCGGCCGCCATCTTGAACATCAGCAGCACCACGGCGGCGAAGATGCCGGCGAGCACCAGCGCCATCGTGAGGCTGACGGTGCCGATGTAGAGGATCGAGCCGAAGGCGGCGACGCAGGGCGGCATCACGTTGAACACGAACATGTTCTCGACCGTGAAGATCGCGTTCGAGGTCGCGGTGATGCGCGAGGCCAGGGTGCCGGGCTGGCGGTCGGCGAAGAAGGTCGGCGAATGCCCGGTCATGTGCCGGAACAGGTCGCGGCGGATGTCGCCGGTCACGCCCACGAAGGTGAAGGAGCCGACGAGGCTCGCCACGCGCCAGAGCATGTTGTCGGCCGCGATGAAGGCGATGAGGAGGGCGAGCGCGCCCCAGATCAGGCCGGCATCCGGTCCCTTGCTCAGGGCATCGACCACGCCCTTCAGCGCGTAGTCCGTGCTGACGGAGAATCCGACGGCGCCGAGCACGGCGCACAGGATGACGAGGTGCGGCAGGGCGCGTCGGCGCAGATAGCGTCCCACGAAGGCGAACGGCCTATCGGCATAAACGCAGAGGTCTTCCATCACGGTGACCGTCCCGGTTTCGAGGGTCCGCCCGGACGTTGGGTGGACCGGCTTCTGTTAAGGCGTCCTCGCGGACCCTGGTTTCCCGCGCGTGCCCCACACAGGTTTCGGAGCCCCCCGAACTCGCAACGCGAAGCAAACGCAAGCGTTGCAGTGTCGGGCGGAGGTTTGCGCGTTTTAGCGTGCAAACCTGAACATCGCTTGAGCGGCAAGCGAATTCGATGCCGCGCGGATCCGTCTTTGGACCCGCCCGACGTTACACCGCGGGGTCGCGGCGCGTCTCGGGCATGATGAGCACCACGAGGGCGAAGGCCGCGAAGCCCACGATCGCGAGGCCGAGGAAGGCGGTGTGGCTGCCCAGCCGATCCGCCATCACGCCGGCGAGCGAGGTGGACAGGGCGGCGCCGATGCCCATCGCGGTGCCGACCGCGCCGAGGGCGAGGTTGAAGTGGCCGGTCCTGCGAGTGACGTCCGAGACCACCAGGGGCACCATCACGCCGAACACCGCCGCCGAGATGCCGTCGAAGATCTGGACCGCCACGAGGAGTTCCGGGCTGTCGACGTAGGCGAAGAGCAGTCCGCGGATCGGCAGGGCCGCGAAGCCGAGGAGCAGCAGCGGGCGACGGCCCCAGCGCTCGGCCAGCCGCCCGATGGTGGGCGCCGAGACCGCGAGGACGACCTGGGGCACGACGATGCAGGCGGCGATCAGCGCCGTGGCGGTCTCGCTGGCCCGCAGGGTCAGCATGCTGCCCACCAGCGGCAGCATCGCCGCGTTGGCGAGGAAGAACAGGGTCATGCAGGCCCCGAAGCACAGGAGCGCGCGGTTGGTGAGGAGGGCGCGCAGGCCGGCCTCGCCCTGCGGCGCGCCGGTGGCCCCGGCCGCCTTGGCGTGGGCCGGCCCGTCGATCTCCTCCGGCCGGATGCGCGACAGCGCGATCAGGGTCGGCACCATCAGGGCGGCGGTGAGGTAGAACACCGCGTCGTTCGAGAGGTAGTAGCCGCAGGCGCCCATGCCGGCGGCGGCCACGGCATTGCCGAGGGCCGAGAAGCTGGCATTGCGGCCCAGCCGCTCGCCCGCCCGGGCATGCCCGACGAGGCCGATGCTGATCGCCGCGATGGCGGGGGTGAGGATGCAGCTCGCCGCCGAGTGGGCGGCCATGGCCAGGAGCACGACGAGGAAGTTCGGCCACATGGCCAGCGCGAAGGCGCTCAGCGCGATCGCCACGACCGAGAAGCCGGCGGCGAAGCGGCGCGAGCGCACGGCGTCCACGAAGGCGCCACCGGGCACCTGGCCGAGCAGGCTCACGAGGCTCCCGACGGTCAGCGCGAAGCCGATATCGGACTGCGTCCACTTCGCCTGGGTGAAGTAGACGGCCAGGAACGGTCCGAAGCCGGTCTGGAGGTTCGCCACGAAGAACGCGAACCCGTCGAGGCCGCGCGTGCTCCGGCGCGAGATCACCTTCATGTCGGCCGGGTTCTCCGCTGCCGTCCCCGGCGGGACGTCGTCCGTGAGGGCGTCGCGGCGCGGGAGCGGCCGTGGCCGGAACTCCGGACGCGCCACCTCCCGCGGCTTGAGCGCCCGGCGATCCTTCGGAAGCGGAACCGTCATCGATCCGGCGACTTCTCGGCCGGTTTGTCCGGCGCTCTCTCAGGCATCGGCGCGGCGGCCGGGGCGGGCGGCACCGGCGCGGCAGGGGCTGTGGTCGCGGCAGGTGTTGTGGTCGGGGTGGGCGCTGTGCCCGGGGCGGCGCTGGAGGCCGGAGGCGGCGCGACGATTGCCGGGGGGGCGACCGGCCCCTGGGCCGGTGCCGCGGCCTGCTCGCCCTCGGCCGGGGCGGCCGGGCTCGCCGGGCCGAGCACCACGATCGGCTCGCCCGGCTTGTATTCCGGCGAGACGCGAACCTGGTTGCGGCTGAGCTGGAGGACCGGCCGGCTCGCCTTGCCGTCGGTGGTGAAGCGCATGGCGCGCCAGTCCACCGCGATCTTGCGGGAGCCGACCCCGAGGAAGCCGCCGAAATCGATGATGGCCGCGCGCGGACGCCCGTCCTTGTCGAGGATGATGTCGATGATCCGGCCCATATCCTCGCCGGTTGAGCTGCGCACGGCCTTGCCGAGGACGCCCTCGTAATCCTGGGTGTCCAGGACGGTGGCGGGCGTGCCCGTCGCGGGCGCCCCGGCGGGCGCACTCGGTGCGGGCGGGCCGGCCACGGGTGGGGTTCCGGGCGCCGCCGGCTGGACGGGCACCGGCGCGGGCTGTGCGGGGGCTTGCGCCGGCTGCGCCTGGTTCGGCGGGCGCACTCGGTGCGGGCGGGCCGGCCA
>NZ_CEEDOX010000014.1:0-196301 GCF_979256535.1 Methylobacterium sp. AC690 | reverse complement strand
CCAGAGCCTGCGCCTCGACCTCCAGATCCTCCTGCGCACCGTCCTGGCCGAAATCACCCGCCGCACCAACGCCTTCTAACGCAGCTTTTTGGTCTGCAAAGTGAAGCGCGACGGCTCTTCGCGATCACCTGCTACCAGTATGTCATTTTAACCGTATTGCGTACTGTCTTCGATGGATTAGGGCAGATCGAAGGTCAAGGCCTCCGATCCGACACTCTACGAAGTCAGCGGATTGAAATAATGGAAAATGCGGTGTCTATCCATTTCGAGGATCCCGTGATCCCGACGGATAGACCAGACGATCAAACCTTTATCCAAAAACTCGCGGGCTACCTGCAGTGCCTCCTCTTCACCTCGAAGAGCAAGGTAGACGTGGGGTGTGATATCCTCCTCGGATAAACCGGTTTCGACTGCTTCGCTCCAATGAACTGTCCAAGACACCGCCTGCTCCTACCTTGGCCAATTTTTCAGCTGAGCGTTCAGCCGGAGAAATGTGTGAAACATCGTTGCTGACGTTGCTCTAATGGCGCCTCGATGTTCCTTGGTATCGTTAGCAGCGCAAACGATCAATGCGTCTATCATTGGTTGTTTCCGAACATTGATCACTTACCATGAAGCGCTGAGGTTCTACGGTCGAAAAGATCCGCGCCGAAGGCTGATCGCTCGGCATTTCAGCACGCGGTCTCCCTTGTATTTGCCCATCGCGACAGATCTCTGAAAAAGAGTGGCTGCAGAGACCCAGCGATGGGAACGAATTCATCTCGCAGGATTTGTTGGCTGCATGCGCAACAGGCGTGTCAACGGAAGATGGAATTCATGACGAAACTTGCGATCGCTCTGGCCGCCAGTACCCTGCTTGGCGCCATCGGACTGACGTCTGCGTCGGCTGCTCCCGTGATGCCAGCACCTGCCGTTGCTGGTGATCAGGTTGTCGATCAGGTGGCCTTTCGCCGTCACCACCACGGTATGCGCCATTACCGTCATCACCGCCGTATGCACCGCATGCCGCGCTCGCGGATGATGAGCGATCCCAATTCCCGTAATCCTTCGCAGCCTGGCTATCAGCAGCAGAAGGGTAACACATCGGGCGGTCCTCGTTACTGATCGTCGGCTTCAACCGAGACAGCTGGTATGCTTGAAAGGCTGACGTTCCACGGACGTCAGCCCTTCGCTGATGCTCCGTCCTTGGAGGCTTTGGGCTTCTCCCCAGGCGAGACGCGGCCCCGAGCTGCTTCTCTGGAGGTCAGTCTGCTAAGCTGGACTCATGTCACAGCGCATCGCCCGTTCCGTCGCCAAGACCGGCTCCTCCCCTTCGGATTACTCCACCAGTGCGGCCGTCCTCGAAACGGCCGGTGCCACGCCTATGATGGCACAGTATATCGAGATCAAGGCCGCCAACACCGATCGCCTACTGTTCTATCGGATGGGCGATTTTTACGAGCTATTCTTTGAGGATGCGGAGATCGCATCTCGCGCTCTGGGCATCGTGCTCACCAAGCGGGGTAAACATGGGGGAGCCGACATCCCCATGTGCGGCGTGCCAGTGGATCGCGCTGACGATTACCTCAGTCGTCTTATCGCCCTCGGTCATCGAGTTGCAGTCTGTGCGCAGACGGAAGATCCGGCCGACGCTAAGAAGCGGGGTCCGAAATCTGTCGTCCGGCGTGAAGTGGTCCGGCTTGTCACGCCCGGCACAATCACCGAGGATCGGCTCCTCGACCCAACCCGTGCCAACATCCTGCTGGCAATCGCCCGTCGGAAGGTTGGGGAAGCGGTGTTCGTCTACGGTCTTGCAGCGCTCGACATCTCAACGGGTCGCTTCTCGTTGAGTGAAGTGGCGTCAGGCGAACTGGGCTCCGCAATCGCCCGGCACGAGCCGCGCGAGATCGTGCTGTCGGAAACCATTCACACCGATCCGGCGCTCGCCAGGTTGTGGCAAGAATGTTCCGCCCCCGTAACGCCATTGGCGCAGGCGGAGCTCGAACCGTCCGCGGCCGAACGACGGATCAAGCTGCAATTCGGCGTCTCGACTTTGGAGGGTTTCGGCCAGTTTGGGCGGGCTGAGATCGCGGCCGCGGGGGCGGCGCTGCTCTACATCGAACGCACGCAGATCGGTGCGCGGCCGACCCTTTCGCCGCCGACTCGGGAAAGTTCTGCCGCAACCCTCTCCATCGATGCATCCACTCGCGCTAACCTTGAACTGACCCGAACGCTGGCCGGCGAGCGTAAGGGAAGCTTGCTGGATGCCATCGATCGGACCGTCTCTGCGGGTGGGGCTCGCCTCCTTGCGGAACACCTCGCTGGCCCTCTGACCGATCTCGACGCCATCCGTCATCGGCACGCGGCAGTAGAATTCCTGGTGGATGACGCGACGACCCGAACCGCCTTCCGCGACAGCCTTGCAAGAGCGCCAGACCTTGCTCGGGCCCTCTCACGCCTTGCCCTCGAGCGGGGCGGCCCGCGGGATCTCGCGGCTCTCCGCGACGGTCTGGACGCGGCGCAGGATCTCTCCGACCGATGCGGAAGCCTGGAGCTGCTGCCGGAAGATCTCGCGACCGTGGCGACGTGCCTCTCTGGCGTAGACCGCGCCCTTGTCTTGGAACTCCGCGCAGCCTTGGCCGACGATCTCCCGCTGAAGCGTCAGGACGGTGGTTTCGTCCGTGCGGGTTATCACTCTGAGATCGACGAAAGCCGTTTGCTTGGTCAGGACTCCCGAAAGGTCATTGCCGCTCTGCAGGCGCGCTACGCGGAGGAGACTGGCTGTCGCACACTGCGAATTAAGCACAACAACATGCTCGGCTACTACATCGAGGTACCGCAAGGGGTAGGCGAGGCTTGCCTGAAGGGCGTGATGCGTGAAACCTTCATCCATCGTCAGACTATGGTGGATGCGATGCGCTTTACCAGTGTCGAACTCGGCCAGCTCGAAAGCCGGATCTCGGGTGCGTCCGATCGGGCCTTGGCCCTGGAGAGCGCTGTCTTCGATGCCCTCGCGCGGCAAGTCCTGATGCAGGCCACCGCCATTGCGGAAGTAGCCGACGCACTCGCAAGACTGGATGTGGCCACCTCGCACGCCGAACTCGCAGTCGAGCGCGATTGGCGCCGACCTCTGGTCGACGAGAGCTACGCCTTCATGGTGGAGGGAGGACGCCATCCGGTGGTGGAAGCCGCACTCCTCCGCTCCGGCGCTCCGTTCATTGCAAACGATTGTGATCTGTCGGGGGACGGGCGTGGGCGCATCCGTCTCGTCACGGGTCCCAATATGGGTGGCAAGTCGACCTTTCTGCGTCAGAACGCGCTGATCGCCGTTCTGGCGCAGATCGGCGCGTTTGTGCCTGCGGCCCGCGTACGCCTCGGCATCGTTGACCGGCTGTTCTCCCGTGTCGGTGCGGCTGACGACCTCGCACGTGGGCAATCGACTTTTATGGTTGAGATGGTCGAAACCGCGGCGATCCTGAATCAGGCGTCTCGTCGTTCCCTGGTGATCTTGGACGAGATCGGCCGCGGCACCGCCACCTTCGATGGTCTCTCCATCGCCTGGGCCTGCCTGGAGTACCTGCACGAGCAGAACGGCTGCCGTGCTTTGTTCGCGACCCACTTTCATGAACTCACGGCCCTCGGACAGCGCCTTTCCCATCTCGACAACGCGACCCTCCGGGTGGCCGAGCACAAGGGAGAGGTCGTGTTCCTGCATGAAGTGGTGCCGGGTGTGGCGGAGCGCTCCTATGGGTTACAGGTGGCTCGGCTCGCAGGTCTTCCGGCCGGCGTCATCGCCCGTGCGGGTTCGATCCTGAAGCATCTCGAGAAAGCCGAGCGCGACCGACCCGCCCGACCCCGCATTGACGACTTGCCGCTCTTTGCCAATCTAGCGCCGCCGCAAGTAACGGAGCCCTTCGTCAAGGCGCCCGACGATGCCCTGCGCATCGCCCTCGAAGCAATCAATCCGGATGCGCTGACACCACGGGAGGCGTTAGAGGCCCTGTACAAGCTCAAGGCAGTTGGCGGCCAGAGCCATTAAGAGTGTCTTGGGTGGCTCTTAGTGAAGCGCCGTCGACTCCGCTCACGGGCGGGTTCCGCCCCTCGAGACCTGGGCCTGGATTGAGCCCGTCAGCAAAGTCACCCACGGAGGGTGAGCCGGCCGCTACTCATATTGAACTCGTTCAAGCGCTTCAGAAAGGACATGCCAAGGAGGCTGGTGGACAGGCGTCCGCGAGGCATGACCATGCCGTTGACGCCCTGAACGGTGATGGTGCCAATCCGTATTTCCGGTATGCGCACCAACGCCGCTAGGATCGTGCCGTTGGCAGTCTGGATTGGTACACGGAAATCGCGTTCGCCTACCCGCAGGCCTGCGCGCTCCGCGTCCTCGTAGGTGAAGGCGCAGGCTGTCGCACCGGTATCGATCAACATGTGCAGACGCTTGCCGTCGATCACCGCATCTGTGGAGTAATGTCCCTGCGCGTCCGCAAAGAGGGTTAGGGTACTCAGGCCGCTCCGCACGACTGTGGGCACGGCGCGCTCACCCAGCTGCGTGGCGATGGTTGCGTTTTCCGCGGCCGGACGTTGAAATCGCTCCGCTAGCCCGATGCCCCAGATCGCGGCCGCTGCCGTCACCCCGAGCGCCCATACGATCGGTCGCGTCATCACACCCCTTCCTTTGTCGATGCGGAAGTTTGAGGCGACCAAGGTAAACGAGCCGTCGGCGGGAGGTCAGGAATCTCCGGGTGATTGACTATGACCAAGGCTCATGGTTTCGAAATCGCTGCCGGTTCAAGCGATAAGTGAGCGCTTCACCGCCTTGCTTGCTTCATCCCCTGAAGGCAGAGACGGCGGATCAAAGATCTTTGGCCCAGTGTCGACAAGTTAGTCAGCACATGTTGCCCGTTCCGCCCTGAAAAATCGCTACGCGTCCTGCAAAAACCAGCGACCCGTGTCTACCAGTGAGGTCTTCCGAACGCACTTAGCTTCCGCATCGAGTTGGGCCTCAAAGAGATCCCGATACTCCTACTATCAAGATTCGCCGTGGTGATCGTTCGAGTGGGGGCCATATACTGCCACAGGGCGATAATGGTGGGCGCCTCGTCTGCAACCATCACCATCGATAACGAGGACTGACATTTCGACCTGCTCGCCCGACGAAGAGTCGCGTCGTATTGCCCCGTAAGTCACATTGATCTGATCAATATCGATCATTGAAAGCATCTGTTTGAACGATGGTGCGGTGCAAATATATTCCATTGACCGAACGGGGCATGTGTCCCGGAAAAAAAGGATAGATTGAATGACCACTCGCACCTTCATTCTCGCTATGCTCACGACGGCGAGCCTGGCTAATACGGCGCTGGCGGATGATCGCACTTTCCTCACCCCGCCGCTGTATCGTGAGCAGGCCCGTGCAATGGCTACCGTACGTCCCGCGTCGGAACTGACGACGACGCCCTCCCTGGCCCCTCGCGCGCCTACCACCCGGCGGGTCGTTGCCGAGACTGCCGACGCATCCGTTCGCTAAACGGATGCACGGTGCATCAGAACAGCGTTTCTCCAACCTCGCTCCAATGGGACATTTCCCATTGGAGCGTTTTCGTCAGTGCATTGGCTTACATCTCAAGCTCTCTGGGCCTATCCGATCTGAAAAGCTTCGATAGGTAAGACAGTCTGCTGGAGCCCCAGGCCGGTCTTGCCGAACTATATGCCGGAACATCGTCTCTCCGCCATCGATCCACAATGCCGCTCAATGTGCGATCAGCGCGGGGTGGTTCGCTCAACCCGAAATGACATGGTCCGGTCGACGCTTCGGTTGCGCCGCGCGGGACTTGCGGGTATACGGCGCCCCAGCGCCCGCCAGACACCCTTGGAGGCACGGGCGCTTCGGGGATCGGGGTTGGGCCGTCCGTTTTGGACGGCTTTTCGCGTTTCCCCGGCGTTCTCATTTTTAAAAGGATCACGCCATGAGCGCAGTCAAGACGCTTGAGGCCGTGGCACGCGACCGGGTCGGCAAGGGGGCCGCCCGGGCCGTTCGTCGCCAGGGTCAAGTTCCCGCCGTCATCTACGGAGGCGGTCAGGCGCCGCAGTCCATCGCCATCGACCTCGTCCGCGTCCGTACGTTGATCTACGCCGGTGGCTTCAAGACCACCCTTTTCGAGATCAACGCCGGTGGCAAGAAGACCCGGGCGATTCCGCGCGACTTCCACCTGGATCCGGTGTCCGGCGTGCCAATCCACGTCGACTTCCTGCGGGTCGTCGCCGGCCAGTCGATCACGGTCGAGGTCCCGGTGCATTTCCTGAACGAGGATGCGGCCCCCGGCATCAAGCAGAAGGGCGGCACGCTCAATGTCGTGCTTCACACCCTTGCCCTCGAGGTTGCGCCCGACGCGATCCCGGATGCCATCGAGATCGACCTCACCGGTCGCGAGATCGGGGATGCGATTCACATCACCGACGTGAAGCTTCCGTCCGGCGCCACCTTCACGGGCGAGCCCGACGCCACCGTCGCTAACATCGTGCCGCCGACCGTGCTCGGTGCCGAGGTCGAAGCCGAGGAGGCGGCGATTGCCGAGGCGCAGTCCGCTGAGGCCGCCGAGGAGAAGGCCGAGGAAGAGGCTTCCGAGGAAGCCGGCGAGGACGAGAAGAAGGAGGATTGAGGCCGGGGCGCAAGCCCTGTCTCAGCTCATCCCTTCGGGTGCCCCGGCCATTAGGCTGGGGCATCTCCGTTTTCAGGACCGCGCTCGGCGGCCCCATAAAAATCCTGTCTGGATCGTTTCGCGCCATGCGCCTGATCGTCGGCCTCGGCAATCCCGGCTCCCGCTATGCCAAGAACCGTCACAATATCGGTTTCCTCGCCGTCGACGAGATTGCGCGCGTGCATCGCGCTGGGCCGTGGCGTCGCAAATTCCAGGGGGAGATCGCCGAGGTGGCTCTCGGTACCGAACGGGCTATCCTGCTGAAGCCGCAGACTTTCATGAATGAATCTGGGCGTGCGGTGCAGGAAGCGCAGCGCTTCTACAAAATCGCATTGTCCGACGTAATCGTGTTGCACGACGAACTGGATCTCGCCCCAGCCAAGCTGCGCGTAAAGTCGGGAGGCGGCAATGCCGGTCATAACGGCCTTCGCTCGATCACGGCGCAATGCGGCAACGATTATCGTCGGGTTCGCCTTGGCATCGGGCATCCGGGGGACAAAGCCCTGGTTCACGCTTATGTGCTGAACGACTTTGGCAAAGGTGAAGAGGGCTGGGTCGACGATCTGTGCCGCGCCATTGCCGACTATGCGCCGCTCTTGGCGGTCGGTGAAGATGCGAGCTTCCAGAACAAGGTCCACCTGGCCATGGCAGGGCGCGGCTGGGATGACGTCAAGCAAGTCAACGCGCGCGATTGACCGCGGCGGTGACATCGGATTTCACGCGGGCAGGCTTTGCGCAGACCCGCGAACAGACAGGTGACCCATGGGCTTCAAATGCGGCATCGTCGGCCTGCCGAATGTTGGCAAGTCAACTCTCTTCAATGCACTGACGCAGACAGCGGCCGCGCAGGCAGCGAACTACCCGTTCTGCACCATCGAGCCGAATGTCGGCGAGGTGGCGGTGCCGGATCCGCGCCTGGACGATCTCGCCAAAATCGCTGCATCGAAGGAAATTATTCCGACCCGGCTCACCTTCGTGGATATTGCCGGTCTCGTGCGCGGCGCTTCGAAGGGCGAAGGGCTTGGGAACCAGTTCCTCGCCAATATCCGGGAGGTGGATGCCATCGCGCACGTGGTGCGCTGCTTCACCGACGGTGATGTGACCCATGTTGAGGGCAAGGTCGACCCGGCCGCTGACATCGAAACGATCGAGACCGAGCTGATGCTCGCCGACCTCGATAGCCTCGAGAAGCGCGTGATCGCTCTGGAGAAGAAGGCCAAGGGCGCCGACAAGGAGGCCAAAGAAATCCTCGACCTCGTCCAGCGCGCCTTGCCGCTGCTGCGCGAGGGCAAGCCTGCGCGCTTGGTGCAGCGCAAGCCCGACGAGGAGCGTCTGTTTCAGAGCCTCGGCCTGATGACGGCGAAACCGGTGCTTTACGTCTGCAACGTCGACGAGGGCGATGCCGACAAGGGCAACGCCTACTCGGACACCGTGATGGACCGCGCCAAGGCGGAGGGTGCCAAGGCCGTGGTGGTCTCCGCCAAGATCGAGAGCGAAATCGCCGTGATGCCCCTGGGCGACCAGGGCGATTTCCTGGAGGCTGTTGGCCTCGCCGAGCCTGGACTGAACCGCGTCATCCGCGCCGGATACGAACTCCTTGGCCTCATCACCTATTTCACGGTCGGTCCCAAGGAAGCGCGCGCCTGGACCATCGAGAAGGGGACGCGGGCGCCCGCCGCCGCCGGCGTGATCCACACGGACTTCGAGAAGGGCTTCATCCGCGCCGAGACCATCGCCTTCCACGATTACACGAGCCTGAAGGGCGAGGCCGGCGCTAAGGAGGCTGGCAAGTTCCGTCTCGAGGGTAAGGAGTATGTGGTGCAGGACGGCGACGTGCTGCATTTCCGCTTCGCCAATTGATCCGACATGGGTCGGTGCGGCGTTGCTCCCGCAGCGCCGGACCGTCCTCCCGGCTCGTTGAACCCCAGTGCCTGAAAGGACCCGGATGACCGGCATCGCCTTCGAGGACTTTGCGCCCGGTACGGTGATCGAAGGTGGCCCGGCGACGGTGACGGAAGCCGAGATCATCGCCTTCGCGCGTGAGTTCGACCCACAGCCGTTCCACCTCGACCCGGAGGCCGCGAAGACGACCTTCGTCGGTCAGCTGATTGGCTCCGGCTGGCAGACCGCCGGCTTCGGGATGCGCCTCCTGCAGCAACATGTCTTCCGCGGTGCCACCTCGATGGGGTCGCCCGGGATCAACGAGCTGCGCTGGCTGCGGCCTGTCCTACCGGGCGACCGGCTGAGCATCTCAGTCCGGGTCGATACCTGCCGGGCCTCGAACACCAAGCCGGATCGCGGCTTCGTCGGTTTCGCCATGACCGTCCTGAACGGGGATGGTGAGAGCGTGCTGACCCAGATCTTTACGGTGATGTTTCCGCGCCGCGGTGCAGCGTCTCTGCCGCCGCGGACCGTAGTTCCGGCGGACGCGCCACCGCCCAGGGAGCCCCACGACGCCGAGCAGCTCCACTTCCTCGAAGCGGCTCCCATCGGTGCGGTGCGCGACCTCGGCGGACACCAGTTCACGCCTGAGACCGTCATGGCTTTCGCCCGGGCCTACGATCCGCAGGCGTTCCATCTCGATCCCGAAGCCGCCCGCCAGACCCATTTCGGGGCTCTCTGCGCGTCCGGCTGGCACACGGCCGCTGCTTGGATGAAGCGGCTCCACATCACCCGCGCCCGCGACTTTGCCCATACGGCGAAGACCGGTCCGGTCCCGCAACTCGGTCCATCGCCGGGCTTTCGCGATATGCGGTGGCTGGCACCGGTCTATGCTGGCGACACGATCCGATACAGCTGCACCCTGATCGACAAGCGCGAGACCGCGTCGCGGCCCGGCTGGGGCCTCGCAACCCACCAGAACACCGGTCTGAACCAGCGCGGCGAGAAGGTCTTCGCCTTCACCGGCTCGGTGTTCTGGCAATGGGCGCCCGGCGCCTGACGCGTCAGGCGGCTTTGCGCCGCTCCGGGTAGAGGCCGAGAAGCCCCTCGGCATCGGCCGCGGCGACGCCGCGCTCGGTTATAATACCAGTGACGAGGCGAGCCGGCGTCACATCGAAGGCTGGATTTGCCACCGGGCTTCCCGGCGAAACGACCTCGACGGTGGCGAAGCCGCCGTCCGCCAGACGCCCGGTGAGATGCGTGACCTCGCGGCCGTCGCGCTCCTCGATCGGGATCTCGCGCACGCCGTCGTCGAGGGTCCAGTCGATCGTCGAGAAAGGCAGGGCGGCATAGAACGGCACCCGATTGTCGCTGGCGGCCAGCGCTTTCAGGTAGGTTCCGATCTTGTTGCAGACGTCACCCGAGGCCGTGGTGCGGTCCGAGCCGACGATGCAGACGTCGATGGCGCCGTGCTGCATGAGGTGGCCGCCAGCATTGTCGGCGATGACGGTATGCGGGACGCCGTGGGCCTTAAGTTCGAACGCGGTCAGGGCGGCACCCTGGTTCCGGGGGCGGGTCTCGTCCACGAAGACGTGGACTGGCACGCCGGCATCGTGGGCCACGTAGATCGGCGCCAGGGCCGTTCCCCAATCCACTGTGGCGAGCCAGCCTGCGTTGCAATGAGTCAGTACGTTGATGGTGCGGTTCTTCAGACGATGCAGGTCGCTGAGGATCTGCGCGCCGTGAACGCCGATGGCGTGGCAGCTCTCCACATCTTCCTCGGCGATGCGGCCGGCCTCCGCGTAGGCGAAGGCCGCGCGCTCGGCCTCCGGCACCGTCCTGAGCTTGGCGGCGACCCGGTCCAGAGCCCAACGGAGGTTGATCGCGGTCGGCCGTGTCGCGGCGAGCGTCGCCACAGCCCGGTCGAGCCCGGCTTCGGAGGCAGCCGCCCGCAGGCCGAGGGCGAGCCCGTAGGCGGCCGTGACCCCGATCAGCGGCGCTCCGCGAACCACCATGGTACGGATCGCCACCGCGGCGTCGTCCAGAGTCGACAGCGTCTTCAGCTCGAAGGCGAAGGGCAGGCGGGTCTGGTCGATCACCGCCACGGAGGCACCATCCTCGGCGGCGAAGATGGTGCGGTAGGGCTTGCCGTCGATCTTCATGGGGCGGATCCAGGTGCTGGCGGGGCCGAGGTCGCGAGGCCTCTTCGTCGGACGGCGTTTACGTCAGAATGCCCTCGGTAGGCCAGCGTGCGGCCCGATCCGTCGCGATTGCGGAAGTCTCAGAATCGGAGGGGGCGCACGCGCTTCACCTGCGGGATTGCGGCGATGCTCGCCAGAACCGCCTCGGTGACCGGCGCGTCGACGGCGCAGAAGCAGATGGCATTGCCGCCCTTCCCGTCGCGTCCGAGGGCGACGGTCGCTACGTTGACGCCGGCCGCGCCGAGTACGCCGCCGAAGTGTCCGATGAAGCCCGGCTGGTCGTGGTTGCGCACGTACAGCATGTGCTCCGCGAAGGCGGCGTCGATCGGGATGGAGCGGATCTCGATCATGCGCGGCTTGCCGTCGTGGAAGACCGTTCCGGCGGCATCGCGCGGCATGTCCTCGGCCTCGACGGTGATGCGGATCACCGATTCGAAATCGGACGTCGCACCGGCGCGGGTGACCTCCTCGACCAGGATGCCGCGCTCGCGCGCCACCGCCGGAGCGGAGACCATATTGATCCCCGAGAGGACCGGACTGAGCACACCGGTGACGGCAGCCGCCGTGAGTGCGCGGATATTCATCTCCGCGACCGCACCTTCATACGTCACCCGGATGCCGCGGATCGGCGCATCGGTGAGCTGGCCCAGGAACGAGCCGAGGTTCTCGGCCAGGTGCACGAAGGGCCTCAAGCGCGGCGCCTCGTCGGCCGAGATGGACGGCATGTTGACGGCATTCACGACGGCGCCGCTCAGCAGGTAGTCGGCCATCTGCTCGGCGATCTGCAGGGCGACGTTCGCCTGTGCCTCGTTCGTCGAGGCGCCGAGATGGGGCGTGCACACCACGTTCGGATGGCCGAAGAGCGGGTTCTCGTAGGCCGGCTCGGTCGCGAACACGTCGAAGGCGGCGCCCGCGACCCGGCCGGACTCGAGCGCCGCGCGCAGGGCGACCTCGTCGACTAGGCCGCCGCGGGCACAGTTGATGATGCGGACACCGGGCTTCGTCTGTCCCAGGGCGTCGGCCGAGAGGATGTTCCGGGTCCGCTCGGTCAGGGGAACGTGCAGGCTGATGAGGTCGGCCCGGGCGAGAAGCGCGTCGAGTTCGAGCTTCTCGACGCCGATCTCGGCGGCGCGCTCCGGCGTCAGGTAGGGATCGTAGGCGATCACCTTGAGCTTGAGGCCGATCGCCCGGTCGGCGACGACGGCACCGACGTTGCCGCAGCCGATGATCCCCAGGGTCTTGCCCGTGAGCTCCGTCCCCATGAAGCGGGCCTTCTCCCAGCGGCCGGCCTGGGTCGAGGCGTCGGCCCGGGGGATCTGCCGCGCGAGGGCGAACATCATCGCGATGGCGTGCTCGGCGGTGGTGATCGCGTTGCCGAAGGGCGTGTTCATCACAATGACGCCGCGGGCGGTGGCCGCCGCCACGTCGACGTTGTCGATCCCGATTCCGGCGCGGCCGACCACCCTCAGGCGGGGGGCCTGCGCCAGCAATTTGGCCGTGACCTTGGTGGTGGAGCGGATCGCCAGACCGTCATAGGCACCGATCAAGGCGGCGCAGGCGTCGCGATCACGGCCGAGCTGCGGCCGGAAATCGACGTCGAGGCCGCGGTCGCGCAGGCGCTGCACGGCCGCGTCGGAGAGGGCGTCGGAGATGAGCACCTTGGGCGCGGGCATGTCGGCGTCCGGCTCGGGTGGGGGAGAACCGACGCGCGACGGAGCCGGACAGCGGCTCCGTCATGCGCTCGGTATACGACGCGGGTGACGTCGAGGTCGCGCGGGTGTCAGGCGGCCCGGGCGAGTTTCGCCTTCTCGGCCGCGAAGGCCCAGTCGAGCCACGGGGTCAGGGCCTCGAGATCCGAGGATTCGACCGTGCCGCCGCACCAGATCCTGAGGCCGGCCGGGGCGTCCCGGTAGGCCCCGATATCGAAGGCGATGCCCTCGCGGTCCAGGGTGTCGGCGATGCCCTTGGCGACCGCGCCGACCACGGCGTCGCCCATCGCGAGGATGTCCGGGTCGGTGATGACGAGGCAGACGCCGGTGTTGCTGTAGGTGCCGGCATCGGCGGCGAGGTGGCCGATCCAGGGGGTGCGCGCCACCCAGTCGTGGATGACCTTGGCGTTGGCGTCGGCCCGGGCGTGCAGCGCCGGCAGGCCGCCGATGCGCGCGGCCCATTTCAGGGTGTCGAGGTAATCCTCGACCGCCAGCATCGAGGGCGTGTTGATGGTGTCGCCCTTGAAGATGCCCTCGATCAGCTTGCCGTCCTTGGCGAGGCGGAAGACCTTCGGGACCGGCCAAGCCGGGACGTTCGATTCGATTCGGGCCACGGCGCGGGGCGAGAGCACGATCATGCCGTGTGCGGCCTCGCCGCCCATGACCTTCTGCCAGGAGAAGGTGACGACATCGAGCTTGGCCCAGTCGAGGGGCATCGCGAAGGCGGCCGAGGTGGCGTCGCAGATGGTGACGCCCGCGCGGTCGGCGGCGATCCAGTCGCCGTTCGGCACGCGGACGCCGGCGGCGGTGCCGTTCCAGGTGAAGATCACGTCGTTGTGCCGCGTGTCGACGGCCGAGAGATCGGGCAGGACGCCGTAGGCGCCGACATGCACCCGCGGCGCGATCTTGAGTTCCTTGAGGGCGTCGGTGACCCATTCGAGGCCGAAGGCCTCCCAGGCCACGACCTCGACGGTCTTCGGGCCCAGCATCGACCACATCGCCATCTCGACGGCGCCGGTGTCGGAAGCCGGCACGATGCCGATTCGGTAATCCTCCGGCACCTGCAGGACGCTGCGGGTAAGGTCGATGGCCTCCTTCAGCTTCGCCTTGCCGATGGCCGAGCGATGCGAGCGGCCCAGCGGCGCGTCGGCCAGGGCCTCGAGGCTCCAGCCCGGACGCTTGGTGCAGGGGCCGGACGAGAAATTCGGCACGCGGGGGCGCGTGGCGGGTCGGTTGGTCACGTGCGTCATCCTTCCAGATGAGAGCTCCTCGTTGGGGAGGAGTGGCCCGAAGACGCCAATGGACCCGCGCCGCACGGGACGCAAGCGTTCGCCGTGCCGCCGGGGATCGGACCGCGCGGTCGGAACGGCATCCAAGCGTTGTCCCATGCCGCTTGCCGGGGGAATCACCGGCTGCGCAGGCGCGAGGAGCGGGCGCGAGAACAAGCAAGACAGGACGCGGCAGGGATCGAACCGCCGTCAGGCCCCGGCAACCGTGTCGCGTAACGTCGCGAAGACGCCGCTCGCCAGGAACGTCAGACATCCGAGAACGATGACCGTTTCGCGAAAGGCCTGAACGTAACCCTCCGGGGTTTCTCCCGGCAGGAACGCGTTCATCAGCAAGGATCCGACGGCGATGCCGAGACTCATCGAAAAATATTGCATCGTCGAGGCCATGGAGGATGCCATGGCGATGTCACGGTCTTGAATATCCACGTAGATCAGCGTGTTCATCACGGTGAACTGAAGGCCCGTGAGACAGCCATAGACGAAGAGATACGCGGTCAGGAATGGGACGCCCGTCCGGGGCCCCAGGACGGCGAATCCGCCGATGGACAGGGCCACCAGCGCGGTATTCACCAGCAGAAACCATCTGTAGCCGGACCGGCTGAGGATACCGGGCACAAGTCTCTTCGCAACGATCGATCCGATGGCTTGCGGAACGAGCATCAAGCCCGCTTCCGTCGGCGGCCAAGCGCACCCAACCTGAAGAAAGATGACCAGTATCAGGAACATACCGGAGATCCCGAGGCGCGCGAGGAGATTTCCCAGCATGGCGACGGCCACGCTGCGCACCTTGAACAACCGGAGGTCGACGAGAGGATCCCGACAGCGTCGGCTCCAACCGATATACAAGGAAAACAGGACGATCGCGCCGGCCAGGGCGGCCCCGCCTTGCGCCTTGGAGGCCACGACGGTCTCGGCGCCGGTGAGGAGCAAGACCGACCCGGCCCCGAAGATCGCGAAGCCGAGACCGTCGAACCGTTTCCAGGCCTCTGCCCGGAAGTCGATCATGTGCCGGTGGTTGAGTACCAGCGCGAAGATCCCGATCGGGAAATTGATCAGGAAGACCGTGCGCCAGGATATATGCTGCGCGAGAAACCCGCCCAGGAACGGCCCGATCGTGGCGCCGACGAGCCCCACCGTCGCGACGGTGCTGATCGAAGCGATCAGCTTCGCCGGGTCGATGCTGCGGACCATCACATACCGTCCGACCGGGAGGAGGGCGGCGCCCCCGATGCCCTGCAGGACCCGAGCGGCGACGAGCTGGGACACGCTCGCGGAGAGGCCGCACAGGCAGGAACCGACGGTGAAGACGATGATCGCACCACCGAAGACGCGCTTCGTCCCGAAGCGCTCGCACAGCCAGGGCGTGGCGGGAATACAGACGGCCAGGGTCAGGACGTAAGCCGTGAGAACCGGATGCAGATCCAGCGGCACGATCGAGAAGGCGGTCGCCACGATAGGAATTGCGGCATTCACGATGGTGGCATCGACGGCCTGCATGAAGGCCCCGATCGAGACGAGGAGAAGTAGCCAGGAATGATTCTCGCTTGCCTTCCTTCCGGTCATCCCAAGCTCTTTCCGTTCGGTCCCTGAAAGCGACGGCTGCCGACGGCGTTCAGCGCGATGCGCGGTCGGCCCGAGCAGCCCGTCAGGGGATCGGGGCCGTTCCCTCTCTGAGAGGGTTACGGTGCAACGAAGCCCAGTGATAAGTTTGCGCAGAGTGGCCCGGAGGCGTCGAAGTTCAGGCGACGCATGGTCCGTTTCTCGTCACTTGGAAACGCGGTCCGTCCGTGAACGATCGCGGTGTTGTCGGCGATCAGGATATCTTGTTGCTCCAGTCTGAACTGGATTTGATGATTCCGATTTTCGAAGAACGCGCAGAGAGCAAGGTAAGCTTTTCGCGCAGTTGCGCTCGGTGTCACGCATGCCGACCCATCGGACATGCGAAATTTCAAAGCGATTCGACCATCGGCATTCAGGCGAAAAACAGAGTTTCGACTTGATTGCCCTTTCCGTTCGACCAAGAGTGCGTCTCCATCGAATAAAGTATGGATGTCCCGCGGTAACGAGGAACTCAGAGATCTAAAGGCAGATTTTGCGCTCGCCAATATTGTATCTCCCCCGGTTTTCGTTGCGAAGACGCATTGCAGAGAAATAATTTTTTCTGGCTTGTCCGAGTATGCGCCATCCGTATGGAGCAAATGTTCGCTATTGCTTGCGCCTATAAATCCGATCGCTTGATCGGAAGGGTCGATCGATACGATGCCGTCTTGATCTGCTCTTGGATGGGGCGTTGATTCGCCGAGAAGGTTTTTTAAAGCGCACAGATCCGCTCGACTTTCGGCCGCGTCTTCGCAACGCAGGATGACAAATCCGAATTCATTGAAGCGATCGACAAGAGATTGCTGATTTTGTTCAGACAAAGATTTGATATTCTTGATGTTTATGATTTGCTTGCTGGCGTCAAAATCTGCGTGAAATTCCTGATGTTCGGAGATGGGCATCATCGGCCTCGTCTGCACCAGACTGCGGGAGGCATATTAGCGACTCATCCTGTGAAGGATTGATGATGCGCGGTGCCCTATCCTTCTTTAGTCGTTCACGGCACCGGTCGACGACAGTAGAAGTGGTACTAAGCCCGAGGACTGCCCGAATCAATCCGCGCGGGAGCGCAGCAGGTCCGGGCGGCGCTCCCGGGTGAGGCGCAGGGCCTCGGCCCGGCGCCAGGCCGCGATGGCGCCGTGGTTGCCGCCGGTGAGGACCTCCGGGATCGCGCGGCCCTCCCAGTCCCGGGGGCGGGTGTAGTGGGGGTATTCGAGATGGCCGGTCTCGAAGCTCTCCTCGACGCCGGAGGCGACCTTGCCCATCACGCCCGGCAGCAGGCGCACGCAGGCATCGAGCACCACCAGGGCGGCGATCTCGCCGCCGGAGAGGATGTAGTCGCCGATCGACACCTCCTCGAGGCCACGCCCGGCGATCACGCGCTCGTCCACGCCCTCGAAGCGGCCGCAGACGACGAGCACGCCGGGCCCCTCGCTCAGCGCCCGGACCCGGGCCTGCGTCAGCGGCCGGCCGCGCGGGCTCATCAGGAGCCGGGGCCGGGCATCGTCCGGCGCGCCGGCAGCGTCGATGGCGGCGGCGAGGACGTCGCAGCGCAGCACCATGCCGGCGCCGCCCCCGGCCGGGGTGTCGTCCACCGCCCGGTGGCGGCCGAGGCCGTGCTCGCGGATGTCGCGGGCGTCCAGGCTCCAGGTGCCCCGCGCCAGCGCATCCCCCGACAGGGAGACCCCGAGCGGCCCCGGAAACATCTCCGGATAGAGGGTGAGGACGGTGGCGTTCCAGGGGCTGGCGGTCATGGTGCTTACTGGCGCGCGGAGACGCACCGGGTCAACGTGGCACCGATCCGGCGGCGGCGGGTTAACCCTTCATGGCTGCTTCCCGCTCGCTCCGTCCCCGGATCCTGGTCGCCCTCGTCCGGACCGTCACGCTGGCGCTGGCCCTGACGGGGTTCGTCCTGTTGCGGCCCGTCCGCGCGGCCGAGCCGCTGGCCCCGGCCGGGGCGCCCGCCTCGGCGTTCCCGAAGCCCGACCGGCCGGTGGCCGAGATCATCGCGCCGCTCTGGGCCTCCGAGGCGCAGCGCGATTCGGTCGACGAGGTCGGGCAGGTGATGCGGCTGATGGGCATCGCGGCCGGCCAGAGCGTCGCCGATATCGGCGCGGGCAGCGGCTACTACACGGTGCGTTTGGCCGAGCGGGTCGGCCCCCAGGGGCACGTCTACGCCGAGGACGTGACGCCCCGCTACCTGGCCGGCCTGGAGACGCGCATCGCCAGGAGCGCGCTCACCAACGTCACGGTGGTGCGCGGCGAGCCGCACGATCCGCGCCTGCCGCCGGCCTCCCTCGACGCCGCCGTGCTGGTCCACATGTACCACGAGATCGCCCAGCCCTTCGGCCTGCTCCACAACCTGGCGCCGATGATGAAGCCGGGCGGCAAGGTGGGGATCGTCGACGCCGACGACGTGCCCTCGCGGCACGGGACGCCGCCGGCGCTGCTCGCCTGCGAACTCACGGCCGCGGGCTATCGCCAGACCGGGCTCTCGGTGCTGGAGGGCGGCGTCGGCTACCTCGCGATCTACGAGGCGCCCGCGGCCGCCGACCGGCCGAATCCGGCTGCGATCCGTCCCTGCCGGGACGAGACCACCCGGCTCGGGACACAGGGCGCTGCGAAGCGCGGGCCTTAAGTGCGGGCGGTGAGCGCGGGGCGACGCGCGGATGCTCTGCCCGCCGCTGGACTGAACCCCGCTCACGCCGTCGATCCCGTCCTTCCTGGAGGCCGGGCTCGCGTGCCACCCCCGAACCGGTCTCGATCGGACCCGCCGCAGGACGCAGAACGACCGGTGATCCGGGATCCGCGAACCGCGTCAGCCGGCCGCCTTCAGCCGGGGCATCACCGCGGTGCCCAGCAGGGCGATCGACCGCTGCATGGCCTCCGGCTCCTGCATCGCCGAGCTCATCTGGAAGGTGAGGCGGGACAGGCCGCCGAGGGCAGCGTTGGCCGCCTGCACCTTCGCCGCGACCGTCTCCGGCGCGCCGATGAGGTAGGACCCGTCGGGCGCGCACATCGCGGCGAACTGCTCCGCCAGGCCCGCGCTCGGCCAGCCGCGCTCCGCCCCGATCTTGCCGAACATCTGGGCCCAGCCCGGATAGAACGCCTCCCGGGCCGCGCGGTCGGTGTCGGCGACGAAGCCGATGGCGTGGACGCCGACCTTCAGGGTCTCGGGGGCATGCCCGGCCCGGCGCCCGGCCTCGCGATAGAGCTCCACCAGGGGACGGAAGCGCGCGAAGCTGCCGCCGATGATCGCGACCATCAGGGGCAGGCCGAGGGTACCGGCGCGGGCGAAGGAGGCGGGTGTTCCGCCCACTCCGACCCAGATCGGGAGCCGGTCCTGGTACGGGCGCGGATAGACGCCCTGGCCCGTGAGCGGCGGGCGGAAGCGGCCCCGCCAGGTGACGTGGGTCTGCGCCCGCAGGACCAGCAGCAGCTCCAGCTTCTCGACGAAGAGGGCATCGTAATCCTCGGCCGCGAAGCCGAAGAGCGGATAGGCCTCGCCGAAGGAGCCGCGTCCGACCACGATCTCGGCCCGGCCCTTAGCGATCAGGTCGAGGGTGGCGAAATCCTGGAAGACCCGGACCGGATCGGCCGCGCTCAGCACGGTGACGGCGCTGGTCAGGCGGATGCGGCGGGTGCGGGCCGCCGCGGCTGCCAGGATGACCGCGGGGGCGGCGTCGAGGAACTCCGCCCGGTGATGCTCGCCGATGCCGAACACGTCGAGGCCGGAGCGGTCGGCCACCTCGACCTCGTCGAGCAGGCGCTCCATGCGCTCGGCGGCCGAGAGGGTGCGGCCCGTCTTCGGATCGGGGAGGGTGACGGCGAAGCTGTCGATGCCGATGTCCATGACGGGGTCTTTCCGGGGCGAAGTCTTGTGGAGGCGAAGTCTTGGGGCGGCGAAGTCTTGGGGAGGCGAAGGCGTATGACGGGCAGGGGTGGCGTCGCCCGGCCCCGAAGGCTCGGCGATCACCACCCCGTCGGCGGGGGCTGGGCCGATCAGCGACCCCGGCCGAGGAGCGAGAGGGTCTGGTCCCGGCGCAGCCAGGCCAGGGTCGCGGTCAGGACGAGGAGCACGACGGCCGGGGCGGCGGGCGTGGGCAGGACGACCAGGTGGGCGATCACGGCGCCCACCATGGTGCCGGCGAGCCAGAGGGCGGCGAGGCCGGCATAGCCCGGGATCAGCAGGGCGATGGCGCCGCCGACTTCCACGAGGCCGGTGACGATCCGGAACCACTGGCCGACGCCGATGAGGTCGTAGACCTGCACCATCATCGGCACGCCGGCGAGCTTGGCGCCGCCGGCCGCCAGGAAGACCAGGGCGAGCAGGATCTGCAGCGACCAGGCGGAGACGGTGCGGGCGCGCGAGGGGGCGGGAGAGGCGGTCAGGGTCATGGACATGGACGTCATCCGGGTCTTCGTTCGCCAGGGCCGGGGCGGCTCGGCTGTGGGCAACGATCTAGGTGGCTTCCTTCCCCCAGCGAAGCCTATATCTTTCGATGTGTCCCATCACCTGGACAGATGGATGCTCGACCAGCTCACCCTCGATCAGCTCCGCACCTTCGTGGCCGCCGTGGACACCGGCAGCTTCTCCGCGGCCGGGCGCAAGCTCGGACGGGCGCAGTCCCTGGTGAGCCAGTCCCTGGCCAACCTCGAGGCGCAGTCGGGGGTGAAGCTCTTCGACCGCTCCAGCCGCTACCCGGTGCTGACGGAGTCCGGGCGCGTGCTCCTGGCCCATGCGCGCGCCACCGTGGCGGCCGCCGAGACCTTCAAGGCTCAGGCGCGCGACCTCGCCGGCGGGCTCGAGCCGGAGGTCAGCATCGTCCTCGACGTGCTGTTTCCGATCCAGGTGGTGACGCGGGCGGTGGCGGCCTTCCAGCCGGCCTTCCCGGCGACGCCCCTGCGCATCCAGGTCGAGACCCTGGGGGCGGTGATCGCGCCGGTCCTCGACGGTCGCTGCGCCTTCGCGGTGGCGGGCGCGACGCCCCTGCTGCCCCCCGAGCTCGCCCGCGAGCCCCTGCGGCAGATCGAACTCGTGATGGTGGCGGCGCCCGACCACCCGCTCGCCGGCCGGCCCGGCCCGATCGCAACCGCCGATCTCGCCGAGCATGTCCAGCTCGTGCTGACCGACCGCAGCGACCTGACCAAGGGGCGGGAATTCGGTGTGTTCTCGCCGCGCACTTGGCGCCTCGCCGACCTCGGATCGAAGCACGCCTTCCTGCGCTCCGGCCTCGGCTGGGGCGGCATGCCCCTGGACGTGGTGGCCGAGGATCTCGCGAACGGCCAGCTCGTGCGCCTCGACGTCGCCGCCCTGCCGAAGGGCGGCCTGCTGCTGCCGATGTGGGCGGTCTACCCGATGGAGCGTCCGCCGGGACCGGCCGGCCGCTGGCTCATCGGCCAGCTGCGCGACGCCGCCCCGCGCCCCTGATCCGGGGGGCGGCCAGGTCGCGTCCGCGGCCATGCCGGCGATCAATGCCGGAGATCGCTGTCGATGATCCGCACGATCACGCGCTCTTGAATCAATTCAGCCAAAATAGCTCTGAAGTTGAATTGTTTTGGCTCAATGTAAATGCTGAGCGTCAACTGTTCTCCATCAAATTTTAACAGGACGGATCGATGATAGGCACTCAATTCGAGGCGTAACGATGCTGTTTTTATCCAAGATCAAGATCCTGCCAAAGCTGGCATCAGTCATCGGGCTGATCGCACTGGTCGTCGGCGTCTGTATCTGGTTCGCCCAGGCCCGCATGACGCAGATCGACGATGCCTATCGTCAGTTCATTTTCCAGGATGCCAAGGGTGCCGCGACGGCGCGCCGGGTGAATCGGATCGTCTTCGAGATGAACTACTGGGTCTACCGGATCATCGCCGAGACCGAGGAGGCCCAGCTGACGGCGGCCAACGCGGGATTCGAATCCACCCTCGCGCCGATGCGGCAGATCCTGGCCGACCTGCGCCGTCAGGCCCCGTCCTTCGAGACCCGCGTCGCGGCGCAGACCGCGCGCGTCGAGCGCTTCGTGCAGGACGTGACCGAGGTCCGCCGCCTGGGCACGGAGAATCGGAACGCCGAGGCCATCGCCCTCGTGCACCGGGCCATCGACCCGAACTTCGCCCTCATGGTCCAAGAGGGCAAGGTGCTCGGGGACGACATCACCAAGGCCCTGGACGAGGGCTCGGAGGCGCTCACGGAGAAGACCAACGCCACGCGCCACAGCCTGATGCTCTTCAGTGCCCTCGGCATGCTCGGCGGCCTCCTGGCCGCCGCCGCCGTGGGCGTCCTGGGGATCACCCGGCCGCTGGCCAGCCTCGTCCGGGTGCTCGAGCGCATGGCGCAGGGCTCCATCGAGGCCACGATCCCGGAGGCGCGCCGCGGCGACGAGGTCGGTGCCGTCGGGCGCGCCGTGGATGGCATCAAGACGATGGTGGCGCAGAAGGCGGCCGAGCAGGCCGAGATCCGCCGCATCCCCGACGCGGCCGCCGTGATGGAGCGCAAGCGCACGATGATCGAACTCGCCGACGGCTTCGAGCAGGCCGTGGGCGGCATCGTCGGTCTGGTCTCCTCCTCCGCCACGGAGTTGCAGGCCACGGCCCAGCAGATGACCGCGACGGCCCAGGAGACCGCGACTCAGTCCACTCAGGTCGCGGCGGCCGCCGAGGAGGCCGCCTCGAACGTCGGCACGGTGGCGGCGGCCGCCGAGGAACTCGGCAGCTCCGTTCAGGAGATCGGCCGCCAGGTCCAGGGTTCGGCGGGGCTGGCACAGGCCGCGGTCGGCGAGGCGGACCAGACGGGTCAGCTCGTCCAGGCCCTGCGGTCCACGTCGGCCCGGATCGGCGACATGGTCGGGCTGATCTCGAACATCGCCGGCCAGACCAACCTGCTGGCGCTGAACGCCACCATCGAGGCGGCCCGCGCGGGCGAAGCCGGCCGCGGCTTCGCCGTGGTGGCGACCGAGGTCAAGGAGCTGGCCGGGCAGACCGCCCGGGCGACGGAGGAGATCGCGCGCCAGATCGGCGAGATCCAGGGGGTCACCGACCAGGCCGTCACCGCCATCGGGGGCATCACCGGCCGGATCCGCGAGATCGACGGGATGGCGACGGGGATCGCCGCGGCGGTCGAGCAGCAGGGGGCCGCCACCCAGGAGATCGTGCGCAACGTCGCCCAGGCCGCCCAGGGGACGAACGCCGTGACCGGCAACATCTCCGGCGTGGCCCGGGCCTCGGAGGAGACCGGCGCCGCGGCCACGCAGGTCCTCGCCTCGGCCTCCGAACTGTCGCGCCAGTCCGAACACCTCAGCGCCGAGGTGAGCCGGTTCCTGTCGAGCGTCCGCGCCGCCTGAGATCGCGCGGGCGGGACCACCCGCCCACGTCAACCAAAACAGGTCCCGTGCCGGGGCCGCTCACCCGGGGAGCCAGCGCCGCGGCGCCGGCAGGCGCCCCCGGGCGACGATTTCCTGAGACAAAGTGGCTCTGGAGTCACCGCGCCGGGTCCCGGCTCCGGCGGCGACAAGCTCGGCTTAGGCATTGGGGTGCGATCAACCGAAGGAGCAGCAACCGGAGGTTTCAGACTCGCCGATGCGGATGACGCCGGATCTCACGGGCCACCTGCGCTCGGCGCGCGCCTGGATCGGGCTCGGCGTCCTGGCGCCGCTCGGCCTCCTCGTGGTGTCCGGCCTGATGCTGATCGACCTGCGGGTCGACGCCTGGGACAAGGCCGCGCAGACCTCGCGCAACCTGCTCCAGGTCATCGAGCGCGACATCGCCCGCAACGTCGAGATCATCGACCTGTCCCTGCGCGGCGTGGTCGACAACCTGTCGACGCCCGGCTTCTCGTCCGTGAGCCCGGCCCTGCGCCAGCTCATCCTGTTCGACCGGGCCGTGACGGCGCGGGACATGGGGGTCTTTCTCGTGGTCGACGAGAACGGCGACACCCTCTTCGACGCCAACGCGATCCCGGCACGGCCCCTGAACAACGCCGATCGCAGCTACTTCCGCGCCCATCGCGACCGGCCCGATCTCGGCCTGTTCATCAGCGAGCCCGTCACCTCGCGCCTGCTCGGCGTCCCCGTCATCGTGCTCAGCCGCCGGATCACCAAGCCGGACGGCAGCTTCGGCGGCGTGGTCCAGGCTTCCCTGAAGCTCACCTATTTCAGCCGCCTGTTCGCCAACATCGCCCTGGGTGCCAAGGGCGCGATCAATCTCTACGCCCGCGACGGGCAGCGCATCATGCGGCATCCCGAGATCGCGGGCGCCATCGGGGACAACGTCGCGGCCGCCACGTCCTTCCAGCGCTTCGTGCGGGAGGGCAGCGGCAGCTTCATCGCTAGCGCCGTGCGCAGCGACGAGCCGCGCCACCACACCTTCACGCGGATCGGCGATCTCCCCCTGATCCTGGCCGTGACCCTGGCACCGGACGAGATCGACGCCGAGTGGCGGGCCAAGGCCCTGGTGATCGGCAGCATCGTGCTGATCCTGTGCGGGCTCTGTGCCGGCCTCTCGCTGCTGTTCGGACGCGAGCTCCGGCACCGGGGACGGATGCAGCGGGAGCTGGCCCGCCTCTCCCTCACCGATCCGCTGACCGGCCTGCCGAACCGGCGCCGCTTCGAGGAGGCCCTGGCGGACGTCGAAGGCGGGCGCGTCACCCGCGACGAGCCCCTGTCCCTGCTGGTCATCGACGTGGATCACTTCAAGGCCGTGAACGACCGTTACGGGCACGCCGTCGGGGACGAGGTCCTCAAGGGCCTGGCGCGCTGCCTTCAGGCGAGTGTGCGCCACCCGGGCGATCTCGTCTGCCGCGTGGGCGGGGAGGAATTCGTCATGCTGCTCCCCGGAACGGAGGTGGCGAGCGCCCAGCGGGTCGCCGACACCGTGCATGCCGAGGTCCATCGCCTCGGGCTTCCGGCCGCCGGCATCCCGGCCGGCGCCCTGACGGTGAGCATCGGCCTGGCAGGGACCGCGCCCGCGAGCGCCGCGGGCGGCGGCGCCACCGACCTCTACCGCGTCGCCGATGCGGCGCTCTACGCCGCCAAGGCGAGCGGTCGCAACCGGACCTGCAGCCGGTCAGCGGCGTGCGAAGGCGCATCGGGCGAGGACGCGGAGGCCGCCTGAGGGCCGGCCGCCTCGCGCGGCCGGGCGCAGGCAGAGCCGCGCGCGGCGCCCCGTTCGCCTCAGGCGGGCTCGTCCGGGGGGCGGGGCTGGGCCGGTGCGAACAGGTCGTCCGGCGGATCGACCACGACGCGGCCGCCGGCGACGTCGAGTTCCGGCACGAAGGCCTTGGTGAAGGGCAGGAGGGCGGTGGCGCCGCCCAGGGCCGGCTTGATCTCCAGGAGATCGCCGCCGCCGTAATTCGGCACGTCCGCGACGGTGCCCAGGACGGCGCCCTGGGTGTCGACCACCGAGAGGCCGACGAGGTCGGCCGTGAAGAACTCGTCCGCGTCCGACACGGTGCCGAGGCGCTCGCGGGGCAGGAACAGGGCGAGGCGGTTGAGGCCTTCCGCACCGGTCCGGTCGGTCACGCCCTTCACCCGCACGACCAAGAGGTCGGGGGAGGCGCCGCCGGCCTGGCGGACGTCGGTCAGGTCGATGCGGCGGCCGTCGGCGCCGATCAGCGGCCCGTAGGACGCGATCGCCTGCGGGTCGCCGGTGTAGGATTTCAGCCGGACCTCGCCGTTGAGCCCGTGCGCCCGCCCGAACTCGCCCATCTGGACGAGGCTCGGGTCGGTGGGCGGCAGGGGCGCGTCGGCCTCGGGCCGCGGCCGGTGGGCCGAGGTGGCCGCATCGCTGCCGATGCGGCCGGGGCGCGCACGGCGGCCACCGTCACCGTGGGATGAAGAGCCTCCGGGACGGCGGGCCATGCGCGGATCCAGCCTCAGGCCGCGGCGTCTTCGGCCGGGGCGGCGGCCTTCTCGGCGCGCTTGGCGGCGCGCTCCTTGGCCTTCTCGCCCGGCTCGGCCTTCTGCGGGTTGTTGCGCGCGGGGCGCTTGGCGAGGCCGGCGGCGTCGAGGAAGCGCAGGACGCGGTCGGTGGGCTGGGCGCCCTTGGCGAGCCAGGCCTGGATCTTGTCGGCCTCGAGCACGATGCGGGCCGGATCGTCCTTGGCCTTCATCGGGTCGTAGACGCCGACCTTGTCGATGAAGCGGCCGTCGCGGGGCGCGCGGGCGTCGGCGACGACGATGCGGTAGTACGGGCGCTTCTTGGCGCCGCCACGGGTGAGGCGGATCTTGAGGGACATGGGTCTACTCCAAAGGTCAGTGTGTCGTGTGAGGGCGAGAAGCGCGTAGCGAATGGCGAGTCCGTGGGCGTGAACCCGACTCGCTATGCGCTACGCCCCCGTCGCTACTTCTTCTTCCCGAAGGGAAATCCGCCGAGACCCGGCAGGCCGCCGGGGCCCTTGGGACCCCCGAGCCCGGGCAGGCCCGGCATCTTGCCCCCGAGGCCCGGGGGCATCGGGGGGAGCTTGCCGCCGAGCTGCTTCTGCATGTCGGCGATCATTTCCGGCGTCGGCTCCGGCATGCCGGGGGGCAGGCCGGGCATGCCGCCCATTCCACCGCCGCCCATGCCTCCCGCACCCATGCCGAACATCGAGCCGAGGGCCTGGCCGATGCCGCGCTTGCCCGAGCCCATCGCCTTCATCATGTCGGCCATGGTCCGGTGCATCTTGAGGAGCTTGTTCAGCTCCTCCACCTTCGTCCCCGAGCCCGCCGCGATGCGCTTCTTGCGGGAATTCTTGAGGATGTCGGGATTCTTCCGCTCCTGCGCGGTCATCGACGAGATGATGGCCCGCTGGCGCTTGAACATGTTCTCGTCGAGGTTGGCGTTCTCGACCTGCTTCTTCATCTGGCCCATGCCCGGAAGCATGCCCATCAGGCCGCCGATGCCGCCCATCTTCTCCATCTGGCCGAGCTGCATCGACAGGTCGTCGAGGTCGAACTTGCCCTTGCGCATCTTCTCCGCGGTGCGGAGCGCCTGCTCGTGGTCGATGGTCTCGGCCGCCTTCTCGACGAGGCTGACGATGTCGCCCATGCCGAGGATGCGGTTGGCGACGCGGGAGGGGTGGAATTCCTCCAGGGCGTCGACCTTCTCGCCGGTGCCGACGAGCTTGATCGGCTTGCCGGTGACGGCGCGCATCGACAGGGCCGCGCCGCCGCGCGAATCGCCGTCCATGCGGGTCAGCACGATGCCGGTGACGCCGAGGCGCTCGTCGAAGGCGCGGGCGGTGTTGACCGCGTCCTGGCCGGTCAGCGCGTCGGCGACGAGGAGCACCTCGTGCGGGTTGGTGGCGGCCTTGACCTCGGCCGCCTCCGCCATCAGCGCCTCGTCGAGGGTGATGCGGCCGGCGGTGTCGAGCATGACCACGTCGAAGCCGCCGAGGCGCGCCGCGTCCATGGCCCGCCGGGCGATCTGCACCGCCGACTGGCCGGCGACGATCGGCAGGCTCTCGACCTCGACCTGCTTGGCCAGGATCGCCAGCTGCTCCATCGCGGCCGGACGGCGGGTGTCGAGGGAGGCCAGCAGCACCCGACGCTTGTCGCGGGCGACGAGCCGGCGGGCGATCTTGGCGGTGGTGGTGGTCTTGCCCGAGCCCTGCAGGCCGACCATCAGGATGGCGACGGGGGCGGGGGCGTTGAGGTCGATGATGCCGGCTTCCGAGCCCAGCATCGCCACGAGCTCGTCGTTGACGATCTTGACGACCATCTGGCCGGGGGTGACCGACTTCAGGACGACGGCGCCGACGGCCTTCTCGCGCACCTTCTCGGTGAAGCCGCGCACCACCTCGAGGGCGACGTCCGCCTCCAGCAGGGCGCGCCGGACCTCGCGCAGGGCGGCGGTGACGTCGGCCTCGGTCAGGGCGCCGCGGCGGGTGAGACCGGAGAGAATCCCGGAGAGGCGATCGGACAGGCCTTCGAACATGCGTCAGGCTCCCTGGACCGGCATCGTCGTCGGACCGGTCACTGGTTCACGCCCGCGCTCTCGGCCCGGCGCGCCTGGAGCGCATCCTCGAAGCCGCGGATCGCCTGGGCGAACTTGTCCCGGCACTCCGGGTTGCAGAACCCCACCACCGCGCCGTTGTAGAGGGTGAGCGAGTCGGCCGCGATCGGCTTGCCCGACCACGGGCAGGTGTCGTTCACCGCATCCTCGATGCGCAGGGTCGTGTTCGCGGCGGCGTTGGGCATCGGGACTCGCGACGACGGCTTGGACGGGGCCGACGCCCTGTCCCCAACGCGAAGCTCGCCCGAGGGCGCATCGCGCTGTCGGGCGTTGACCTCCGGCCTCGTGGGGCCGGTCGGCGTTCGTGATGACGATCAGACCGTCGAATGAATAGGGAGGCGGTTAGTCCGATGGCGGGGGCAAGTCAAGTTTCGCGGGTCCGGCGGGGCTTCGCCCTTGACATCGGCTTGCCGTGCATGTAGGAATAATATCCTTATCGCCAATGCAGACGGCGCCGAATCATGCCCCGCCGGGGTCGGCGCATCGTGCCCAGACCCCGTTGTTCGAGGTGCCATGGTCGAACCGCCTGATCCCAGGACCCTCCTGATCGCGAACGAACGCGCGAAGCTGACGGCCACCTACGTGAACGGAGTGGCCATCGCCGTCCTCGCCGTGGGCGGCCTCGCGCCGCTGTTCTCCCAACGCGCCGCATCGGCGGCTCCACCCGATCAACCCTGGCTCACACCGGTGCTCTCCCTGCTTTGCATCTGCGTCAGCGGAGCCCTACATTGGGCGGCAAGAGGTTTTTTGCGGGAACTCCGGTAATGGACGCCCACACCCTGACCCTGCTGCTGTTCCCGCTCGGCGCCTTGGCGCTGGGCCTGGGAACGCTGTGGTTCGCGCGCCGCGCCCATTAAACCCGGCCGGCTGATTGATCCGATCAGCGCCCCGACGCCGGGAGCGCGGGCAGCGCCGTCAGGGTCGCGTCGGAAAATGCCATCGCCTTGAACAGGCTGCCCATGCCGCGCCGCGCGGGGTCGGTGAGGCGGGTCGCCGCCGCCAAGATCGCATCGCGCTGCACCGGGCTCGCGTCCCGTCCCAATCGCTCGGCGCGCGCGCGCAGGCCGAGGGCCAGGAGGAAGTCGCGCTGGTCCACGGGCCCGTGCAGGATCGCGCCCTCACCGAAGGCGGCCCGGCCGAGGGCGGCGAAATCCACGTGGGTGGTGAGGTCGGCCTCGCCGGGGGTGGCCAGCGGCGAAACGAAGGCGTGGCCGCGCAGAGCCTGGAGCGAATCGCCGAAGCCCGGCCGGACATGGCCGTAATCGACGAGGAGGACCGCGCCCCGGTCGGCGACGACGCGGCGGGCGAGGCTGCGCACGGCCTCGAGGGCGGCGCCCGGCAGGGTCATCAGGACGCCGGTGGGGCCGCTCGCGCTGATGCGCGTGTCCGGCTCCGCCGCCAGCCCGAATGCGAGGGCATTGCCGTCCGCCGAGAGGCCGACGAGGCGCTCGAACCAGCCGCGCTCGGCGCGCTGGAACTGGCGGACCGGGAGGGCGTCGAAGAACTCGTTGGCGATCACGAGGGTCGGGCCGGACGGCAGGGTCTCGATCGACGCGTGCCAGGTCGGGGCGGCGGCCGAGAGCCGGGACTCCTGCTCGGCCCGCAGCACCGGGCTGGTCTCCACCAGGTGCAGGGCCGGGCGCAGATCCGGGGCGGCGCGGCTCAGCGCCCGCAGGGCATCCTGCATCAGGGTGCCGCGGCCCGGGCCGAGTTCCACCAGGGCGAGGTCGGCCGGCGCGCCCATCGCGCTCCAGCTCGCCGCGATCCAGATCCCGATGAGCTCGCCGAACATCTGGCTGATCTCGGGGGCGGTGACGAAGTCGCCGCGGGACCCGAGGGGGTCGCGGGTGCGGTAGTAGCCGTGCACCGGATGGCCGAGGCAGAGGCCCATGTAGCGATCGAGCCCGATCGGACCCGAGGCCAGGATCTCGTCGCGGAGCGCGGCGAAGAGTGGGCTCGTCACGCCGGATCGACCTTCGCGGGCGAAGCGGCGACGTCCTCGATCGCCACGCGCGGACGGGTGGTGCCGCGCAGGGCCAGGACGATGGCGGTGATGCCGACGAGCGCCATCGGCACGCAGAGCACCATCCCCATGGTGATGCCCCCAGTCGACCAGCCCTCGGTGCCGAACAGGTAGCCGAGCTGGCGGTCGGGCTCGCGGAAGAACTCGCAGAACGTGCGCGCGATGGCGTAGCCGAGGACGAAGATGCCGCCCATCAGCCCGGGCTTGCGGAAGCCGCGGGCCCGCACCGCGATCATCATCACCACGAACAGGAGGGCGCCCTCGGTGGCCGCCTCGTAGAGCTGGCTCGGGTACCGGGGCAGGGGGCCGCCGGTGGGAAACACGATGGCGTAGGGGAAATCCGGGGCGATGCGGCCCCAGAGCTCGCCGTTCACGAAGTTGGCGATCCGCCCGAAGAACAGCCCGATCGGCACCACAACGGCGGCGAGGTCGAGGAGCGTGAGGGCCTGGAGCTTCCGGGAGCGGGCGAACAGCACCATGGCGAGCACCGCGCCGAGGAAGCCGCCGTGGAACGACATGCCGCCGTTGCGGATGGCCAGGATCTCGATGGGGTCGGCGAGGTAGAGCGGCAGGTTGTAGAACAGCACGTAGCCGATGCGTCCGCCGAGGACGACGCCCAGCGCCACCCAGACGATGAGGTCGTCGATGTCGTTCAGGCTCGGGCGCCGGACCACGCCCCAGTAGCGGTCCGCCGCCACCAGCCGGCGGGCATAGTACCAGCCGCCCAGCAGGCCGACGATGTAGGCGAGGGCGTACCACTTGATGGTGATCGGCCCGATCGCCACCGCCACCGGATCGATGGCGGGGAAGGGCAGGGCGAAGAGTGGCGGCATCGGCGAGGCGTCCCGGTTGAGCCGGGGCATTGGAGCCAAGCCCGCCGGGGGGTCAACCCCGCCAGGCACATGGCGGGCGGACGCCGCCGGCGCCTGTCATCCCGTCCTGCGGTCAGGCCGCGGGGGTGACGTACACGCGATGCCTCGCCTGCGGCCGCGATCAGGCGGCCCGGACGGTGGCGAGGAAGCTCGCGACTTCCGCGCGCAGCTGCTCGGACTGCCGGGAGAGGTCCGCGGAGGCGCGCTGCACCTGGTCCGCCGTCGCGCCCGCTTCTGCGGCCGAGCGGGCCACCGCCTCGATATCCTGGCTCATGGCCCCCGTGCCCGCGGAGGCCTGGCCCATGTTGCGCACGATCTCCTGGGTCGTCACGCCCTGCTCCTCCACCGCGGCGGCGATGCTGCTGGTGACGAAGCTCATGCCCTCGATCCGCGTGACGATGCTGCGGATCGCGCCCGTGGCGCCGGTGGTGGCCGAGCGGATGGCATCGACCTGCTCGGCGATCTCCGTGGTGGCCCGGCTGGTCTGCTCGGCGAGGTTCTTCACCTCCGCGGCGACGACCGCGAAGCCGCGCCCCGCCTCGCCGGCCCGGGCCGCCTCGATGGTGGCGTTGAGCGCCAGCAGGTTGGTCTGGCTGGCGATCTGCGAGACCAGGCCGACCACGTCGCCGATCCGGGTCGCGGCCTCGGACAGGGTCTGCATGGTGGCGGCGGTGCGGCCGGCCTCGTCGACGGCCTGGGACGACATGGTCGAGGCCTGCTCGACCTGGCGGCCGATCTCGCCGACCGTGGCGCCGAGCTCCTCGGCCGCCACCGCCACGGCGTTGACGTTGCCCGCGGTCTCCTGCGCGGTCGCCGCCACGGAGGTGGAGCGACGCGCCGTGCCGGCCACCGCCTCGGTCATGCCGGTGGCGGCGCCCTGCAGGTCGCCGGAGGCCTGCGAGACCGTGCCGACGATGCCGCCGACGGAGCGCTCGAAGCGGTCCGCGAGGTCACGCAGCAGGGCCCGCCGCTCGGTCTCCTCGCGCAGGCGGGCGGCCTCGGTGGTCTTCAGCTGCTGCGCGGCCTCCTCCAGGGAGATGTCGCGGATGGTGACGACGGCCCGGGCGATGTCGCCGATCTCGTCGGCGCGCCGGCTGCCCGGCACCTCGGCGAGGGATTCGCGGCGGGCCAGCGCCTGCAGGGCCCGGGTCAGCGCGCCGAGGGGACCCACGATGGTGCGGGCGAAGAGGAGGCCGAGGATCGCCGTGGCGGCCAGGACGGCCAGCGCCGTCACCGCCAGGGCGCGGGTGAGGGCGCCCACCGCCGCCAGGGTCTCGTCCTCGGCCTGCTCGGCCAGAATCGTCCAGGGCGCACCGAGCACCGAGACCTTGGCGGTCGCGACCATCCGTTGGCCGGCGCCGTTCGCGTAGGTGAAGGGGCGCTCGCTCGCGAGATCCGCCTGGTCGAGGCCGAGGGCGGTCGCGGGCTTGCCGGCCGTGACGGCCGGGGACAGGGGCGGGTTGGTCCGCAGGGCGCCGTCGGCGCCCACCGCGAGGATCTGGCCGGTCTCGCCGAGGCCGGCCCGGTCCGAGAGGGTGCGGTCGAACAGGGCGGGGGTCAGGCGCAGGAGGACGAATCCGATGCGCGCGGCCTCCTGGCCGGTGCTCATGGCGACGTTGGCGCGGCGGGCGATGGACCGGCCGATGAAGGCCGACGGGACGGCCTCCGCCGGGTAGGCGGCATAGTCCTCGTAGAGCGTCGCGTCGGATTCGGCGCCCTTGAGGCGCGCCACCAGGCGGGCGAGGCCGGTCGAGGCCAGCTCGGGCTCGGACAGCGCGCGGCCGAAATCGGCGCCCTTGGTGGTGGTATAGACGACGCGCCCGTCCTCCGACACGAAGACGAGATCGGCGTAGCCCGGGCGCTCGAGCAGCTTGCGGGCGACTTCCTGCACCTTGGCGTGGCGGCGCCCGTACATGGTGCCCGGAGCCTCGGCACCGAGGCGCGCCTCGAGGTTTGCGCCGCCCGTGTAGGTTCGGACGAGCCCGGCGAAGTCGGCCTTGGCGGGGTCGAGGGCTTCGGCCAGGTCGCCGAAATTGCCGCCGACCTGCGGGTTGCCCGCGACGGTGACGAGGTCGCCGCCGATCCGCTCGGCGATCAGCTCGATGCCGGCCTTCCGGGCCGAGGCGGCGAACTGGAGGCGTTCCCGGGCCGCGTCGACGAGGCCGGAGCGGGCGCTGTACCAGCTCAGCCCGCCCATCACCGTGGCGCTGACGAGGGCCAGGCCGACGGTGATCGCGGGCAGACGAAAGTTGAGGCTGGTCAAACGCGGCATTGGTTACGCCCGAAGAGGAAGTGCGGACATCGTTGCTAAGGGAGAAAGTTGAATTAAAACTTTCGTCCGGCGCGTCTTCGGGTGGTATTCAGAATATGGGCCGGCGACGGAGCAGCCGCCGAACCTTATCATTTGTTGCCGCCGCACCGGCGCGCGAACGAGCGGGCATTGAAACGCCCCGTCCTCCCGCAATCCGTGATTGCTGCGTCGCGCAGCGCGTCGACGTCAGGCCGCGACGCCCCCCATGCCGTGCCCATCGTCGAGGAACATCCGGTAGGCCGGGTTGTCGGTCTCGTCGACGCACGGGTAGTGCAGGGCCTCGATCGCCGCGTCGAAGCGGGCGCGCTCGGCCGGCGGCACATCGATGCCGGCGAGGACGCGGCCGTAATCGGCGCCGTGGTTGCGATAGTGGAACAGCGTGATGGCGAAGCCGTCGCCCAGGGCATCGAGGAACTTCATCAACGCCCCCGGCCGCTCGGGGAACTGGAAGCGGTAAAGCCGCTCGTCGGCGAGGCCGGTGGCGCGCCCGCCCACCATGTAGCGGATATGGACCTTGGCCATCTCGTTGTCGCTCATGTCGACGGTGCGGTAGCCGGCAGCCTTCAGCGAGTCGATGAGGGCGTGCTTCTCCCGCAGGCCGCCGGCGAGGTTGATGCCGACGAAGATCTGCGCGTCGGCACCCGCCGCGTAGCGGTAGTTGAACTCGGTGATCGCCCGGGGCCCGAGGGTCTGGATGAAGGCGCGGTAGGCGCCCGGCCGCTCCGGGATGGTCACGCCGAGCAGGACCTCGCGCTGCTCGCCGAGCTCGGCGCGCTCGGCGATGTGGCGCAGGCGGTCGAAGTTGAGGTTTGCGCCGCTGGAGATCGCCACCAGGGTGCCGGTGCCGCCGTCCTGCCGGGCGGCGTAGGCCTTCGCGCCGGCCAGCGCCAGGGCGCCCGAGGGCTCCGAGATGGCGCGGGTGTCGTCGAAGATGTCCTTCACCGCCGCGCACATGGCATCGGTGTCGACGGTGATGACCTCGTCGAGAAACGCGCGGCAGAGGCGGAAGGTCTCGGCGCCGGCCTCGCGCACGGCGACGCCGTCGGCGAACAGCCCGACGGTCGGCAACACCACGCGCTCGCCGGCCGCCAGGGCCGCGGCCATGCAGGCGGCGTCGTCCGGCTCGACGCCGATGACCTTGGTCTCGGGCCGCAGGTATTTCACGAAGGTGGCGATGCCGGCCGCGAGGCCGCCGCCGCCGACGGGCACGAAGATCGCCTCGATCGGCCCGGAATGCTGGGTGAGGATCTCCATCCCGATGGTGCCCTGGCCGGCGATGACGTCGGGATCGTCGAAGGGATGCAGGAAGGTCAGGCCGTCGCGCGCCTCCAGCTCCCGGGCATGGCCCAGGGCCTCGTCGAAGGCATCGCCGAACAGGATGACCTCGGCGCCGCGGGCGCGGCAGGCATCGACCTTGATCGCCGGGGTGGTGCGCGGCATCACGATCACCGCGCGGACGTTGAGGCGGGCGGCCGCCAGGGCGACGCCCTGGGCATGGTTGCCGGCCGAGGCGCAGACGACGCCCTTGGCCAGCAGCTCGGGCGCCAGGCCCGACATCTTGTTGTAGGCGCCGCGCAGCTTGAACGAGAAGACCGGCTGCAGGTCCTCGCGCTTCAGGAGCACCGGGCGGGCCAGGCGCACCGACATGCGCGGCATCGGGTCGAGGGGGCTCTCGATCGCGACGTCGTAGACGCGGGCGGTGAGGATCTTGCGGATGTAGTCGGTCAAGGAGACACGGGCTCCGGCAGCGATGCGGTGCGAGGGGAACTCGCCCCGCACATAGGCGCTCGGCGCGCGAGAAGCGAGCGAGGCGCTGTCGCGGGCCGAGCCCCGTCCCGCGACGGGGGCGCGGGCGCCATCCGTGGCGGGCGGGCAGGATCTCTCGTCGATAGGGCCTACTACTTGTCGAACAGGGCCTGCAGGGCCGCGCGGTCCTTGGTCTTCGGCAGCGCGATCAGGGCCAGGATCCGCGCCTTGTCCGGCGTCAGGTCGTCGGCGAAGACGGCGCCGG
This sequence comes from Methylobacterium sp. AC690, assembly GCF_979256535.1. Classification (NCBI taxonomy): domain Bacteria; kingdom Pseudomonadati; phylum Pseudomonadota; class Alphaproteobacteria; order Hyphomicrobiales; family Methylobacteriaceae; genus Methylobacterium; species Methylobacterium sp. AC690. The sequence continues at coordinate 161,737 of NZ_CEEDOX010000014.1, read as the reverse complement.
CCTTCAGCAGCGTGTTGCCGCCGCCCTTGAAGCCGTACACCGGCAGCGCGCGGCCGTTAGGGACCTTGGTGGCCACGATGACCGGCACGCCCTTGCCGATGACCTCCGCGATGGCGTCGTGCATCTCGGCGTTCATGTTGCCCCAGCCATAGGCCTCGACAACGATGGCCTCCGCGCCGGTCTCGGCCGCATGGCGCACCTGGCTGCCGTCGGCACCCGCATACATCGCCACGAGGTCGACCCGCGGCATGCGGTCGGGCAGGGGCAGCGTCTGGCGGCGCAGGGACTTGCGACTGAACACCACCCGATCCTCGTCGACGTAGCCGAGGAAGCCCGCATCGCCGGAATTGAAGGTCTCGACGTTGCTCGTGTGCGTCTTGCGCACCTCGCGGGCGGCGTTGATGTGGTGGTTGAGCGTCACCGTCACGCCCATGCCGGTGGACCCGTCGGCGAGGATCTGCCGGGTGGCGTTGAGGAGGTTGCGCGACCCGTCCGAATCCCAGTCGGAGGCGTTGCGCTGGGCGCCCACCAGCACGATCGGCTTGTCGCTCTTGACGGTGAGGTCGAGGAAGTAGGCGGTCTGGTCCAGCGTATCGGTGCCGTGCAGGACGATGGCGCCGCGGATCGCGGGATCGGCCAGGATCTCGTCGACCTTGCGGGACAGGCCGGGCCAGCGGTCCGGTCCCATGTAGTCGCTCGGGACGTTGCTGAACTCGGTCACGGCGATCGCGGCGATGTCCCTGAGCTTCGGGACCGCCGCGACGAGGTCCTCGCCCGACAGCGCCGGCACCGGCGCATGGGTGGTGGGGTCGAGCTTCATCGCGATGGTGCCGCCGGTCGCGATCACGGCGATCTTCGGCAAAGCCGCCTTCGAGGTGTCCGCTTTCGACGTGTCGGCCGCAGCCGCGGGATGCATCAGCAGAAGGAGACCGCCCAGGCCGAACAGTGTTTGTCTCAGGAGTGTGGCGACCGCCATGAACGCACCTCGGATGCTTCAAGTCGTTCCGTCAGGGATCGACCGGGCATCCAGCGTTGACGGACGGCAGCATCCCTGTCCAGGCCGCAGGGCCCGGCGCTTCATCTCGCGACCTGCGGATGTCGTCGACGAACGTCTTTCGCGAAGCCCGTCAGGGGAGATCCGACAGCCGCTCGAACAGGGCTGCGATCCAGACCAGGGCGGCGATCCCCTGCGCGGAGAAGGTCCCGGCCGAGGCGAGATCCTTGACGATGCCGATCTTGGGGTGCCGGCCCGGGTGCAGGTGGTCGCAGAGCTTCTCCACCGCGGTGTTCAGGAACTCGGCCGCGAGCATCAGGAGCAGGCTCGCCACCAGGGCGACCCGGACCCACAGGCCCGACCCGAGGAGCAGCGCCAGGGGCAGCCCGAGGGCCAGGAGCACGAGTTCGAGGCGCACCGCCCGCTCGGTCCGGGCGCCGTGCACGAGGCCGCGCCAGGAATTCAGGAAGGCGAGGTAGAGGGCGCGCATGTCCGGACGCCCGCTCAGGGCGCCGCGGGGGCGCCGCGGGCGATCCACTTCGCCACGATCGGGCCCGTCACCAGCACCACGAACAGCCGCAGCGTCTGCACCGCCAGCACGAAGGACACGTCGACCTTGGAGCCGACCGCGATGATGGCCACCGAATCGAGCCCGCCCGGGCTCGTCGCGAGATAGGCGGTGAGGAAGTCGATGGGCAGCAGGAAGGTCAGGCCGTAGGCCCAGCCGCCGCAGAGCGCGATGACCCCCAGCGTGGCGATGACGATGCCCGGCATGGCGCCGAGCGTCTCGCGCAGGGTCTCGCGCCGGAAGCGCAGGCCGACATACCAGCCGATGGTGGCGTAGGCGAGGTCGAGGAGCGGCATCGGCAGCGCCATGGAGACCAGGCCGGAGGCGTGCAGGGCGGCGCCGAGCAGCATCGGCCCGGTCAGGGCGAAGGCCGGCAGGTGCAGGAGCTTGGCGAGGCCCGCGCCGCAGGCGGCGACCGCGAGGGTCGCCAGGAGCGCGAGCGGAGCCACCGAGACGGGATCGGCGGCCGGGACCACGTCGGAGACGTTGGTGAGCAGGCGCGCCATGATCGAGGCCGAGAGCACCACGGCGACCACGCGCACGTATTGCATGAAGGCGACGAGGCGCGGGTCGGCACCGTATTCCTCGGACATCGCCACCATGGCGGCGGCGCCGCCGGGCGACGAACCCCAGGCGGCGGTCGAGCCCGGCAGGATGCGCAGGCGGGTCAGGGCCCAGCCGACCGCCCCGCCGACCAGGACGGTGACCAGCACCACGGCGAGGATGAGGAAGCCGTCATCCACCACGGTGGCGACGATCTCGCCCGTCACCGTGTGGGCCACGAGGCAGCCGATCATCGCCTGGGCGGCCTGGAAGCCGAACTTCGGCACCGACAGGTTCGCGCCCCCGACCCCGAACGCGATGGCCGCCACCATCGGCCCGAGCAGGAGGGCCGCCGGGAAGTGCGCGTGGTCGAGGGCGTAGGCCAGGAGGCCGGAGGCCGCGAGAAGAGCCGCCCAACGGCCGAGGAAGCGCAGTGCGAACACGATGATACCGGGGAGTGGATGAATACCGGGGAGCGGATGGATACCGGGGAGTGGATGGATACCGGGGAGTGGATGCCGGGAGGGGGCTGCCCGGAAGGGGATGCCGGGAACTGGCCGGGCCGGAACGCCCGTCGCGCCGGGCGCTACACCGGATCGCTCACGCTGTCACGGCGCCCCGCGCGCGGACGGGGCATGCCGTCGTCCCGGCAGGCCGCGGTGCCCGCCGGCGCATGGGCCCGGAAGAAGGCGGCCAGATGGGCGAGGCCGTCGGCGCGCGGATCGCTGGTGCGCCAGGCCAGGGCCACGGTGCGCCCCGGCCCATCGACGTCGAAGCTGCGCGTCACGGTGAGGCCGCTGGGATCGGGTCCGGAGGGGACCGCCAGGGCCGGGAGCAGGGTGTAGCCCGCCCCCGCCGCCACCATCGAGCGCAGGGTCTCCAGGCTGGTGGCGTGGCGCCCGGCGGCCGAGCCGGCCCCGCAGGCCGCCACGGTCTGGTCGCGCAGGCAATTGCCCTCGTCGAGCAGGAGGAGGTCGGGGCCGGCAATGTCGGTGGCCCGCAGGGCGCCGCCCCGGGCGAGGGGATGCTCGGCCGGGCAGGCGAGCTGGAACGGCTCGACGAAGAGGGGCGACACGGTCAGGCCCGAGGCCGGGACCGGCAGGGACACGAGCGCGGCATCGATGCGGCCGTTGCGCAGGCCCTCCAGAATCTCGGCCGTGCGCGCCTCGCTCAGGGCGAGCGCCAGGAGGGGGAATTCCTGGCGCAGGGTGCGCAGGATCAGCGGAAACAGGTAGGGCCCCAGGGTCTGGATCGCCGCCAGGACGAGGCGGCCGGTGAGCGGCGCGCCGCGCCCCTCGCTCGCCAGCACGAGGAGGCGCTGGGCCTCCGCCATCACGATGCGGGCCTGCCGCACGATGGTCTGCCCGGCCGGCGTCAGCATCACCCGCCGGTTGCCGCGCTCGAACAGGGCGAGGCCGAGGAGATCCTCCAGCTTGCGGACCTGGACGCTCAGGGTCGGCTGGCTCACGTTGCAGCGCTCGGCGGCCCGGCCGAAATGCATCTCCTCCGCCACGGCGACGACGTATTCGAGATCCCGCAGGGACAGGCCGGACATGTTCATAGGCGATGCCTATCATTGCGTTCGCCACGATGCATTAGCCAAATCGCCCGCGGCGGGTCATAAGGCTGTCTCAGAACCATTCCAGGCTTTCTGCGAAGGTCTGGTTTTCTGCCAAGATCTGGATGCGGCCATCGCCGCGTCGATCGATTCCGAGCGAGAGAGCACCGCATGAGCGATCAGCGCCCGATTCTCACCACCCGTCAGGGCCATCCGGTTCGCGACAACCAGAGCACCCGGACGGTGGGCGAGCGCGGCCCGGCGACCCTCGAGAACTACCAGTTCATCGAGAAGATCACCCATTTCGACCGTGAGCGGATTCCGGAGCGCGTGGTGCATGCCCGTGGCGCCGGCGCGCACGGCTATTTCGAGGCCTACGGCAAGATCGGCAACGAGCCGGCCTCCAAGTACACCCGCGCCCGCGTGCTGAACGAGACCGGAGTGAAGACGCCGATGTTCGTGCGCTTCTCCACCGTGGCCGGCGCCAAGGAGTCCCCTGAGACCGAGCGCGATCCGCGCGGCTTCGCGGTGAAGTTTAAGACCGTCGACGGCAATTGGGACCTCGTGGGCAACAACCTCAAGGTCTTCTTCATCCGCGACGCGATCAAGTTCCCCGACATGATCCACGCGTTCAAGCCGGATCCGGTGACGAACCGCCAGGAGGCGTGGCGCTTCTTCGACTTCGTGGCCCAGCACCCCGAAGCCATCCACATGGTCACGCACCTGAAGTCGCCGTGGGGCATTCCCGCCAACTATCGCGAGATGGAGGGCTCGGGCGTCAACACCTACAAGCTGGTCAACGACCAGGGCGAGGCCGTGCTCTGCAAGTTCCACTGGGAGCCCAAGCAGGGCATCCGCAACCTGACCTCGGCGCAGGCTTCCGAGATCCAGGCCAAGGATGTCGGCCACGCGACACGCGACCTGTACGACAACATCAAGGCCGGCAACTTCCCCGAGTGGGAGTTCTGCGTGCAGATCATGCCGGACGGCCCGAATGACCACCTGTCGTTCGATCCCCTGGACGATACCAAGCTGTGGCCGGTGGAGGATTTCCCGCTTCTGCCCGTCGGCCGCATGGTGCTGGACCGCGTGCCGGACAACTTCTTCGCGGAAGTCGAGCAGTCGGCCTTCGGAACCGGCGTCCTCGTGGACGGCATCGACTTCTCGGACGACAAGATGCTCCAGGGGCGGACGCTGTCCTACTCGGACACGCAGCGCTACCGCGTCGGCGCCAACTACCTGCAGCTGCCGATCAACGCGCCGCAGCCGGGCGTGAAGGTCTATTCGAACCAGCGCGACGGGCAGATGACCTACGGCGTCGACGGCACGGGTCCGAACAAGCACATCAACTACGAGCCCTCGACCCTGGCCGAGGGCCTGCGCGAGGCCCCGAAGCCGGCGCGTGACTACCACCAGCCGGTCCAGGGCAACCTCGGCCGCTACCAGACCTCGCGCACCGAGGACGACTACACCCAGGCGGGCGTGCGCTACCGCTCGTTCCAGGATTGGGAGCGCGACGACCTGATCGCCAACCTCGTCGGCGACATGAAGCAGTGCCCGGAAGCCATCCAGCTGCGGATGGTCTGGCACTTCCTCCATGCCGATGAGGATTACGGCCGCCGCGTCGCCGAGGGTGCGGGCATCGACCTCGAGAAGGCCCGTGCCCTGCCGCCGCTGCCGGGTCGCGCGGCTCCGGGCAAGCGTCTTCAGTCCGAGACCTACACCGACGGCAGCCAGGCCCACAGCATCGCCGCCGAGTAAGGCCCAGGTCGTTTCGGGGTGACCCCAAGTCATCCCTGAGTGACCACCAGTCGTCCTCGGACGACCCTCAGAGCCCCGCCGGGTCGCAGGACCCGGCGGGGCTTTTTCGTGGACGCCGCAACGCATCGGCGAGCCGGGCTTCTCGGTTTGCCGGCGTCGGAGTGGGGGAGGGACTGACGGGAGACCGCCGTCACCGGGGCCCGTGGCCACAAGACCTTCTTCGGGCCGATGCTGGATCAGCACGATGCTTTGTCAGCAGAAGTCTTTGATGATTGGAGAAACAGGCGGATTTGACGCCAATTAGAGCGTTGTCCGCGAAAAATCTTACCCTCTCTTCATCTGTGTCGACGATCAATGACGCGAGGGCGGCCTCCGGTTGCCGGCCCAACGAACGGATTGAGATCGGCATCGACCATGACCGCCCCGCCACCTGTCGACGTGAGCATCGAGCGCGATCAGGTCAGCGACGTCCTGCGCGGTGTGAACGCGACCCTGGTCGCGAATCTCTTCGTGTCGTGCTCCCTGGCCGGCATGGTCTGGCACCTGGTGCCTCATGCGCAGATCCTCGGCCTGCTCGCGCTGAATGCCGGGATCAATGCCGGCCGCGGCCTGCTCGTCCGGGTCTGGCTGCGGACGGATCTGCCGCTCTCGGCGCCGGGCCGGGTGCTGACCTCTTGCTGGATCGGGGCCCTGCTGTCGGGGCTCTGCTGGGCCGCGGCGCTCGTCGGCCTCGCCTATCATGGACAGGCCTACACGATCTCGACCGGCCTCGCCTTCCTGAGCGTCAATGCCGGCGCGATCATCCAGAACAAGTTCGCCCGGGCGCCGGCCGTCGCGTTCGTGCTGCCGAACCTCACGATCCTGATCCTGCTCTTCCTCCTCGACCGCTCGTTCGGCGCACAGATCGTCGCCGTGAACCTCATCCTGCTGACGGCGCTCCTGCTCCACTGCGCCAACGAGCAGGAACGGCACTACCTGCGGACGAAACGCCTGACCTACGAGGCGGTCGCGCTCACGGAGTCGCTGAAGGCGGCCAACGTCGCGGCCGGACATGCGATGCGCTGCCTCGCGCATTCGGCCACGCACGATCCCCTGACCGGGCTCGTCAACCGCGCCGCCTATCAGGAGGCCTTCGAGGCCCGTCTGGCCCCGCCCGGCCCGACGGCGTTCTGGATCATGATGATCGACCTGGACCGCTTCAAGCGGATCAACGATCGGTTCGGGCATGGTGTCGGCGATACGATCCTGGTGGAGGCCGGGACGCAGCTGCGCCGGATCCTCGGGCCGGGTTCGGTGGTCGCCCGCCTGGGTGGCGACGAGTTTGCGGCGCTGATTCCGGCCGGTCCCGGCGATCCGGAAGGCGAGTGCCTGGCGCAGGCGGTGGTCTCGGGCCTGGAGAGCCTTCTCCTGCCCTCCGGGCAGACGCTGCAGGCGGGTGCCAGCGTGGGCCTCGCCCACCACCCCCGCGACGGCAGGACCCGGACGGACCTGCAGATCCACGCGGATCTCGCCCTCTATGCCGCCAAGGCGGAGGGGCGCAGCACCTGGCGGCCCTTCCGCGAGGCCATGGCCGCACGGGTGACGGCGCGGCACGTCATCGAGCGGGATCTTCCCGAGGCGCTGGAGAGCAGAGCGATCCAGGCCTGGTTCCAGCCGCAGCTGGACTGCAGCACCGGGCGGGTCATCGGATTCGAGGCGCTCCTGCGCTGGAAGCACCCCGCTTTGGGCTGGATCTCGCCACCGGACGCGATCGCGGCCGCCGCCGCGACCCGGCGCTCGCAGGACCTGACCCGGACCATCCTGAGGCAGTCCTGTCGCATGGCGCAGCTCCTCGAAGGCGGCGGTCACGGCGCGGCCGTGGTCTCGGTCAACGTCTCGCCCACCGAGTTCGGGGCCTATCCGCTCGCCGAGATGGTGGCGGCGGAACTGGCCGCCCACCGACTGTCCGCCACCCGGATCGCCCTCGAGATCACCGAGGAGGCGGTCTACTCGAACGAGCGCGGCGGCAAGGACGTGGATGCCCTCGTCGACATGGGGGTGGGCATCATCGTCGATGATTTCGGGGTGGCGTATTCGTCGATCGGATCGCTGCGCGACCTGCGCTTCGACAGCCTGAAGGTCGACCGGAGCTTCATCCAGCGGATCGTCGACACGCCCCAGGACCGGGTGCTCCTGGAAGCCATCCTGGCCTTCGCCCGCACCCTCGGGGTCAAGGTGCTGGCGGAGGGGGTCGAGACGCGGGCGCAGTTCCAGCTGCTGCGCCAGCTCGGATGCCCGGCCGTGCAGGGCTACCACTTCGCCCGGGCCATGCCGCCGCGGCAGGCCCTGGCCTGGATCACCGGAAACGATCTCGTCGCGCGCCTCGCCCGGCAGGGCTGGGCGGCCGGCGGTTGGACGATCGCGGCGCGCCGGGTGGTCGCGGCGGCCTGATCGTCGAATCGTAAAAAAGGCCCGCTCGATCGCGCGAGCGGGCCTGATGATGCGAGGGACGGGCGCGCGGGGCGCCGCCCAGATCTGACTCAGCGCAACTCTTGCGCCGCGTCAGCCTTACTCGGCGGCGGTCTTCGCGGCGCTCTTGGCAGCCTTCTCGGCCTTCCGGGCATCCTTGTTCGCCTTCGAGGCATCGGCCTTGGCGGCCTTCTCGGCGGGGCGATCGGCGCGCTCGACGATACGGGCGGACTTACCGCGACGGTCGCGCAGGTAGTACAGCTTGGCGCGACGCACCTTGCCGCGGCGGACGACGGCGATCGAATCGATCAGCGGCGAGTAGAGCGGGAACACGCGCTCGACGCCCTCGCCGTAGGAGATCTTGCGGACGGTGAAGCTCTCGTTGAGGCCGCCGCCGGAGCGGGCGATGCACACGCCCTCGTAGGCCTGCACGCGGGTGCGCTCGCCTTCCTTCACCTTGACGTTCACGGTGACCGTGTCGCCGGGCTGGAAATCGGGGATGGTCTTGCCGAGCGAAGCGATCTGCTCCTGCTCGAGCTGCTGGATGATGTTCATGGTCAAGTTCCTGCCGGTGCGCGCCCGGGATCCCCGGATGGGACCGCGTGCGTCAGGATTTCGGCATCCTGTTTTGAATTGAGGCGGGCCATACACGAGGTGCGGCCGCTTGTCCAATAGCCGGCAGCCGATCCACGCGGGCGCGTCTCCCGCGAACCGGTGCGGTTGAGAAAATCCCGCGCACGGTCCACATGGGGAGAGCGGCGGCGACGTCCGCCGCCATTCCCGGCCGGCCTTGAACCGGCGCAGCGGACGAGGATCCTGTCCACCATGTTCATCCAGACCGAAGCCACCCCGAACCCCGCCACCCTGAAGTTCCTGCCGGGCCGCGTCGTCCTGCCCGAGGGCACCTTCGAGGCGCGCGATTCCGAGGCCGCCGCCCGCTCGCCCCTGGCGAGCCGCCTGTTCGACGTGCCCGGCGTCAGCGGGGTCTATCTCGGTCACGACTTCATCTCGGTCACCAAGGCCGAGGACGACAACCTCTGGCCGCAGGTGAAGCCGGCCGTCCTCGGCGCGATCATGGAGCACTTCCAGTCCGGAGCCCCGGTCCTGGCCGAGGGCCACGTCGCCGGCAGCGAGGATGCCGAGGAGTTCTTCGATCCGGCCGACATCGAGACGGTCGAGACCATCAAGGACCTGCTCGAGACCCGGGTCCGTCCGGCGGTGGCCGGCGACGGCGGCGACATCACCTTCCGGGGCTACAAGGAGGGCGTGGTCTACCTGGAGATGAAGGGCGCCTGCTCGGGCTGCCCGTCCTCCACCGCGACCCTGCGCAACGGCGTGCAGAACCTGTTCCGCCACTTCCTGCCGGAAATCCGCGAAGTCCAGGCGATCTGACCGGTCCGAATTCCGGCGGGCCGACGCAAAGCCGCAACAGGTTCGCCCGAATCTCTCCACGATGGCCGCTCCGCCCTGACGGAGCGGCCGTTTTTGTCTTAAACTCGTGGCCCCGGGCGCCCCTGCGCGATCCGGGCGTGTGGCACGTTCGGGAGTGAGTTTGCGTATCCTCGCCATCGACACGGCGCTCGACGCCTGTTCCGTCTGCATCGCCTCGGATTCGACCGACGATCTCCTCGCGCACGAGTCGATGATCCTCGGACGCGGCCATGCCGAGGCGCTGCTGCCGATGATCGAGCGCGTGGTCGCCCGGGCCGAGGGCGGCTTTGAGGCCCTCGACCGCGTCGCGGTCACGGTCGGGCCGGGAAGCTACACGGGCCTGCGGGTCGGGCTCTCGGCGGCCCGGGCCATCGGCCTGGCCACCGGCATCCCCGTCGTCGGCGTCACCACCCTGTCGGCCCTGCTGGCGCCGCTGCTCGCGCAGAACGGCGAGGGCCTGATCGTGGCCGCGATCGATGCCCGGCACGGGTCGGTCTACCTGCAGGCCATGAGCATGACGGACGGCATCGTCGTGCCGCCGAGCCACCTTCCGGTGGTCGAAGCCGCGGCGATGCTCGACGGCGTCGTCACCCTGGTCGGCTCCGGCGCGCCCCTGGTCGCCCAGGCCGCGAAGGCGCGCGGGCTCAACACGGCGGTGGCCGGCACCGGAGCGGCCGAGATCGCCTGGGTCGCCTCGCTCGGCATGCTGGCCGACCCCGCCCAGGCGCTGGCGCGTCCCCTCTATCTCCGCGGTCCCGACGCCCAGCCGCAAGACCATGCGAGGCTCGCCCGCCGATGACCCGTTCGCTGACGCCGTTTTGGCCCTTCGAGGTCTGGTCCGCCTGGTGGGAAGCCTGGGGCACGGCACCCTACGTCACGCTGCTGCGGGATTCCGGCCAGGCGCGGGCCCTGGCGCGCATCCACGCCACCGCCTTCGCGCGCCCCTGGGACGCGCACGAGTTCGAACGCATGCTGTGCGAGCGCTCCACCGAGGCCCATGCCCTGTGGAAGAACGGCGCGATCCAGGGCTTCGTCCTGTCGCGACGGGCGGCCGACGAGGCCGAGATCCTCACCGTCGTGCTGGCGCCGGCCGCGCGCGGGGGCGGCCTCTCGCACAAGCTGATCGCCGCCCATCTCGAACACCTCGTCCAGTCCGGCATCCGGACGGTCCATCTCGAGGTCGACGAGGGCAACGCGCCGGCGCTGAAGCTCTACGCCCGCCACGGCTTCCGGCAGGTCGGCGAGCGGACGGGGTACTACACCCGGGCCGACGGCGCCCGGGCGACGGCGCTCACCATGACGGCGGTGCTGGCGTGACGCCAGCCGGTGCGCGCTAGGCCGCCGATGTCCCGCCTCGGCGCGTATGGCCGCCTGGCGCTTTGCGCCGTGGCGTTCCTCGTCATCGTGGGGCCGCACCTCCTCAGCCTCCGCTTCGGCCGCGGCCGCATCGCGGCCTGGATGCCCGTGCTGTTCCACCGGGCGTTCGTGGCGCTGTTCGGCCTGCGCGTGACCCAGAGCGGCACGCCGCCGGAGGCCGGCGAACCCGCGCTCGTGTTGTCGAACCACGTCTCCTGGCTCGACATCATCGTCCTCGGCTCCCTGCGGCCGCTCTCCTTCGTGGCGAAATCCGAGATCGCCGGCTGGCCGGTGATCGGGACCCTGGCGCGGCTGCAGCGCACGGTGTTCATCGACCGGGCGCGCCGCGCCGACACCGCCAACGTCAACGCCACGGTGGCGCAGCGCCTCGCCCGCGGCGACCTCATCGTGCTCTTCGCCGAGGGCACCACCGGGGACGGCACCCGGCTGCTGCCCTTCCGCTCCTCCCTGGTCGGCGCCGCCCGGGCCGCGGTCGCGGGGGAGGGGCCCGCCCGCATCCGGCTGCAGCCCCTGGCCATCACCTATCCCCGCCGCAACGGCCTGCCGCTCGTTCGCAAGGAACGGCCCGACGTCGCCTGGTACGGCGACATGGAATTGGCGCCCCATCTCGCCGCCTTCTTCGACGGCGGTCCCATCGATATCCACGTGGTCTGGGGCGCACCGATCGCCGTCGAGGCCGGCACCGACCGCAAGCGGGCAACCGCCCTCGCGGAGGCCTCGGTCCGCGCCGCCCTCCAGCGCGGCGTCACGGGCCGGCCGCCCCTGGGGCCGGTCTGGCCGGGTCACCGGATGCGCCCCGACGTCGAGGATGGCACATTGCCGGAGCGAGGGATCGCGACGCCGCAGGCGAACCGTGCTATGCGCGGCGCGGAAATCCTGTCACCGGAATCGGACTGTTGAAGAAAGCCTACGTCAAATCCTACGGCTGCCAGATGAACGCCTACGACGCCGCCCGCATGGCGGACGTGCTGGGCGCCGAGGGCTACGCGGCGACGGACGCGGTGGAGGAGGCGGATGTCGTCATCCTCAACACCTGCCACATCCGCGAGAAGGCGGCCGACAAGGTCTATTCCGAGCTCGGCCGCCTGCGGGTGCTCAAGGGTGAGCGGGCGGAGGCCGGGCACGAGACCCGGATCGTCGTCGCGGGCTGCGTCGCCCAGGCCGAGGGCGCCGAGATCCTGGCCCGCGCGCCCACCGTCGACGTGGTGGTCGGCCCGCAGAACTATCACCGCCTGCCGGATCTGCTGGCGCGCTCGGCCACGAAGCGCGTGGTCGACACCGAGTTTCCCGTCGAGGACAAGTTCGACCACCTGCCGGCCCGCCGCACCCATGGGGTGACCGCGTTCCTCACCGTGCAGGAGGGTTGCGACAAGTTCTGCGCCTTCTGCGTCGTGCCCTATACCCGCGGCGCCGAGGTCTCGCGCTCCGTGGACGCGATCCGGGCCGAGGCCGAGAAGCTGGTGCGCGGCGGCGTCCGCGAGATCACCCTGATCGGCCAGAACGTGAACGCCTATCACGGGCTCGGTCCGGACGGCGGCAGCGCGACCCTGCCGGCGCTGATGCGTGCCCTGGAGCGCATCCCCGGCCTCCTGCGCCTGCGCTACACCACCAGCCATCCCAACGACATGGACGACGATCTCATCGCCGCCCATGGCAGCCTGCCGGCGCTGATGCCCTACCTGCACCTGCCGGTGCAGTCGGGCTCCGACCGGGTGCTCAAGGCGATGAATCGCAAGCACACCGGCGACGCCTATCGCCGCCTGATCGAGCGGGTGCGCACGGCCCGGCCCGACATCGCCCTGTCCTCGGATTTCATCGTGGGCTTCCCGGGCGAGACCGAGGCCGAGTTCGAGGACACGATGCGGCTGGTGCGCGAGATCGGCTTCGCCAGCGCCTTCTCCTTCAAGTACAGCCCGCGCCCCGGCACTCCGGCGGCCGACAGCGCCGATGCCGTTCCGGAAGCCGTGAAGTCCGAGCGCCTCGCCGCGCTCCAGGCCCTGCTCGACGCGCAGCGCCATGCCTTCAACGCGGCCGCGGTCGGCCACGTGGTCGAGGTGCTGGTCGAGAAGGCCGGCCGCCATCCCGGCCAGGTCGCCGGCAAGACCCCCCATCTCCTGCCGGTCCAGTTCGATGCGCCGACCTCCACCATCGGCACGGTGGTGCCGGTGCGGGTGATCCGCGCCGGCTCCAACAGCCTGTTCGGCGAGGCCGTCGGCGGCACCGCGGCGGCGGCGTGACGGCCCATGCCGGCCCCGTCGGTCGATACGCCGCGCCGATCCGCCACTGTCCGGCGCGCCGCGGGAGCCCATCTCGGGATCGTCTGCGATGCGGCGCGGCCACGGACGGCCGGTGCGGACCTCCCTGCAACGAATGAAGGACGACGGCGTGCCAGGATCTGAAGGGTCGAGTGGACGCGGTGGCGCGTTGCGCGGGCGCGGCCCGGCGGCGCGGATCGGGGGCCTGGTCGAGACCGAGGAGGTCTCCCTGACCTTCGACGACAATCGGCTCGCGAGCCTCGTCTTCGGCCAGTACGACCAGAATGTCGCCCATATCGAGCGGCGCCTCGCCGTGACCGCCACCGCGCTCGGCAACCACCTCGTGGTCAAGGGCAGCGTCGAGGCGGCCGAGAAGGCCCGCAAGGTGTTCGAGCGGCTCTATGCCCGGGTGAAGGCGAGCGGGTTGCCCCTGACCCTCGGCGACGTGGACGGGGCGATCCACGAGACGACCCAGCAGGGCAACCTGTTCCCGGCCGCGGAGGTCAGCGCCGAGCCCGACCGGCCCGTGTTCGACCAGCTCGCCACGCGCAAGCGCGGTGCGGTGCGCGCCCGCAACGCGGCGCAGGACGCCTACATCAAGGCCCTGCGCAGCCACGAACTGGTCTTCGCCGAGGGGCCGGCCGGCACCGGCAAGACCTGGCTCGCCGTGGGCTACGCCGTGTCGCTGCTGGAGCAGGGGCATGTCGAGCGCCTGATCCTGTCGCGCCCTGCCGTGGAAGCCGGCGAGCGCCTCGGCTTCCTCCCCGGCGACATGCGCGAGAAGGTCGATCCCTACCTGCGGCCGATCTACGACGCCCTCTACGACTTCATGGAGGCGCGCCACGTCGACCGCGGCCTGCAGACCGGCGTGATTGAGATCGCACCCCTCGCCTTCATGCGCGGCCGCACCCTGACCAACGCCGTGGTGCTCCTCGACGAGGCGCAGAACACCACGTCCATGCAGATGAAGATGTTCCTCACCCGCCTCGGTGAGAACTCCCGCATGATCATCACCGGCGATCCGAGCCAGATCGACCTGCCGCCGGGCCAGAAATCCGGCCTCGTCGAGGCGGTGCGCGTCCTCGACGGCGTCGAGGGCATCGGGCGCATCACCTTCCGGGACGTCGACGTGGTACGCCACGACCTCGTCCGCCGCATCGTCACCGCCTACGAGGCCGCGTCCCACGGGGAGGGCGACGCCGACCGCGGTCCGGTTTCGCGCCGGAGGCCGCTGTCGTGAGCACGGCCCCCGCCTGTGCGGCGGAGATCGACGTGGCCATCGAGGACCCGCGCTGGGAGGGCGTCGCGCCCGAGCTCGAAGCCTTCGTGATTCGCGCCGTCGAGGCCGGCCTGGCGGTGGCCCCGGAGCCGCCCGAAGGACCCGTCGAGATCAGCATCCTGCTGGCGACCGACGCCGTGGTCCAGGACCTCAACCGGACCTGGCGCGGCAAGGACAAGCCCACCAACGTGCTGTCCTTCCCCGCGCCGGCGCAACCCGCCCATGCGGGGATGCCGGTGCCCCTCGGCGACGTGGTTCTTGCGTATGACACGATGCTGCGCGAAAGTGCGGAGCAATCGAAGCCGCTCAGCGACCATCTGGCCCATCTCCTCGTCCATGGCACCCTTCACCTCCTCGGTCAGGACCACGAGACCGGCGAGGCGGATGCCGACGCGATGGAGGCCCTCGAGGTCGCGGCCCTCCGCACCCTCGGCGTTCCCGATCCCTATGCGCCCGACCTCCCGCCGGCAGAACCGCCGGCCGCGTGAACGGCACCACGAGCGGCGAACCCGCCCGACACTCCAGATCAGAGAGACATGACAAACGATCGAAGTCGCGGCGCGGCCCAGGCCGCGCCCAGTTCCGGCGACGGTGAGAGCCAGGCCCGCGAGCCCTGGTACGACCGCCTCCTGCACGTCTTCCATCTTCGTCCCCGCGATTCGCTGCGCGACGACATCGAGGACGCGCTGGCCGAGCCCGACACCGGCGAGAACGCGTTCTCGCCCCTCGAACGTGCCATGCTCAAGAACGTCCTCGGCCTGCACAAGGTGCGGGTCGACGACGTGATGATCCCCCGGGCCGACATCGTCGCGGTGTCGATGGAGACCAGCCTCGGCGATCTCCTGAAGCTGTTCCGGACGGCCGGGCATTCGCGCCTGCCTGTCTACGGCGAGACCCTCGACGACCCCCGCGGCATGGTCCACATCCGCGACTTCGTCGATCATATCGCCGCCCGGGCCGAGGCGGGCAGCCGCCGCACGCCGCCCGCGGCCCCCGCCAGCGACGGCGACGCCGCGCCCGTGCTGCCGCCCCGGGCGCGCCGGGGCACGCGGGCCCTGCGCACCCTCAACCTCGCCAATGTCGACCTGTCGGCCACCCTGGCCGCCACCCGCATCCAGCGCCCCGTGCTGTTCGTGCCGCCCTCGATGCCGGCCATCGATCTGCTGGTGCGGATGCAGGCGACGCGCACCCACATGGCCCTCGTCATCGACGAGTACGGCGGCACCGACGGCCTCATCTCCATCGAGGACCTGATCGAGGTGGTGGTGGGCGACATCGAGGACGAGCACGACGTCGCCGAGGGACATCTCGTCCAGCGCGTCGACGGCGAGGGCGACGTCTTCGTGGCCGATGCCCGGGCCGGCCTGGCCGAGGTCTCGGCTGCCAGCGGTGTCGACCTCGTGGCGGCCGTCGGGGAAATGGCCGAGGAGATCGACACCATCGGCGGCCTGATCGTGACCCTGGCCGGGCGGGTGCCCTCCCGGGGCGAGCTCATCAGCGGGCCGGGCGACCTCGAGTTCGAGGTGCTCGATGCCGATCCGCGCCGGGTGAAGCGCCTGCGCCTCCATCGCGGCGATGCCCGCATCACCGCCGTGGTGCCCCTGGCCCTGCCGGCGCCGAAGCCCGCATCCGAATCACCCGCCGCGTGACGGAGCCGGCATGACCTCGATCCCCGCGGACCGCGCCGGGCGCGGTCCGGCGACGGGACCGCTCGCCGCCCTGGCCCACTGGGTCATGCTCAGCGCCGGCTGGCGCCGCATCGCCATCGCGATGGCCTCCGGCGCCCTCGGCGCCCTCGCCATGCCGCCCTTCGGGCTGTTTCCCGCCCTGGTGGTCTCCCTGAGCGTCGCCGTCTGGCTCGTCGACGGGGCCGCCACGGGGCGCAGGGCCACGCGCGGTGCGGTGCTGGCCAGCGCGGTCATCGGCTGGGCCTGGGGCTTCGGCTATCTCACCGCCGGCCTGTGGTGGCTCGGCTCCGCCTTCCTGGTGGAGGCCGAGGAATTCCTCTGGGCCCTGCCGCTCGGCGTCGTCGGCCTGCCGGCGGTGCTGGCGCTGTTCTACGCCTTCGGCTTCGCCCTGGCCCGCCTGCTCTGGTCGCGGGGTGCGCTGCGCCTCGTCGGCTTCGCCCTCGGCCTCTCCGCCTGCGAGTGGCTGCGCGGGCATCTCTTCACCGGCTTTCCCTGGAACACCCTGGGCATGGCCCTGGGCCAGAACCTCTGGCTGATGCAGGGTGCGGCCGTGGGTGGGCTCTACGGCCTGACCTTCCTGGCGATCCTCGTTGCGGCCGCCCCCGCGACCCTGGCGACCGCCCACAGCTGGTCCAGCCGCTACCTTCCCCTCGCCCTCGCCGGCCTCGCCTTCGCCGGGCTCGCCGGCTACGGCGCCCAGCGGGTGCCGGCCGGCGCGGATCCGCTGGTCCAGGGCGTGCGCCTGCGCCTCGTCCAGCCGAACCTGAACCAGGACGCCAAGTTCCGGCCGGAGAACCGCCAGGACATCCTCGACCGCTACCTCGAACTCAGCGACCGCGCCGCGGCGCCCGACCGCACCGGCATCGCCGACGTCACCCACGTGATCTGGCCGGAATCCGCCTTCCCGTTCCTGATCCAGCGCGATCCCGAGGCCCTGGCCCGGGTTGCCGCCGCCTTTCCGCCGGGCAAGCAGCTCATCACCGGCGCGGCCCGGGCCGAGGTCCCGGTGGGCGACGAGCGGCCGCGCTTCTTCAACAGCATCCTGACGATCTCGGCCGGGCCGAAATTCGGCGACATCTACGACAAGGTGCACCTCGTGCCCTTCGGCGAGTACCTGCCGGCCCCCCTCGACGCGACCCTGCGGGCCCTGCACATCCGGCAGTTCGTCTCGATTCCGGGAGGCTTCACGGCGGGGGACCGGGCGACCCAGCGGATCATGACCGTGCCGGGCCTGCCGCCGGTGGCGGCGACGATCTGCTACGAGGCGATCTTTCCGGGCGCCATCGTTCCGGGGGCGAGCCCGAACGGTCCGCCGCCGGTGCCGGGCCTGATCCTGAACCTGACCAACGACGCCTGGTTCGGCGATACGCCGGGGCCGCGCCAGCACCTCGCCCAGGCGCGCCTGCGCGCCGTGGAGGAGGGGCTGCCCCTGGTCCGCGACGCAAATACCGGCATCTCGGCCGTGATCGACGCCCATGGCCGGATCACCGCCAGCCTGCCCCTCGGCGTGGAGGGCGTCCTCGACGCCGATCTTCCGGAGCGCCTCCCGGGACGGACCCTTTATGCCCGCCTCGGCGACCTGCCCTTCGGTCTGGTCTGGGTCGGGACCTTCCTCACCCTCCTGGCGGCACGGCGGCGAAGCGCGTGAAGACCACCCTGCCGGTCACGGCCCGGCCGATCCTCCTCGGTCTCGGCATCATGCTGGTCGCCTTCAACATGCGCCCGGCCCTGACGACCGTCGGCCCGCTCCTGGAGCGCATCCGGGCGGAGACGGGGCTCAGCGCCGCCGGGGCCGCCCTGCTCACCACGCTTCCGGTGCTCTGTATCGGCCTCGCCTGCACCGTCGGCCCCTGGGTGATGCGGCGCCTCGGCTCCGATCGCGGCGTGCTCCTCGCCGTGGCGGTCGTCGCCCTCGGCTCCGGCCTGCGCGGCCTCGGGGGGCTGGGGCCGCTCTTCGTCGGGGCCTGCCTCGCCGCCCTGGGCATCGGCCTCTCGGGGGTGCTGCTGCCGGGCCTGGTCAAGCGCGACTTTCCGGGCCTGACGGGTGTCGTCACCGGCCTCTACACCATGGTGCTCTGCCTCGGCGCCGCGGCGGGCGCGGGCCTGTCGGTCCCGCTTGCCGACGGCCTCGGCGGCTGGCCCGCCGCGCTCGCCCTCTGGGCCGTGCCCGCCCTCGTGGCCACCCTCGCCTGGGCGCCCTTCGCCCGGGCGCCCGAGACCACACCCGGCGCAGCGCGGCGGATTTCCCTGTGGCGCGACCGGCTCGCCTGGCAGGTCACCGGCTTCATGGGCCTGCAATCGTCCCTGGCCTACATCATGTTCGGCTGGCTGCCCCTGGTGCTGCACGATCGCGGGCTGAGCGCGGTGGAAGCCGGCTTCGTGTCCTCGCTGATGAGCATCGGGCAGGCGCCGGCGGCACTCCTGGTGCCCTCCTTCGCGGCCCGGGTCCGCGACCAGCGCGGCTTCGCCGCGGGCCTTCTCGCCCTCTGCACCCTGGCCCTCGTCGCCCTGGTCTATGGCCCGCTCGCCTGGGCGCTGCCGGTCGGCATGCTGCTGGGTGCCGGCCTCGGCGGCCTGTTCGGCCTCGGCCTCACCATCATCGTCCTGCGCGCCCGCGACCCGGCCACGGCCGGCAGCCTCGCGGCGACGTCCCAGAGCGTCGGCTACACAGTGGCCTCCCTCGGGCCTCTCGGCTTCGGGCTGGCGCACGACCTGACGGGCCATTGGGCGGCCTCGACGGCCCTATTCTGCGCCATCGCGGCCTGCGCCTTCCTGTGCAGCCTCGGCGCCGGGCGGGACCGCTTCGTGGGCCCGGCCTGAGGGCCGGGCACCGCCCAACCCCAACCGACGCAGGCGGTCGCGGCCGGCGCCATGCTCGCCCGAACCGCATCGCCCGCGCCGTCGGGAGCGCGGGCGATGGGCGTACGGCGGGTCAGAACACCTTCTCGGTCGTGTCGCTGCGCGGCGTCGCCCCGGCGATGCCGGCCTTGGCGTCGGCCTGCTCGGCGGCGCGCTTGTCGAGGGCGCGCTCCACCACCTTGGCGATGCCCACCATGATGGTGTCGAGGACGTAGTCCTTCGGGGTGTAGACCGCCGTGACGCCCATGTTCTTGAGCACCAGCTCGTCGTCGGGCGAGATGATGCCGCCGACCACGAGCGGGATGTGATCGAGGTCGGCCTCGCGCATCTTCGCCCGGACGTCGCGCACCAGCGGCACGTGGCTGCCGGAGAGGATCGAAAGCCCGACCACGTGGGCGCCGGTGGCCTTGGCCTTGGCCACGATCTCGGCCGGGGTCTGGCGAATGCCGTCGTAGGTCACGTCGAAGCCGACGTCGCGGGCGCGGAGCGCGATCTGCTCGGCACCGTTGGAATGGCCGTCGAGGCCGGGCTTGCCGACCACCAGCTTCGGGGTCTCGCCGAGGCGCTCGCCGAGATCGGCGATCAGGAGCTTGGCGTCCTGCGCCGCCCCCGAGGAGATCGTCTCCAGGGTGACGCCGGTGGGGGCGCGGTACTCGCCGAAGACCTGGCGCAGGCGTTCGCCCCACTCGCCGGTGGTGACGCCGGCCTTCGCCGCCGCGATCGAGACCGGCATGATGTTGGCGCCGGAGCGCGCCGCGGCCTCGAGCGCGTCGAGGGCCTTCTCCACCGCCTGGCCGTCGCGCTTGGAACGCCACTCGCGGATGCGCTGCTCGGCCTCCATCTCGACCGTCTCGGAGACGGTGAAGATGGCGCCCTCGCCGGCGGTGAGCGGGGAGGGCTCCCCGGCCTGGAACTTGTTGACGCCCACCACGACCTGGTCGCCGGCCTCGATGGCGGAGATGCGCTTGGCGTTGGATTCCACCAGCGCGCGCTTGAGGGCACCGGTCTCCACCGCCGCCACGGCACCGCCGATGCCGCCGATCTCCTCCAGGGCCTTGCGGGTCTCGGCCTTCAGGGCCTCGACCTTGGCGTCGATGACCTTCGAGCCGTCGAAGATGTCGTCGTATTCCAGCAGGTCGGTCTCGAAGGCGAGGATCTGCTGCATGCGCATCGACCATTGCTGGTCCCAGGGGCGCGGCAGGCCGAGCGCCTCGTTCCAGGCCGGCAGCTGCACGGCGCGGGCGCGGGCGCGCTTCGACAGGGTCACGGCCAGCATCTCGATCAGGATGCGGTGGACGTTGTTCTCAGGTTGCTGCTCCGTCAGGCCGAGCGAATTCACCTGGACGCCGTAGCGGAAGATGCGCTTCTTCGGATCGGTGATGCCGTAGCGCTCCTGGGCGATCTCATCCCACAGTTCGGAGAACGCCCGCATCTTGCAGATCTCGGTGACGAACCGCATGCCGGCATTCACGAAGAACGAGATCCGGCTGAACACGTCGGCGAAGCTCGCCGCGTCGAAATCGGGATCGTCGCGCACGGTGTCGAGCACCGCGATGGCGATGGCCAACGCGTAGGACAGCTCCTGCACCGGCGTCGCCCCGGCCTCCTGCAGGTGGTAGGAGCAGACGTTCATCGGATTCCACTTCGGCACTTCCTTGGTCGTGAACAGGATCACGTCCTTGGTCAGCCGGAGGGACGGCGCGGGCGGGAACACGTAGGTGCCCCGCGAGAGGTATTCCTTGATGATGTCGTTCTGGGTGGTGCCCTGCAGGCCCGCGAACGGCGCGCCCTGCTCCTCGGCCACCGCGAGATAGAGCGACAGCAGCCACGGCGCCGTGGCGTTGATCGTCATCGAGGTGTTCATCTGCTGCAGCGGAATCTGCTCGAACAGGGTCCGCATGTCGCCGAGATGCGCGATCGAGACGCCGACCTTGCCGACCTCGCCCCGGGCGAGCTCGTGGTCGGGGTCGTAACCGGTCTGGGTCGGCAGGTCGAAGGCCACCGAGAGGCCGGTCTGTCCCTTGGCCAGGTTGCCGCGGTAGAGCGCGTTCGACTCCTTGGCGTTGGAATGACCCGCATAGGTGCGGATGATCCACGGCTTGTCGCGCTTGGTCTCGGCGACCGCTGCCTGTCCGCTCATCCCGGAACACTCCCTCAAGACTGAATTTGATGTGATCTCAAATTGCTTTTGACTGCTGTCGATCACTTGCGGCGCACCCTAGCGAAGCGCGTTCGCCACGTCATCAGCACCAAAGAACATCCGGGGCGGCCCCGCTCTTCGCGCTTTCGCCGACGCCGCGACCTCACGCAAACGTGCCGCGCACGGGGGCGCCCGCGGGGATTCCCGGTCGGCCGTTCTGGCTTCACGGGGCGAGCGCCGAGCGACCTGTGGACAACACCGGCGCCCCTGAGCGGGTCGGGCGGCTCCAGGACACCGCGAAGGATTGGACATTGGTACAAGTCGGCGCCCGGCCCGGACCGCGGGGCCACGGCCGAGCGCCGAGCGAGACGCGGCGGGCCGCAGGCAGTCAAGCCTGTGTACAAAGGGCGCTAAAGGCCCGCGCGGTCACGATAATATTGAATACAGGATCGAGCCGGCTCAAGCGGCGGCTTGTTCTTGGGGACGTGAAGGTTTCTTGGCCTCAGTCGAAAAGATTCTTGGCCGTTCGGGCTCTTGGACGGCTCTCGGTTCGCCGATATAGCGAGCAGCACAAGAAGTGATGGGGAGAGCCAAGATGGCCGCGAGCGCTGCGTCGAGCACGACGGAACTGAAGGACCTGTACGAGATGGGCGAAGTGCCGCCCCTCGGGCACGTGCCGGCGAAGATGTACGCCTGGGCCATTCGGCGCGAGCGCCATGGACCGCCCGAGCAGTCGCACCAGCTCGAGGTGCTGCCCGTCTGGGACATCGGCGACGACGAGGTGCTGGTCTACGTCATGGCCGCCGGCGTGAACTACAACGGCGTCTGGGCGGGCCTCGGCGAGCCGATCTCCCCCTTCGACGTGCACAAGGGCGAGTACCACATCGCCGGCTCGGATGCCTCCGGCATCGTCTGGAAGGTCGGCGCCAAGGTGAAGCGCTGGAAGGTCGGCGACGAGGTCATCGTCCACTGCAACCGCGACGACGGCGACGACGAGGAGTGCAACGGCGGCGACCCGATGTTCTCACCCTCCCAGCGCATCTGGGGCTATGAGACCGGCGACGGCTCCTTCGCCCAGTTCTGCCGGGTGCAGTCGCGCCAGCTCATGGTGCGCCCCAAGCACCTGACCTGGGAGGAGGCGGCCTGCTACACGCTCACCCTTGCCACCGCCTACCGCATGCTGTTCGGCCACGCCCCGCACACCGTGCGCCCGGGCCAGAACGTCCTCGTCTGGGGCGCCTCGGGCGGCCTCGGCGTCTTCGCCGTGCAGCTCTGCGCGGCCTCGGGTGCCAACGCCATCGCGGTGATCTCGGACGACACCAAGCGCGACTACGTCATGAGCCTCGGCGCCAAGGGCGTGATCAACCGCAAGGAGTTCGACTGCTGGGGCCAGCTGCCCAAGGTCAACTCGCCCGAGTACAACACCTGGCTCAAGGAAGCCCGCAAGTTCGGCAAGGCGATCTGGGACATCACCGGCAAGGGCAACGACGTCGACATCGTGTTCGAGCACCCGGGCGAGTCGACCTTCCCGGTCTCGACCCTGGTGGCCAAGCGCGGCGGCATGATCGTGTTCTGTGCCGGCACCACCGGCTTCAATATCACCTTCGACGCCCGCTACGTCTGGATGCGCCAGAAGCGCATCCAGGGCTCGCACTTCGCCCACCTGAAGCAGGCCTCCGCCGCCAACCAGTTCGTCCTCGACCAGCGCATCGACCCGTGCATGAGCGAGGTCTTCCCCTGGGAGAAGATCCCCCAGGCCCACACCAAGATGTGGAAGAACCAGCACGCCCCCGGCAACATGGCCTGCCTCGTCAACGCGCCCCGCGCCGGCCTGCGCACGGTCGAGGACGTGATCGAGGCTGGAAAGCGCTAGGCGTTCGGCGTCGCTCCCGTCTCAACGATGGCCTGCCCTTCTCGGAGGGCGGGCGCGAAGCAACCTTCGCCGGCTCGTCTCGCTCACCTGCCCTTTTCGGAGGGCAGGTGTTTTGCGTATTCCTCGCGCTCTTCCTTCTGCTTGATCAGATCCGCGTAGGCTTGGCGCATCTCGGGCGACACCGTCACCGAGCGCGCTTTCTCTTTCTTGCGCTTGGGCGCCTTCTTGAACTGGTTGGTCGTCTCGGCCATCGCTGCCCCCTGTCGTGCGCGACCCCCAGCATAGGCGCGATGCGCGACGATCGCGAGACGTGGGACCGGTCGCCCGGCTTCCGGCGCGTTCCGCAGCCTGATAGACCGGTGCCGAAGCGACCGGCCGCCCGCCCGAGCGGGTCGGCCGTCACGCACGACGTTCACGGACCACGGCGACCATCATGGACAAGTTCACCACCCTGGAGGGCGTCGCGGCGCCCATGCGGATCATCAACGTCGACACCGACCGGATCATTCCGAAGCAGTACCTCAAGACGATCAAGCGCACGGGTCTCGGCAAGGGCCTGTTCTCCGAGATGCGCTACCGCGACGACGGCTCGGAGAACCCGGACTTCGTGCTGAACAAGCCGGCCTATCGCAACGCCAGGATCCTCGTGGTCGGCGACAACTTCGGCTGCGGCTCGTCGCGCGAGCACGCGCCCTGGGCCCTGACCGATTTCGGAATCCGCTGCGTCATCTCCACGAGCTTCGCCGACATCTTCTTCAACAACTGCGCCAAGAACGGCATCCTGGCGATCACGGTCTCCCCCGAGGATCTGGAGAAGCTGTTCGAGGATGCGGAGCGCGGCTCCAACGCGACCCTGTCGGTGGATCTGGAGGCCCAGACCATCAAGGGTCCGGACGGCGGCACCCTGCACTTCGACATCGATTCCGGCCGCAAGGAGAGCCTCCTCAACGGCCTCGACGAGATCGGCCTGACCCTGAAGCGCGCTCCGGCCATCGACGCCTACGAGGAGAAGCTCGCCGCGCGCGGGTTCGCCTGAGCGCGATCGACGCCGGCTCTCCCGCCCGATTCCGAGGGTCGGGCACGGGGCAGTCGGAT
Source organism: Methylobacterium sp. AC690 (assembly GCF_979256535.1). Classification (NCBI taxonomy): domain Bacteria; kingdom Pseudomonadati; phylum Pseudomonadota; class Alphaproteobacteria; order Hyphomicrobiales; family Methylobacteriaceae; genus Methylobacterium; species Methylobacterium sp. AC690. The sequence goes on along the minus strand of NZ_CEEDOX010000014.1, from coordinate 137,868 downwards.
GTGTGCGTCGGGCGTTCCGGTCATTCGGTGCCGGCCTCAACCGTTCGTTAACCCTGGTATCGCCTGAATCGGCGATCACGGTTTCGACGAACGCACTGGCGGAGAACACGATGGCATTCGGCCGATCGGGCAAGACGGCGACCCTCTCCGGCGGAGTGGCCGCGGCCCTCCTGGCGATCTGCGCCCCGGCCCAAGCCGACTTCCAGGACTGCCTCGGAAGCCTGCAGGCGCAGGCCGCCGCGCAGGGCATCTCGGCCCAGACCTTCCGGGCCGCGACCGCCGGGATCACCTACGACGAGAAGGTCCTCGAGCTCAGCCAGGCCCAGCCCGAGTTCAAGACGCCGATCTGGGACTACATGGCCGCCCTCGTAGACGAGGAGCGCGTCGACGACGGCAAGGCCGCCATGCGCCAGCACGCGCAGGCCCTGGCCAATGCCGAGGCGCGCTACGGTGTCGACCGACACACCATCGCGGCGGTCTGGGGCGTCGAATCGAACTTCGGGAAGAACCTCGGCAAGATGCCGCTGGTGCAGTCCTTCGCCACGCTGATCTGTGCCAACCATCGCCGGAAGGAGTTCTTCAAGGGCGAGCTGATGGCCACCCTGAAGATCATCGAGCGCGGCGATATCGATCCCTCCCGCCTGAACGGGTCCTGGGCCGGCGCCTTCGGGCAGACGCAGTTCATGCCCACCACCTATCAGCGCCTCGCCGTCGACGGCGACGGCGACGGGCGCCGCGACCTGGTTGATTCGGTGCCGGACGCCGTGGCCTCCACGGCGAACTTCCTGCGGGTGGCCAAGTGGAACAACGGCCAGCCCTGGGGCTACGAGGTGAAGGTGCCGCGCGGCTTCAACGCCGGCGCGGCGGGTCGCAAGAACAAGAAGGCGATCGCCCACTGGGCCTCGCTGGGCGTCACCCGCGTCGACGGCCGTCCCCTCTCGGGCGACGGTCCGGCCGGCATCCTGCTTCCGGCCGGCATCGACGGCCCGGCCTTCCTGGTGACGAAGAACTTCGACGCGCTCTACTCCTACAACGCGGCCGAATCCTACGGCCTCGCCATCGCGGTGCTGTCCGACCGTCTGCGCGGGCGGGGCGGCATCCAGGCCGACTGGCCCACCGACGATCCGCCGCTGTCGCGGGCCGAGCGCCGCGACCTTCAGGCCCGCCTCACCAAGCGCGGCTTCGATGTGGGTGAACCCGACGGCAAGGTCGGTTCCAAGACCCGCGACGCCATCAAGGAAGTCGAGCGCAGCCTCGGCATGCCGGCCACCGGTCGGCCCGGGGCCAAGGTCCTGGAAGCCCTCCGGCGCGGATGAGCGCACGGCGCCTGATCAGCTCCGGCTCGCCGTTCGAAGCGGCCTACGGCTATTCGCGCGCCGTGGTGCAGGGCGGCTTCGTCTTCGTGGCCGGCACCACCGGCTACGACTACGCCACGATGACGCTGCCGGTCTCGGCCACCGAGCAGGCCGAGGCCTGCTGGCGGACCATCGGGGACGTCCTGGCACAGTCCGGGACCGGGCTCGCGGAGATCGTGCGGGCGACCTACTACGTCACGGATCGTACGGAGGCCGAAGCGGTTCTCGCGGTCTGCGGCCGGGTCCTGGCCGGGATCCGGCCCGCCGCCACGCTCGTCATCGTCGCCGGTCTGTTGCGTCCCGAGATGAAGGTCGAGATCGAGGTCACGGCGCTGCTGCCGTCAGGAGGGTTCGTCCCATGGGTGGACCGCTGATCGCACTGACCGGCGCCACGGGCTTCATCGGGCGGCACCTGCTGCAAAGCCTGTCGCGGCACGGGTTCCGGGTGCGCGTCCTGCTCCGCCGTCCGGTGGAGGTTCCGGAGGGCGCGAGCAGCGCCGTCGTCGGCGACCTGACCCGGCCGATGAACATGGCAGCGGCCCTCGCGGGCGTCGACGCGGTGGTGCATTCCGCGGGCTTGTCGCTGACCATGTCGGGCACGCCCGAGGACGATTTCCGCGCGTCGAACACCGAGGCGACCCTGCGTCTCGCCGAGGCGGCCGTCCGGGCCCGGGTCCAGCGCTTCGTCTTCCTGTCCTCCATCCGGGCGCAAACCGGGATCTCGGCGCCCGGACTCGTCACGGAGTCCGATCTGCCAGCCCCGACCGAGGCTTACGGGCGCTCCAAGCTCGCGGCCGAGGCAGCCCTGGCGGAGACCGGGCTCGACTGGGTCGCCCTTCGCCCCGTCCTGGTTTACGGCGCCGGCGTGACGGGCAATGTCGCGACCCTGCTGCAACTGGCCCGCTCTGCCGCGCCGCTTCCCTTCGCGAGCCTCGGGGCGCGGCGCTCTCTCGTCTCGGTGGAATCGCTGGCCCAGGCGGTCGCCGTGGCGCTTGCAGCGCCCGGTCCCTTGCGCCGGCCGCTCATCGTGGCCGAGCCCGATCCGCTCACCCCGGCCGAGATGGTGACGGCCCTGCGCGCCGGCTTCGGACGGCGCGCCGGACTCCTGCCCGCGCCGTCCGCGCTGCTCGCACTCGCCTGCCGGCTCGCAGGACAGGAGCGCGCCTATGCCCGCCTCTCCACCAGCCTCGTCGCGCACGCGGAGGGGCTGGCAACCCTGGGATGGCGGCCCGTGAGCACGGCCCGCGAGGGTCTCGAACGCTTCGCCCGCAGCCAGGCCTGACGAAGGCCCGACATCGCCGGGCGGGCCTCGATCGACGCGAATGGTATCGCGGTCTGTCTGCTCAGCGGCGGACGTCGATCACGTCGCCGGACCGGCTGTCGAGCACGACGGTGATGTCGTCGCCCCGCCGGTCCGAACCGCGGACGATCATCCGCGGGCCGCGCCGGTCGACGCCGTCCACATCCACCAGCCCCTCGCGCCGCGCGATGCGGGCGGCCTCGCCACGGGTCAGTTCGCTGCGCGGCGGACCACGATCGTCGTAGCCGCGGCGGTAACCGGGATCGACCTGTACGCCGCCGGGGCCGATGGAGATGCCCTGCGCGAGCGCCGGAGCGGACGCGAGGCCGAGGCCGAGGGCAACGAGGCGGCCGGCCAGGATCGTCGGACGAATGTGCATGATGGCTTCTCCCTCTGTCAGGCGCGCCGCCTCGGCCGATGGGCCTCTGAACACCTCCTGCGATTCGGGCCTCAATCCCCGTGCGTTCGCTTTTGGTCCGGGGGGGCGTCAGTGCACCGCGCGAATCGCGGCGGCGACGGCGTCGTCGGTCTGGTCGATATCCGGCGCGTCGATGTGGCGGAAGCGCGCCTGGATCAGACCGAAGGCGCCGAAGGCGAAATGCCCGGCCGCCACGATGGCGAGCAGCACCCAGCCATAGGGCTGCGCGCGCAGGGCCGCGAAGGCGCCGGCCAAGCCCTTCACCTCCGAGGAGGCCTGATACCAGGCCGCCGCGATGAAGAACCCGCCGATGATCAGGAAGGCGACGCCGCGGGCAGCGTAACCGAACTGGCCGACGGGCTTGGCCCAGCGACAATGGTCGGCGTCGAGCTTCAGGCGATCGGTGACGTCGCCCTTGAACGCCTTGATCAGGAAGGCGACGCCGCCCCCCATGACGCCGAGGCCGATCAGGCCGACGAGCCACAGGCCGAAGGGCTTTGCCAGGAGCCAGGCCGTCCAGTCCTGCGTGGCGTCACCGCCCTTGCGCCCGAGGCCGAGGGCGAGGCTCGCGGCGGTGATGGCGAGGCCGGTATAGATCGCGGCGCTCAGGAGATGGGCAAGCCGGACGGTCGCGCCCTTCAGCGAGGTTCCGCGCCGGTCGGCATCGGTGACGCTCTCGATGAAGCGCCAGACCGCGAACCCGAGCAGACCGGCCGCGATCAGGCCGACGAGCACGACGCCGAACGGTCCGGCGAGCACCCAGCGGAGGGCGCTCTCGCTGTCGCCGGCGCGGCCGCCCTGGCCGATGGCGGCGAGGACTGCCAAGCCACCGACGACGCAATAGACGATGCCGCGGGCGCCGTAGCCGAACCGAGCGACGCGCTCGATGGTGTTGTGTCCGAGGTTGAGCAAGGCGTTTCCCGGGGTCGCGCGACGTTATCCGTCGGAGGAACGCGCAGCCTTGCCGGATAGTGCCACGTAGAACCCGAGACCGTCGCCGGCCGGGAGGGTCTGCAATCGATCGACCAGACCCTTGCGCTTGGCCTCGAGCAGCAGGCGGCCGATCGGTTGGAACAGGGTTTCGCCGCCGCCCTCCGGCGGAGGCGCCAGCCGGATCGCCACCGTCTTGCCCTTCCCGAAGCGACTGCGTTCCAGCATGTCCGCCAGCGAAGCCTCCGCGGTCGGACGGTTGGTCTCGCGCAGGTCGAGGACCGATTCGGCATCGGTGACCCCGAGCGAACCGCGCAGCTTGTTGGCGTAGAAATCTTCGAAATGGGGCACCGGGCGGCACAGTCCTGGCTGGAGACGAAGATGGGGCGCGTCGCTGCGCAACGCCATCGTAGCCGTCCGCGAGTCCCGGACACAACGGGCTTCGGATGCATCGGCCGCGTCCCCGGCGCGGAAGCCGTGCCGGGGACGCGGCGGCGTGGTGTCTCAGCCGTGGACGAGCACGTTGCGGAACTGCCAGGGGTCGCTGGTGTCGATGTCCTCGGGGAACAGGCCCGGGCGACCGGTCAGCGGCGTCCAGTCGGTGTAGACGCCGATCACGGGGCCGAGATACGGGGTCTGCACTTCGAGGCAGCGACGGAAGTCCATCTCGTCGGCCTCGACGATACCGGCCTCCGGGTTCTCCAGGGCCCAGACCATGCCGGCGAGCACCGCCGAGGTCACCTGCAGGCCCGTGGCGTTCTGGTAGGGCGCGATGCGGCGGGTCTCCTCGATGGAGAGCTGCGAGCCGTACCAGTAGGCGTTCTTGGCATGGCCGTAGAGAAGCACGCCGAGCTCGTCGATGCCGTCGACGATCTCGGTCTCGTCGAGGATGTGGATCGTCTCCTGGACCTTGCCGCCGTTGCCGAACATCTCGTGCAGCGAGAGCACCGCGTCGTTCGCGGGGTGATAGGCGTAGTGGCAGGTCGGCCGGTAGGCGGCGCGCTCGCCCTCCAGCACGGTATAGTAGTCGGAGATCGAGACGGCCTCGTTGTGGGTCACGAGGAAGGCGTATTGCGACTGGGCCGTCGGCGTCCACGAGCGCACGCGGGTGTCGGCGCCGGGCTGGAGCAGGTAGATCGCGCAGCGCGAGCCCTTCTCCTGTTCGCGGCCGTTCTCCGGCATCCAGGTCTCGTGGGTGCCCCAGCCGAGCTCGGCCGGCTGGTTGCCCTCGGAGACGAAGCCTTCCACCGACCAGGTGTTGACGAAGACGCCCATGGGCTTGGCCGACTTGGCACGCTGGGTGTCGCGCTCGGCGATGTGCACGCCCTTCACGCCGACCTCGCGCATGAGGGCGGCCCAGCCGGCGCGGTCCTTCGGCTCAGGGGTCTTCAGGCCGAGATCGCCGGCGATGTTCAGCAGCGCCTGCTTGACGAACCACGACACCATGCCGGGATTGGCGCCGCAGCACGACACGGCGGTGGTGCCGCCGGGGCTCGCGGTACGGGCGTCCAGGATCTCCTGGCGCAGGGCGTAGTTGGTGCGGTCGCCCTGGCTCTTGTTCTTGTCGAAGTAGAAGCCCGGCCAGGGCTCCGCGACGGTGTCGATGTAGAAGGCGCCGAGCTCGCGGCAGAGCTCCATGATCGCCCGCGACGAGGTGTCGACCGAGAGATTCACGCAGAAGCCCTGGCCGCCGCCCTCGGTGAGCAGCGGCGTCAGCACCTCGCGATAGTTCTCCTTGGTCAGAGCGACCTGCTCGAAGCGCAGGCCGTGCTGATCGGCCAGGGACTTGTGCGCGTCGGAGGGCTCGACGACGGTGAAGCGCGCCTTGTCGTATTCGAAGTGGCGCTCGATCAGCGGGAGCGTGCCGCGCCCGATGGAGCCGAAGCCGATCATTACGATGGGGCCTGTGATGCGGCCGTGGACGGGCCAGGCGGTGGCGGCTTCGGTCATGGGCGTCGGGTCCTTCTCATACGCGTGTCGTTGTCGGTGGTCGTACGGCGACCGCATGCCTTAGGCGGCGCAAATGACGAACAAGCGACGGGCTCAGTGGCGTTTGCGGCTCCGGCGGTCAACCGCCCCGGGGCAATCGACTCATGCGCCATGCACCGAGTCTTACGGAAGTTTGAAGCGGCGCATGCCCTGTACGCAGGGCGAGGTCCCACCGCAGCGCATTGCGACGACGGCCCCGCACACCGATATTGCACTGCAACAGAACAACAGCGAACACCGACGCGGAAAAGTCCGTCCCCTCAACGCCACGGACTTCTACCATGCTCGCACTCATCACCTCGCGCCTCGCCGCTCCGGTCGACGAGCCCATCGACCGCGATCCGGGCATCATCACCCTGGCGGCCTCGCTGCTTCGCGCGGTGACGCGCCGCCATGATGCCGCCTTCCAGCGCCGCTGCGATCTCGCCACCAAGACCGAGCATCACACGGCCGTCTGACCCGCGGTTTCGCCGGAACGGCCGTCAGGCGACCCGTCGTCGGGAGCCTGCGCCGCTCTCGGCCACCGCCGGCACAAGGGGGATGGGTGCCGCCTGATCCCAGGCACCCGATGCCCGCAGGATACCCCGTGCTCCGGCCAGGGCACCGCGACGCAACTCGAGCCCGAGGAAGCGCTCGCGCTCGAACGGGCCGGGCATGAACAGCCCCTCCGCGCGTTCCGCCGAAAAGCCGAAGCGCGCATAGTAGGGCGCATCGCCCATCAGCAGCACAGCGCCGTGGCCGAGGATGTCCGCACGACGCAGGGCAGCCCGCATCAGGATCGATCCGAGGCCGAGCCCCTGGATCGTCGGGTCGACCGCCAGCGGCCCCAGCAGCAGGGCCGGGCGCCGGGCGCCGGCCTCGACATGCCACAGACGGCAGGTGCCGACGACGCGACCGTCCTTCTCGGCGGTGAGGGCGAGGCCCTCCGCCGGAAGCCGGCCTTCGCGCAGGCGCTCGGACGTCTTCAGGCGGCGAGCCTCGCCGAAGCAGGCGTCAAGGAGCTGCTCGCGGGCGACGACGTCGCCGGCCACTTCATCACGAATCTGGACCAAGGCCGCACCCTTCCCGAACGTTGGGCAGGCGACAGGACGAGTCCGTTCAGGCTGCGACCGAGGCCGTCGACCTGCACGGGGCGGGACTGTGGGGTTCCACCGCCGGGCGTCCCTCAGGGAAACGCCCGGCGTTCGCGTCATGACCGTGAAGAGGTTTAGATCACGTATTGCTGCAGGGGCGGGAAGCCGTTGAAGGCGACCGCCGCGTAGGTGGTGGTGTAGGCGCCGGCCCCCTCGATCAGCACCTTGTCGCCGATGGAGAGCGATACGGGCAGCGGGTAGGGTACCTTCTCGTACAGCACGTCCGCGGAGTCGCAGGTCGGGCCGGCGAGCACGCAGGGGGCCATGCGGTCCTCGTCGTGCTCGGTGCGGATCGCGTAGCGGATCGACTCGTCCATGGTCTCGGCGAGCCCACCGAACTTGCCGATGTCGAGGTAGACCCAGCGCACCTCGTCCTCGGCGTCGGACTTCTTCGACACCAGCACCACCTCGGCCTCGATCACGCCGGCATTGCCGACCATGCCGCGACCGGGCTCGATGATCGTCTCCGGCATGTGGTTGCCGAAGTGCTTGGTCAGGGCGCGGAAGATCGCGTCGCCGTAGGATTCCACGCCCGGCACCGCCTTGAGGTACTTGGTCGGGAAGCCGCCGCCGAGGTTGACCATCGACAGGGTGATGCCGCGCTGGGCGCAGTCCTCGAAGATCGTGGCGGCGGAGGCGAGGGCGCCGTCCCAGGCACCGGTATTGCCCTGCTGCGAACCGACATGGAACGAGACGCCGTAGGCGGTGAGGCCCTGGCGGTAGGCGTGCTCCAGCACGTCGACGGCCATTTCCGGCACGCAGCCGAACTTGCGCGACAGCGGCCACTCGGCGCCGGCCCCGTCGCAGAGGATGCGGCAGAACACCTGCACGTCGCCGGCCTCGACGCCCGCCGAATCGGCGGCCCGGGCGATCTTCTCGACCTCGGCCTGGCAGTCGACGGCGAAGAGACGCACGCCGAGCTTGAGCGCGCGGGTGATGCAGCGCTCCTTCTTGATGGTGTTGCCGAAGGAGACGCGGTCGGCGGTGGCCCCGGCGGCGAGCGCCATCTCGACCTCGACCACCGAGGCGGTGTCGAAGCAGGAGCCCATCTCGGCGAGCAGCCGCAGCACCTCCGGCGCCGGGTTCGCCTTCACCGCGTAGAACACGCGGGTGTCGGGCAGCGCACGGGCGAAGGCGGTGTAGTTGTCGCGCACGACATCGAGGTCGAGCACCATCACCGGGCCCTCGTCCTGGCCCATGTCACGGCGTGCGCGCAGGAAATCGCGGATACGATCGGTCATGCTCGTTCCAACCCACAGGTTCGCGAGCGCCCTCGCGGGGCGCGCTGTCGAATGTCAGGACGACAGGATGCCGTCCGGCGTCTGGGGGCGCTGCGACGCGACGCGCCACGTGCTTTGGAGACACGCGAGGGCATCGCGGGCGCAAGAGCACCCGGAAGCTGCCTTGGATTGGAAGGGGGGTCCCCACCGCACGCCGGGCAAAGAGAAACAAGCCTCTTCGGTGCCGGCCTTTGGAGGGCCGACGAGACCAAAAAAGCCCGTTCGTCGTTGCTTTAAGCTGCGTCCCCCGTGGAGAGCGGGGTTCGCCGGTTTCGCCTCCGGCTGCCGGTTGTTGTCGGGGTCCGGTGTTGCCACCTGGATGCCGGCCGGAGGGAATCCACCCTGTCGACCATCGATCCTTTAAGACCCCTGGCGGCTGTCCGGCAGTTGGCCGGATGCCCACCAACCGACACGCGGCCACAGGCACGTGCGAAATTGGGCAAGGCGCATATACGGTCAGGGTGTTCTCGCCACAAGGGAAAACCGCGATTTTTCACCCGAAACCGGGTTGTCTTCCCGGGCTGTTGCAGAAACGCCGCGGACACCGACGCCCAGCAGACGATGGGCCCTTCCCAAGGTCGTGCGGACGGGCCATCAAGCGCACGGTTTTCTCTCAAGGCGCACCGGATCGCAGGACGATGTCAGAACCCAACCGGCGCAGAATCGTCCAGGGACTCGCGGCCACGACCCTCCTCGCGGCGACCGTGGAGGCGCGGGCGCAACGCCGCGAAGGGCGTCCGGAGACCCCCTTCGGCTTCGCCGACGTGGAGCGCCGGGCGCAGGACCTTGCCAAGGTTGCCTACGAGGCCCGCGTCCCGACCCTGCCGGCGCCGATCGCCAAGCTCGACTACGACGCCTGGCGCGACATCCGCTTCAAGCCGGACAAGGCGTTTCTCGGCGACGGGAGCCCGTTCCGGCTCCAGCTCTTCCATCTCGGCTTCCTCTACACCCGTCCGGTGACGGTGAACCTCGTCCGCGGTGGCGTGGCGACGCCGATTCCCTACCAGTCGAGCCTCTACGACATGGGGCGCACGAAGCTGGACAAGGCCTTGCCGGTCGATCTCGGCTTCGCCGGCCTGCGCATCCATGCGCCGCTGAACAAGCCGAACCTGCTCGATGAGCTCATCGTCTTCCTCGGGGCGAGCTACTATCGCTTCCTCGGGCGCGATCAGCTCTACGGCCTCTCGGCCCGGGGACTGGCAGTCAACGTCGAGGGGCAGGGCGGCCCCGAGGAATTTCCGGTTTTCCGCGAGTTCTGGGTCGGCGTACCGGACAAGGCCGACGACGCGCTGACGATCTACGCGCTCCTCGACAGCCCGTCGCTCACCGGTGCCTATCAGTTCACCGTGACGCCGGGTGACGCGACCAGCGTGGCGGTGCGCGCCACCCTGATCCCACGGGTCGACCTCGCGACGGTGGGCCTTGCTCCGCTTACCTCGATGTTCTTCATCGGCGAGAACGATCGTCGCCACGCCGACGACTACCGGCCGGAGCTCCACGATTCCGACGGGCTCCAGATCGCGGCGGGCAGCGGGGAGTGGCTGTGGCGTCCGCTCCACAATCCGCGCGACCGGCGCATCTCTAGCTTCGTCGACCGCGACCCGAAGGGCTTCGGGCTGATGCAGCGCGATCGGAACTTCGAGACCTACCAGGACCTGGAAGCCTCTTACGACCGCCGGCCCGGCTACTTCGTCGAGCCGGACGGCCCGTGGGGCGAGGGTGCGGTGATGCTGATGGAGCTGCCCACCGACACCGAGACCAACGACAACATCGTCGCGTGCTGGCGGCCGGCGAGCCCCTATCCGGCCGGCACGCCGGTCACGCTGTCCTACCGGGTTCGCGCCGTCGGCGGGGCTCCGCTCCATCCGGGCGGGCGCGTGATCAACACCTTCAGCGTCGCCCCGTTGGCCAGTGGCACCGCCAAGGCGGAGGAGGAGAAGGGCGGCCTGACGCGGCGCTTCCTCGTCGATTTCGCCGGCGGCGATCTCGACTACTACCGCGCCGATCCGAGCCGGGTGGAGGTGGTGGCAAGCACCGCCCTGGGCCGTATCACGCACAGCTCGGTGGCGCCGAACCCTCATATCCAGGGCCTGCGCGCGGCCTTCGACGTGACCCTGGAGGCCCCGGGTCAGGCGACCGACCTGCGCGTGTTCCTGCGGGCCTCGGGGCGTGCCCTGTCGGAAACCTGGGTCTATCCCTGGACGGCCCGGTGAGCGCGTCCTCGATCAAGTCTGAAACGGCGCCGCGGGTGGAGATCCGCCCGGCGACGCTGGCCGATCTCGACGCCCTGGTGGCCCTTGAACACGCCGCCTTCGCCAGCGACCGCGCCGAGCGGCGTGCAATCCGCCACGCCATCCGCTCGCCCAGCATGTCGCTCCTGGCGGCGATCATCCGCGACGAGGCGGGACAGGCGACCCTCGTCGGGTCGGCCACGCTGGAGCGCCGGCGCGGCAGCCGCAGCGCCCGACTCTCCTCCATCGCCGTCTCCCCGGCGCGGTCCGGTCTCGGGCTCGGCAGCCTCGTTCTCGACGCCGCCGAAGCGGATGCGCGCGCCCATGGCTGCGCGCGTCTGCGCCTCGAAGTCCGCGCCGACAACGGTGCCGGGATCCGGCTCTACGAACGCCGGGGTTACCTGCGCTTCGCCGTCATCCCCGATTACTACGAGGACGGCATGGAAGCCTGGCGCTACGAGAAGTCTCTCTGAGACGCGAAAGCCCGCCCCGGTGGGACCGGAGCGGGCGCGGCAGGCCTCCGAAACCGGACGGCTGGTTCAGTCGCAGCTCTCCTTGGTGACCGTCTTGCGGTCGCCGAGATCGTTCTCCTTGGTCACGGTCTTGGAGGAGCAGCCGTCGCCGGACTCCCGGCGCTCGACCGTGCGGCTCTCGGTGGAGGGGCGATCGACCACGACGGTGTCGGGCGCGTCGCGGCGGATGACCGTGGTCTCGGCCTGAACGGCCGAAGCGCCGAACAGCGTTGCCAGGGTCAGGGCGGCGATGATGGGGTTGCGCATCTACATCTCCCTTCAGGAAAATCTGCAGCCCCAACGGCGATCATCGAGAAACCGTTCCGCTTGTTCGAAGGCCGCCCAACCGAAATCTGCCGCATTGCGAATCTTCGGTTGACGATGTCCTGCGACGTCCACCTGAGACCTTGCACATGAGCCCCGGCGAGAGCGCCGGAGTCGGGTGATGTGGGCCAGATCGTCGGCCGCGGGCGACGGATCCGTTCGCGGAGCGGCCGACCGGACTCCCGCCCTCGTCCGCGAAAACGGGTAGGGGGTTTAGGCCTCGTCTCCCGCGAGCGCATCGACGCGCCCGGCCATTTGGTCGGGGTTTCGCGGCTCGGGTCCCTCGCCAAACAGGTTGACGGGGTGGAGCGGTATCATCCCGTCAGCCGGGCGGTCGGGACGTAGACCAGGGCCGAAACGAGAGGCCGTCGCTCAGCCCTCGATGCGCGAGAAATCCGCGACTTCGCGGGTCGCAGCCCGCAGGGCGTTGAGAAGCGCGAGGCGGTTCTGGCGCAGGGCGGGATCCTCGGCATTCACCGTGACCCGCTCGAAGAACGCGTCGACCGGCACGCGCAGGGTCGAGAGCGCCTGCATGGCCCCGGCGAAATCCTCCGCAGCCACGGCCGCCGACGCCGTCTCGCGCGCCGCCGCCAGGGCCTCGGCGAGGGCCCGTTCCTCCGGCTCGCCGCGGGCGGCGAGGGCTGCATCCGGGGCCGCGTCGTAGGCGCGACCGTCCTTCTTCTCTTCGATGCGCAGGATGTTGGCAGCGCGCTTGTAGCCGGCCAGCAGGTTCCGGCCGTCGTCGGTTTCGAGGAAGGTGCCCAGAGCCTCGATGCGGCGGACCACCATCAGCAGATCATCCTGGCCGGGCAGGGCGAAGACCGCATCGATCAGGTCGTGGCGGGCACCCTTGTCGCGCAGGTAGACCTTCAGGCGATCGGCGAAGAAGGCGAGGAGGCTCGCGCCATCCGCGTCCGCGGCGCTGGCAGGCGCGGCGGTCTTCGGCGGAGTGCCGTAATTCGCATGGCCGTCGGCGGCGGCCTGGTAGCCGTCACGCAGGAGGGACAGATTCACGGTGTTCTCGATGAGCAGCCGGATCACCCCGAGGGCCGCGCGGCGCAGGGCGTAGGGGTCCTTGCTGCCCGTCGGCTTCTCGTCGATGGACCAGAACCCGACCAGGGTGTCGAACTTGTCGGCAAGCGCCACGGCCACAGCCACGGGATCGGTCGGCACCCGGTCGGAGGGACCGACCGGCTTGTAGTGGTCCTCGATCGCCGCCGCGACACTCCCGGTCTCTCCCTGGAGCGCCGCGTATTTGCGACCCATCAGGCCCTGCAGCTCGGGAAACTCGCCGACCATCTCGGTGACGAGGTCGGCCTTGGCCAGGGTCGCCGCACGCTCGGCCTGATCCGGGTCGGCGCCGACCAGGGGCGCCAGCTCGCGGGCCAGGGCGGCGATGCGCTGAACGCGCTCTCCCTGCGTGCCCAGCTTCTCATGGAACACGATGGTGTCGAGCTTCGGAAGCCGGTCCGCGAGGCGGGTCGCCTTGTCGGTCTCCCAGAAGAACTTGGCATCCGACAGGCGTGCGCGCACCACGCGCTCGTTGCCGGCGGTGATGGCGAGGCCGCCGTCGCTGGCGACCAGATTCGACGTCAGGACGAAGGCCGGCGCAAGGATGTCGGTGCCGGCCTGACGCAGCACGAAGCACTTCTGGTTCGCTCGGATGGTGGCGCGGATGGCCTCGGCCGGGATGTCGAGAAAGGCTTCGTCGAAGGAGCCCAGCAGCACCACGGGCCACTCGACGAGACCGGCGACCTCCTCCAGCAGCCCCTCGTCCTCGACGAGTTCGAGGCCGCGCGCGAAGGCGAGGTCGCGGGCATCGTGCAGGATGATGTCCTTGCGCCGCTCCATGTCGAGCACGACCTTTGCGCGCTCCAGGGACCGGACGTAGTCGTCGAAGCGCCGGACCTCGATGGCCTCGGGCGCCAGGAAGCGGTGGCCGTAGGTGGTGGTGCCGGCGACGATGCCGTCCACCGCGAACGGCACCACGTCCGGCGTCTCGGTCTCCGGCCCGAAGGTGGCGACGATGGATTGCAGCGGACGCACCCAGCGCAGGGCGCCCGGCTGCGCCGAGGCCTGGCCCCAGCGCATCGATTTCGGCCACGGGAAGCTGCGGATGATCTGCGGCAGGATCTCGGCAAGGACGTCGAGGGTCTCGCGGCCGGGCCGCTCGAGCAACGCGACGTAGAACGCGCCCTTCTTCGGATCCGTGACGACGGTCGCCTGGTCGAGGCTCGCGAGCCCCGTGCTCTTCAGGAAGCCCTGGACGGCACCCTCCGGTGCCCCGACCCGGGGCCCTTTACGCTCCTCGCGCACGTCCTGCCCGCGCGGCGGCAGGCCGGCCACGTGCAGCGCCAAGCGGCGCGGCGTGGCGAAGGCCTTGGCCCCCTCGTAGAGGAAGCCGCGCTCCACGAGGGCGTCGGTGACGAGCTTTTTCAGGTCGTCGGCCGCCTTCCGCTGCATGCGGGCGGGAATCTCTTCGGAGCGAAGTTCGAGGAGGAGGTCGGGCATGGGATCAGGCGGCGTCCAGGTGATGGTGTTCGGGGTCGTGGGGCGCGGTCAGTGACGCGGATCAGGCCGCGCCGCCCCCCGCCGTGCGCAGGTACGCCGCCCCACAGGCCTTCGCGAGTTCACGTACCCGCAGGATGTAGCTCTGGCGCTCGGTCACCGAGATGACGCCGCGGGCGTCGAGCAGGTTGAAGACGTGGCTCGCCTTGATGCACTGGTCGTAGGCCGGCTGCGCCATCCGGTGTCGGCCGGTCTCGTCCTCCGGCGCCCCGGCGTCGAGGTAGGTGCGGCAGGCCTTCTCCGCGTCGGTGAACTGGCGGAACAGCATCGCGGTGTCCGCCGCCTCGAAGTTGTGGCGCGAATATTCCTGCTCGGACTGGAGGAAGACGTCGCCGTACGACACCCGATCCTCGCCGGTCCCGCCGTTGAAGTTCAGGTCGTAGACGTTCTCGACGCCCTGGACGTACATCGCCAGGCGCTCAAGCCCATAGGTCAGCTCGCCCGCCACGGGGGCGCATTCGAAGCCGGCGACCTGCTGGAAATAGGTGAACTGGCTCACCTCCATGCCGTCGCACCAGCACTCCCAGCCGAGGCCCCAGGCCCCGAGGGTCGGGCTCTCCCAGTCGTCCTCGACGAAGCGGATGTCGTGCAGCGTCAGGTCGACGCCGATGGCGTCGAGGGAGGCGAGGTAGAGCTCCTGCAGGTTGGGCGGGTTCGGCTTCAGGATGACCTGGAACTGGTAGTAGTGCTGCAGCCGGTTCGGGTTCTCGCCGTAGCGACCGTCCTTCGGACGCCGCGAGGGCTGGACGTAGGCGGCCTTCCAGGGCTTCGGGCCGAGCGCCCGCAGAGTCGTGGCCGGATGGAAGGTGCCGGCGCCGACTTCCATGTCGTAGGGCTGCAGGATCACGCAGCCCTGCGCCGCCCAGAATCGCTGCAGGGTCAGGATCAGGCCCTGGAACGAGGTTTTGGGCGCGAGATCGACGGCGCTCGACATGGGTTTTCCGGTCCGTGGAGGGGCGGCCAGCGTTTAAGAGGCGGCCCGGTCGTGTCAAGCGACGGCACGGCAGGCCGGGCGTGCGTCGGCACACACAATTCGGCCACGTTTCGTTTTAGCGGTGGAACGGTCTCGCTTGCTGCCAAGTTTATCAGGCAATCAAGGGGTTCTCACCGTCCTCAAGGGCGGTCGACAATTTGGAACATCGCGTCATGCGCTCGTCCGTCACAGTCTTCGCCGCCCTCGTCGCAGCATCCCTGGTCGCCACTCCGCTGGTGATCACCGCGTCGAACGCGCTCGCCACGGCCGAGTATTCGGACGCGGTCACGATGCCCGCCGCCGTGACGCCGATCGAAGTCGCGGCCGTGCCGGCCCCCACCCTGGCCGAGACCTGCACCCGCAAGGTTCGGGTGGTCTATGCCGGTTACGGCACCGAAGCCTGCAAGCATTGAGTGTCTACAAGCCGTAGCGGGCGAAGGCGGCGCGATCCTCAATCGCCGCCATGACTTCGCCCGCGACGCTGCTCCCGGGTGCCGAGCGCCGCAACAGGCGGGCCACGAGAGAGCCCTTCTTCTCCGCGATGAAAACGAGGTCGACCGTCTCCCCATAGCGGGCCCGCAGGGTCGAGCGGGCATCTCCCAGGCCGTCGACAAGGCCCAACGGCAGGGCCTGCTGCCCGGTCCAGACCGCCCCGGTGAACAGGTTCTCTCCGCTCGACGCGAGCTTCGGACGGCGGGCACTGACGAGCGCCGTGAACAGCGCCTGCACATCCGCCTGAATCGCCTTGAGACGCGCGACGTCGGCAGGATCCTCCGGACGGAACGGGTCGAGCATGCCCTTGGCCTCGCCCTGGGTGTGCACGCGGCGATCGATGCCGATTCGCTCGATCAGTCGGTCGAAACCGAACCCAGCCGAGACGACACCGATCGATCCGACCAGGGACATGGGATCGGCGATAATCTCATCCGCCGCGCAGGCGATCATGTAGCCGCCGGACGCCGCGACATCCTCCACGAAGGCCAGGACCGGGAGTTTCTTCTCGGCCGCCAGGGCTCGGATGCGCTGATGGATCAGGTGCGACTGCGCCGGAGAACCGCCCGGCGAATTGATGACCAGCGCGACGGCCGCGATGCCGGGCGTCGCAAAGGCGCGTTCGAGGCTGCTCGCGAGACCGCCGATCGACAACCCGGCGCGGAACGGCGACACGGCGCCGATCGCCCCGCTGAGGCGCAGGACGGCGACGCGGGAGCCTTCACGGCGCCAGCGCCGGGGAAGCAGCGCGCGCAGGGGACCCGGCAGGGAAACAGGCATGCGATCTCGACTCGAACAGGAGGGCAGGCAAGGTGTCCCGCGTCGACCACGGGTGGCCGGGCGGCTTGAGCGCTGAGGTGGGGCGGGACGAACCCTTTTGCCAGCGTCGCCGTTGTCGCCTCACGCCGCCGGATCGTGGCGGCGGGCGAGCCTCCCGAAGGGGGCCGCGCAGCAGCGAAGGAGACGCAACCATGCGCGCGATGCGTTGGATGGCCCTGGCACTCGGCATGTTGGCCGGTGCGATAGGATTTGGAGCGACGGTGAGCGCTGCACCGATGCCCGTGGCAGGTATCGAGGCCGGCGCGCAGGCGCCCCTGGTGGCGCAGGCCCGGTGGCATGGGCATCGGCGCCATTGGCATCACCGCCGGCACTGGCACCATCGCCGTCACTGGCATCACCGTCGCCACTGGCATCACCGCCATCATTGGCGCTGGCACCACGGCTGGGGCCACCGCCATCACGGCTGGCATCGGCCGTATCGGGTCCGGACGTTCTACTGAGGGCCGCCCTCAGGCGGACTCGCCGGAGGTATCGACCCAGCCGCGGCCCTCGTTGAGGGCCGCGGCGTGCGGGGTGAACTTGCCGTCATCGCTGTGAAGGATGACGGGCGGCAGGAGCCGGAGTGGTGCGCGGCTGCCCTTCACGCCGCTGACGAGGATGCGGATCGCCGGCTGATCCGGCTTGGCGTGGACCGGCCGGATCGCCAGCGCGCCGAAGCGGCCGCGGAGGGCATCGAGGCAGGCGGAGAGGTGATCCGCCCGATGGATCAGGCCGATCCGACCCTGTGGGCGAAGAAGATCGACGCAGCAGCGCATCCAGTCTTCGAGCCCGCCGTCCGAGAACGTGTGCGCGCCGGCCTTGGCGGCCACGGGGGAGGGCCGGTGCCGTCCGGGCTCGAAATAGGGCGGGTTCGTCAGGAGGAGGTCGGCAAGGCCGGGCGTCAGGCCATCGGCATGGCGACGCAGCCCGGGCGCCAGCACGTCCGCCTCGATCACCGTTGTCCGGTCGGACAAGCTGTTCGCCTCCGCGTTGCAGCGGGCGTAGGCGGCCAGCTCCGGATCGCGCTCCACCAGCACCACGCGACAGCGGGGGCTGCGCAGGGCGACCGCGAGGCCGACGGCGCCGCTGGACGCTCCGACGTCGCAGACGACGGCACCGGGTTCGGGCGGGAGGAGAGCCGCCAGGAGCACCGCATCCGTACCGGCCCGGTGCGCGCCGCGCGGCGGCTGGGTCAGCCGAAGCCGCCCGCCGAGCCAGAGATCGGCACCGGCCTCAGGCATCCCGCAGCTCGTGGGCGAGACCCGCATCGGTGAGGAGGCGGCGCGCCTGCATCGCCTGATCCTGCGGCACCAGCAGACGCCGTGCGAAGGCACCGATGGAGCCTTCGAGAAGGCTCATGTGCTGGTCGGCCACCAGGGCCGGAATGGCAGCGGCCTCCAGGATCGACTGGGCAAAGCCGATCAGAACGACGTCGTTGCTGCGAATGAGTTCGGTCATACATCCTCTCCCCGGTGCCATACCGGACACCGACCGCGGATCTATACCTTGCGGCATGGTGCGTGTTGCAGCGCCTCCGAGCGCATGCGATGGGGTGTCACGGACGTGGTCGATTGGATCGCGCCGCGTTGGCGTAGGGAAGCGGGAGGCCTCGAGGTCTTGGGCGTCGTAGTTCCGATCGAAGAGAGAAGCCCCGATCCCGAGGCGAGCCTGGCCGACCTCGTCGCCCTGGTGTCAGGCGGGATGGAGCGCGTCAACGCGACGATCCTGTCCCGCACCGGATCCGACGTCCAGATGATTCCCGAGGTCGCCAACCACCTGATCTCCTCGGGCGGCAAGCGCCTCCGGCCGATCCTCACCCTCGCGACCGCTGATCTCTGCCACTATGCCGGCGACGGCGCGGTGAAGCTCGCCGCCAGCGTCGAGTTCATGCACACCGCGACTCTCCTGCACGACGATGTGGTCGACGGCAGCGACATGCGTCGCGGCAAGGTCGCGGCCCGCATCAAGTGGGGGAACGAGGCCAGCGTCCTGGTGGGCGATTTCCTGCTCGGCCAGGCCTTTCGCATGATGGTCGAGGTCGGATCGCTGAAGGCCCTCGATATCCTGTCCGCGGCGGCCACCATCATCGCCGAGGGCGAGGTGATGCAGCTCACGGCGGCGAAGAACACCGAGACGAGCGAGGCCGAGTATCTCGCGGTGATCAGTGCCAAGACGGCGGAGCTGTTCGCCGCCGCCTGCGAGGTCGGACCGGTCCTGGCCGAGCGCGACACCGCCGAGCAGGCGGCCTGCCGCGCCTACGGCATGAACCTCGGGATCGCCTTCCAGCTCATCGACGACGTGCTCGATTACGGCGGCACCAGCGATACCCTGGGCAAGAATGTCGGCGACGATTTTCGCGAGGGCAAGATCACGCTTCCCATCGTCCTCGCGGTGCGCCGTGCCACGGGTAGCGAACGCGCCTTCTGGAAGCGGACGCTCGAACTGGGCGAGGTCACCGACAACGATCTCGAGACGGCGCGCGCCATCCTCCGGCGTCACGGTGCCTTGGAGGAGACCATGGCGCGTGCACGCCTGTACGGCGACCGGGCCCGGGATTCCCTGAAGGCGTTCCCGGCGAGCCCGATGAAACACGCGCTGTTGCAGGTCGTCGACTTCTGCATCGCCCGGGCGCACTGAGCTTCCGGGCGCGGCGGACGGTCAGGCTGCCGCTTGGCGGAGGGCCGGCGGCGGAGCAAGGGCCACGAGTTCGCGCTCGGCGAGCTCCGACGTTTCGGACAGAGACGGCGCGATCACGATCCGGCCCTCATCGTCGGACCATTGTGTGAGAAGACCGTCGGTGGTGGCCTTGTTCATGGGCCGGCCGAAGAGGTAGCCCTGACCATAGGTGCAGCCCTGGCCCGCCAGCCAATCGACGCTGGTCCCGCTCTCGATGCCCTCCGCCGTGGTGAGAAGGCCGAGGCTCGAGCCCAGGGCGATGATCGCATCGACGAGCTTGGCGCGCTCGCTGCTCAGCCGCATCGATTCCACGTAGCTGCGGTCGATCTTCAGCTTGTCGAACTGCAGCTCGCGCAGATGGTACAGGCTGGAATATCCGGTCCCGAAATCGTCGAGGGCGATGCGCACGCCGAAGCTCTGGAGCGACTTCAGGGCGGTCCGCGCCGCTTCGAGATCGTTGACCAGGGCCGTCTCCGTGATCTCGATCTCCAGGCGTTCCGGCGCGAATCCGATCTCGGTCAGGATGCCGAGGATGTGTTCCGGCAGGTGCGGATCGCGGAGTTGAAGCGGCGATATGTTGATCGCCAGCTGGAGATGGGCTGGCCAGAGCCGGGCGTCCCGGCAGGCCCGGCGCATCAGCGACCAGGTGAGGTCGGCGATCAGGCCGGTCTCCTCGGCCAGGCCGATGAAATCGGCGGGGGTCAGAATGCCCAACCGGGGATGATTCCAGCGGGCCAGCACCTCGAACCCGATGAGGTCGCGGCCAGGCAGTGACACCACCGGCTGGTAGAACGGTTCGATCTCGCCCTTCTCGATGCCAATCCGCAACTCGCCCTCGAGCCGGGCCCGTGCCTTCAGGGCCTGGCCCATGTCGAGATGGAAGAACCGGTAGGTCCCGCGACCATCCCGCTTGCCCTGGTACATGGCGACGTCGGCAGCGTGCAGCAGCGCCTCCGCGGTGCGGCTCTCCTCCGTCGCCGTCGCGATCCCGATGGTGGCGCCGATCTCGAGACGGCTCTGGGTCCAGGCGATCGGTTGGGAGAGCGCGGCGATGACGCCCTGTGCGAGGCGCGCCAGAACTTCCGGGTCGCTGCCGTCATCGAGGAGGAGCGCGAACTCATCGCCGCCGAGGCGCGCGACGAGGCTCTGAGGCGGGGCGAGGGCCCGCAGACGATCGGCAATGACGCAGAGGACCGCATCGCCCGCGGCGTGGCCATGGACGTCGTTCACCGGCTTGAAGCGGTCGAGGTCGATCAGCATCACGGCGACCCGCGGCAGACCGGTGGCCACGCGGATGCGGGCTTCGAGGGTTTCCCGGAACAGGCGCCGATTGGCGAGGCCCGTCATCGCATCGTGGCGTGCGACGGCCTCGGCATGGGCCTCGGCTCCGTCGCGATCCTGCATCGCCTTGCGCAGCTTGAAGGACTTGCGGATGGCCGCGACGACCACGCCCAGGCTCATGCAGAGGGTCAGCATCAGCAGGTCCTGAAGCTGATGCGTCCGGGTCGCGTCGATGAGAACCGTGAAGAAGCCGAGCTGGGTGCCGAGGATCCAGATGCAGGAGCCGATCATCATCAGGCACAGGAGTTCTCGGAGTTCACCCTCTCCCCATGAGTTGTTTTTCTGGTCGGGCATGCACCGCTCCTCGCGCATGCCGATCCTGCAGACTCAAACCTTGAGCGAGCGTAAAGCTGACAGCTCAAGTCGGCCTTGATGCACGGAAAGTTGCTATTCCACCGATTGAGCGAATGCTTAGCGAAGCATTGCTGCGCTGACCCACCAGTCCGGGTGAACTGTCGCGATGCTACGAGCGGCACGAGCCGCCTCGGATCGATGCCCGAAAAGTCCGAACACGGTCGCGCCGGACCCCGACATCCGCGCCAGACGGCATCCGGGTGCGGCCCGCAAGGCCTCGAGCGCCCCGTCGATCACCGGGGCGATGCTGCGCGCCGGGGCCTCGAGGTCGTTGCGCGCGGGCGTGATCGCGCGCAGGAGCGCCTCCGCCCCGAGACCGGGGGCGATGACGGGATGAGCGCCGGTGCCGTGGCGATCGCCGACCGCGAGCCCGAGCGCGCGAAACACCGGCGCGGTCTCGACCGGGACGCCCGGATTGATGAGGACCGCCGGCAGCGGGGTCAGATCGAGGACGGGTCCGACGGCTTCGCCGGCGCCCGACATCATGCGGGCGCGGGGGACGAGACAGACCGGGACATCGGCACCGGTGGCACGGGCGGCCGCGATCAGTTGCGGATCGTCGGGGGGCATGGCGTTCAGGCGCCCGAGAAGGCGCAGGGCCGCGGCAGCGTCGGAGGAGCCGCCGCCGATGCCTGCGGCGACGGGCAGGCGCTTCACCAGATGGAAGGTGCCATGGCGCAGACCCGGCCGCAGGCGCGCGAGGTTCCGCGCCGCCCGAATGACAAGGTTGTCGTCGAGGGGGCCGGCCGGGCCGGCGGTCGGCCCCGATACGGTCAGCGCCAGGTCGGGACCGGGCTCCAGGCTGAGCGTGTCGCCGGCGCCGGTGAAGACCACGAGACTTTCGAGCTCGTGGTAGCCGTCGCCGGTCCTGCGGCCGAGGACGTGGAGGGTGAGGTTGATCTTCGCCGGAGCGCGGGTGACGAGGAGGGGCATGGACACTCGGGGCTCACGGATCGGGCAATCGCGGGGCCGGTCTGGCCCCGCGACGCGCGGTCCGTCAAGCCTTCGGGCTCGTCAGCCGCCGCTCTTCTTGTCGGCAGCGCCCGGGGGCTCGTTCGGAGCCGGCGCGCCCTTCGGCAGTTCCGGGTTCACCTTGCTCTCGGGCGGGTTCTCGGCGGTGGCCGCAGGCTTGTCGAGTTCCAGCAGGCCGTCCTTGAGCTTGGCATTGATCTTTTCGAGATCGTCCGGCTCAGGGTTCAGGTCCTTGGCATGCTGCCACTGGAACTTGCCCTCCAGGCGACGTCCGGCGCGCCAGTAGGCGTCACCGAGGTGATCGTTGATGGTCGGGTCGCCGGGCTTCAGCTCGATCGCCTTCTCCAGCTCACGCACCGCATCGTCCCAGCGGCCGAGGCGGAAATAGGCCCAGCCCAGACTGTCGATGATCATGCCGTCGCGCGGGGCCGCATCGACGGCCTGCTTCAGCATCGTGAAGGCCTCGTCGATGTTCATGTTCTGGTCGACCCAGGAATAGGCCAGGTAGTTCAGCACCTGGGCCCGGGCACCGGGCTGGCTCGCGGGCACCAGCTCCAGGGCCTTCTTCAGGTCCGCCTCGGCCTTCGACCATTGCTTGGCACGCTCGTAGGCGGTGCCGCGGAAGTAGAACGTCGTCCAGTAGTTCGACGCCGGCTTGTCGCCGATCAGCGCGATGGCGCGGCTGTAGGTCTCCGCCGCCTCTTCGTACTTCTTGCGCGAGCGCTGAACGTTGCCGAGCGCCGTGACGATGTCGATGTCGTCCGGATGCGCTTTCATCGCGGCATCGAGATGGGCGATGGCCTCGTCGCCCTTGCCCATCTGCTCCAGGTTCAGTCCGACCTGGACGTCGGCATTGAGGCGCAGGGGCGAGGTGGTGGGGATCTGCGAATAGGCCTCGTTGGCCCGCTCGGTCTGCTTCATCCGGTCGAGGATGTCGGCGAGGGTGAGCCGCGCGAGGGCGTGCTCGGGAGCGAGGTAGAGGGCGAGACGCAGGTAGACCACTGCCGGAAGCTCGTCACCCTGGGTCGAGCCGGCCGAGCCGAGGCCGTACAGAACCTCGCCCGCACCCTCCTGCGCCGAGTTGACGAGGCGGCTGAGAGGCTTGCCCTCCTTCAGCTTGGTCAGCGCATCGCGCACGATGGGATGGCGCGGCAGCAGCTTGTCGAATTCGGTGTAGGCCTGGATCGCGAGGTCGGTACGGCCGGCCTGGGCCTCGAAGCGCGCATAGGCATCGACGATGCGCAGGGTGTTGCGATCGGCATCGTAGGCGGCCTTCAGGCGACGCTCGGCCTCTGCCTGATCGCCGACGAGGCTGGCGATCAGCCCGGCATGGAAGTCGCGGAAGGTGTTGTAGTAGCGCTCGCCCTTGAGCTTGTTGATGGTCTCCAGCGCGCGCTTGCCGTCATTGGCCCCGGCGAAGGCCCAGGCGGTGAGCAGCGTTCCGGTCAGGTCGGCTGCGGCCCCCCGGCCGCTGCGCGCGAAGTTCTGGCGCGCCTGGGCGAACTGCCCGGCCTTGATCTGGCGCACACCGAGCGCGAGCTGGGCGAGGCCGTTCGTGCCGTCGCGGCTGGTCAGGCGCTCGGCGGCCCGGAAGGCGTCCGGCAGGGAGCCGTCGGCGAGCAGCGACACGAAGGCGCGCTCCAGGAGCTCGGCGTTGCGCGGATCGGCCTTCACCGCCTCGCGATAATAGCTCGCGGCCGCGGCGGTGTCCTTGGAGGCACCGGCGATGTAGGCCGAGAGGAAGTTGCCCTCCAACGATTCTGCCGGCTCGTACTCGGAGATCGGAGCGGATTCCCGGGGTTGGGCCGCGTAGGCCGCCGGCGAGGCCGCGAGGCAGACGGCGAGCGCCGAGAGGACCCGGCGGCCGGTCCGACTGGTTTTGGCTGTTCCGTTCATGGGCACCGATCACGGCTCCTGCGCACCGGCCATCTCGGCAGCCGGGCTCGATTGGGGCGGGACACTGGACTCTTACCGCCATCCTCGCAAGGCATAAGGATGGCGGCGCCTGCGCCCGCCATCCCCCCTCATCCGACCGTGATCGCGCCGCGAAGCGGCCCCCCTCACATGTTCGGGTAGTTCGGTCCGCCCGGTCCCTCCGGGGTCTCCCAGTTGATGTTCTGGTTCGGATCCTTGATGTCGCACGTCTTGCAGTGGACGCAGTTCTGGGCGTTGATCTGGTAGCGGACGCCGTCGCTGGCGCCGGCATCCTCCACCCATTCGTAGACGCCGGCCGGGCAGTAGCGTGCCGACGGCCCGCCGTAGACGTCGTGCTCGGAGGCCTTCTGCAGCTCCAGGTTCCGAACCTTGAGGTGGGCCGGCTGGTCCTCCTCGTGGTTGGTGTTCGAGAGGTAGACCGAGGAGAGCCGGTCGAAGGTCAGCTTGCCGTCCGGCTTCGGATAGACGATCGGCTTCACCTCGCTGAGCGGCTTCAGCGTGGCGTGATCCGGCTTGCCGTGGCGCAGCGTTCCGAAGGGCGAGGCATCCAGGATCGTGTTCGACCACATGTCGAGCCCGCCGAGGCCGACGCCGATCAGGGTGCCGTACTTCGACCAGAGCGGCTTGACGTTCCGCACGCGCTTCAGATCCTGGCCGATGGCGCTGTCGCGCCAGCCGTTCTCGTAGCTGACGAGCTCGTCACCGTGCCGACCGGCTTCGAGCGCCTGCGCCAGGGCCTCGGCCGCCTGCATGCCGGAGAGGACCGCATTGTGCGAGCCCTTGATGCGCGGCACGTTCACGAAGCCGGCGGAATCGCCGACGAGGCACCCGCCTGGGAAGACCAGCTTCGGGACCGACTGCCAGCCGCCCTCCATGATGGCGCGCGCGCCGTAGCCGATGCGCTTGGCCCCGTCGAAGGTCTCGCGGATCATCGGGTGGGTCTTGAAGCGCTGGAACTCTTCGAACGGCGACAGGGTCGGGTTCTCATAGTTCAGGTGCGTCACGAAACCGACCGAGAGCAGGCCGTCGTCGAAGTGATAGAGCCAGGAGCCACCGCCGGCCTTGTTCGGCAGCGGCCAGCCCATGGTGTGCTGTACAAGGCCGGCCTGGAACTTGTCGGGGGCGAGCTGCCAGAGTTCCTTGACGCCGAGACCGTATTTCTGGTGGTCGCTGTGGGCGTTGAGCTTGAACCGGTCGATCAGCGTCTTGGTCAGCGACCCGCGCGCGCCCTCGCCTAAGACCGTGTACTTGGCCCGAAGCTCCATGCCGCGGGTGTAGTCGTCGCGCGGCTCGCCGGATTTGCCGATGCCGAGATCGCCCGTGGCCACGCCGACCACGGCGCCGGCCGCGTCGTAAAGCACTTCCGCGGCCGGAAAGCCCGGATAGATCTCGACGCCGAGTTCCTCGGCCTTGGCGCCGAGGTACTTCGTCACGTTGGAGAGCGAACCGACGAAGTTGCCGTGGTTCGACATCAGCTTGGGGAAGAACACGTTCGGCATGGTCACGCCGCTGTTCTTGGTCAGGAACATGAACTCGTCGCGCTCGACCGCGGTCTTCAGCGGGCGCGCCTCGTCCTGGCGCCAGCCGGGGAGCAGGCCGTCGAGCCCCGAGGGATCGATCACAGCACCGGACAGGATGTGGGCGCCCACCTCGGAGCCCTTCTCGACCACCACGATGCTGACGTCAGGCGCCAGTTGCTTGAGGCGGATGGCCGTCGCGAGCCCGGCCGGACCGGCGCCCACGATGACCACGTCGAACTCCATTGCCTCGCGTTCAGGCAGCGCCATCCGTCATCCTCCTGTCGTGCATCCGCTTTTCGCGGGCGCGTTGGTCGTGCGATCCCATGTTTGACGATCAGTCTCAACCCATTCCAACTTGGGAACGCAACCCAACTTGGGAATGCAGGCGCGACTCTGCCCGGGGATGCCCCGTGCTGACGATGTCGCGCAGGGCAAAAGGTGGTGCGCGACGTCGCATGCCCCGTTGTCCACAGCTCGCTGAGGCGCCACATCAGCCGCATGAGCCAGGGTGAAGACCGACAACGGGATCTGATCGCGAACCTCGACTTCCACGTCGAGGCCGGGCTCGACCTGTTTCTGGACGAAGCGCCCCACGATCGCTTCTCCGAGACCGATTCACCGGAGCTGGCGCGCGCCGCCCCGAGCCGTCCAGCCCCGGAGAGACAATCCCCCGAGCGTGCCCGTCCCGCCCTCGACGACACCTTCCGCACCGAACTGCCCCCGCGCGGTTCGACGCCGCCACCGGCCCGGACCTTCGGACAATCGGCTTCGGCCAAGCCCGGCGAAGCCGCCGGCGATGCCCGAGCGCGCGCGAAGGACGTCCAGAGCCTGGAGGAACTGGAGGCGCTGCTCGCCGGCTTCGACGGCTGCCCCCTGAAGTTCACCGCCAAGAACCTCGTCTTCGCCGACGGCAATCCGGCGGCGAAGCTGATGTTCATCGGCGAGGCGCCGGGGGCCGACGAGGACCGGGTCGGCAAACCCTTCATGGGCCGCTCGGGCAAGCTCCTCGACCGCATGATGGCGGCCATCGGCCTCGACCGTACGAATGCGTACGTCACCAACATCGTGCCGTGGCGGCCGCCGGGGAACCGCAATCCGACGCCGCAGGAGGTGTCGATCTGCAGGCCGTTCATCGAGCGCCAGATCGAGCTCGCCGATCCAGACCTGATCGTCTGCCTCGGCAGCCCGGCGACGCAGGCGATCACCGGCACCAAGGACGGCATTCTGAAGGCCCGCGGGCGCTTCTACCCGTATCGGGTTGGGAGCCGCGAGATCCGTGCTCTGGCGACCCTGCATCCGGCCTATCTCCTGCGCCAACCCCTGCAGAAGCGCCTCGCCTGGCGGGATTTCCGGACGCTGCGCGCGGCTCTCGACGGGAAGGCCTGAGCCCGCTAGGGCCAGCGCCCAAGCGGAACCGTATCCCGCGCCTACGACTTACTTCACGCGGTCGTGTGTGACGCCGCGTGGCCGGACAAGGTGTAACGAGATCATGCGCTGGGAAGATTTCCGCTCGTCGGACAATGTCGAGGATCGGCGCGGCGAAGGTGGCGGCGGCGGTGGGTTCGGCTTTCCCGGCGGTGGAGCCGGTGGCCTCGGCATCGGCACCATCGTGATCCTGTGCATCATCGGTTGGGTCACAGGCATCAACCCGGCCGTCTTGATCGGCGGTGCCGAGCAGATGTCCGGCAGCGGACGCCCCCGCCAGGAGCAGGTCGATCCGCAGACCCAGACTCAGCGCAAGACCAAGCCGACCGACGAGAGCGGCCGCTTCGCCGCTGCGATCCTCGGCAACACCGAGGACGTGTGGAAAGAGGTCCTTCCGAACCAGACCGGTCGCCAGTACCGGCCGACCGCGATGGTGCTCTACACCGGCGGCACCCGCAGCGGCTGCGGTTCTGCGCAAGCGGCGATGGGGCCGTTCTACTGCCCGATCGACAAGAAGGTCTATCTCGACACCTCCTTCTTCAAGGAGATGGAGCAGAAGTTCGGCGTGAAGGGTGATTTCGCCTACGCCTACGTCATTGCCCACGAAGTCGGGCACCACGTACAGGATGAGCTCGGGATTCTCGGCAAGGTGCAGGGGCGCCAGCAGAACGCGTCGAGCAAGACGGAAGCGAACCAGCTCTCCGTGCGCATCGAGCTCATGGCCGACTGCCTCGCGGGCGTCTGGGCCAAGAACTCGAACGACAAGTACAATGCCCTGGAGCAGGGCGACATCGAAGAGGCGATGCAGGCGGCGAGCGCCATCGGCGACGACAAGCTTCAGAAGCAGTCGCAGGGCTACGCGGTGCCGGATTCCTTCACCCACGGTTCGTCCGAACAGCGGATGCGCTGGTTCATGACCGGCTATCGCAGCGGACAGACGAAGTCCTGCGACACGTTCCGGGCAGCGCGTAACTGAGGTGCAGCCGGCGCGCTGTCGGGGGGCGGGGCTTTCGCGTAAGATCGCTGATGTCCCGCCCGCGCTCGGCTGAAGGCATTCCATGATGGTCGCATCCGACAAGACCCGCAGCTTCATCCCGCTAGCCATCGCGGTCCTCACGGTGTCGGATACCCGGAGCGCGGAGGACGACCGCTCCGGCGACACCCTCGTCGAGCGCCTTGAGGCTGCGGGCCATACCCTGGCCGCTCGCGCGATCGTCCCCGACGAAGTGGCGGCGATCCGCGGACAGGTCGAGAACTGGAGCCGGGACCCGGCCGTCGACGTCGTCATCACGACGGGCGGCACAGGCTTCACCGGTCGGGACGTGACGCCCGAGGCGATCGAGCCGCTGTTCGAGAAGCGCATGGACGGCTTCTCGGCCGTCTTCCACCGCATCTCCTACGACAAGATCGGAACCTCGACCCTGCAGTCGCGCGCGACGGCCGGCGTCGCGAACGCCACCTACATCTTCGTGCTGCCCGGCTCTCCCGGGGCCTGTCGCGACGCCTGGGACGGTATCCTCGCCGCGCAGCTGGACTATCGCCATCGCCCCTGCAACTTCGTCGAGATCATGCCCCGTCTCGACGAGCACCTGCGTCGCGGCGCATCGATCTCGGTCTGATTCACACCGACTGGGGATTGTCCGCGGTGGTCAGGCCCGGTCGAGCCGCGCCGCGAGCGGGCGGGCCTTCAGTCGGCGGATAAATTTCGGTCCGGCGAGGAGGCGGTCGCGTCGCACCAGATCGCCCGGACGCGGTGCGTTCACGCCGATGACGCGCTCGCCCCGGGCAGCCAGGCGCGTGGGCAGGCCGGTATGGGGCCGGCGCAGGCGTGCCAGCGAGACCTCCGGCCGCGCCGTCCCGATGAAGCGGTCGAGAAGACGGATCCAGCCCTCGGCGGGAATATCGCCGGCCTCCAGGCAAAGGACCCAGTCCCGGCGTGCGACCTTCGCCCCTGCCGACCACGGCGACGACCCGCGTCCGCGCAGAACGACCTTCGCACCGGTCGCTTCGGCCACGGTCTCGATCGTCGTATTCGCGGTTGGCACGATGATCACCGCATCGCCGACGAGCCCCGCCGCGACGCCGGCCACCAGCGCGCCGAGCGTGTCGGCGAGTTGATCGACGGATTCGGGGTCGGCAGGCCGGGTCACGGAGATGAGAGCCGAAAGCATGCGCGCGCATACCGCATTTTTGCGTTGCGCAAAGCCATCTCACGGCGGCGCAATGCTAACAGGCGGGTAGAAATGCTGAGGGACGGGCGTTCTGCCTGAAATATCTGCAACTGTCCCGACGTTTGTTCGTGATACGTTCTCATCCAATCCCTCTGGATGAACTCGGCCCATGCCTGCAGACGCCTTCCGCTCATCATTCGCCGACATCGAGGCGGCGCGACGTCTCGGTGAGACGACGCCGCAGCCGTCGGGGCGGCGGGGCCGGGGTGCCACGGCCAATCCGAGCGGACGGTATGAGGCGGCCCGCCGGGAATCCTTCGACGACGGCTGGTCCGCAGAGGAGGAGGCGGTCGCTTTGCGGACCGAGGTGAGGCCGGAGCATGCCCGTACGCTGATCACCCGCAACACCTCGCCCGACATCTCGTTCGATCGCTCGATCAATCCCTATCGAGGCTGCGAGCACGGCTGCGTCTACTGCTTCGCCCGTCCGAACCATGCCTATGTCGGCCTCTCGCCGGGCCTGGATTTCGAGACCAAGCTGTTCCGGAAGGTGAATGCCGGCGCCCTGCTCGAAGCGGAGCTGTCGGCGCCGGGTTACCGCCCTGCTACCATCGCCCTGGGCACCGCCACCGATCCCTACCAGCCCATCGAACGGGAGCATCGCGTCACCCGCGCGGTGCTGGAGGTGCTGGCGCGTTTCCGCCACCCGGTCGGCATCGTGACGAAATCGAACCTCGTCGTGCGCGACCTCGACCTCCTCACCGACCTCGCGCGGGATGGTCTGGTCAAAGTCGCAATCTCGGTGACGACCCTGGATCCCGTCCTGGCGCGCCGGCTCGAGCCGCGGGCGCCGCATCCGCAAAAGCGCCTGGATGCGATCGGCCGATTGAGCGCGGCCGGTATCCCCGTGATGGTCATTGCCGCGCCGATCATCCCCTCGCTCAACGACCACGAGCTCGAGGCGATCCTCGGTCAGGCCCGTGCCCTCGGCGCCCAGGAGGCCAGCCACGTGCTCCTGCGCCTTCCGCTCGAGCTCGATGACCTGGTGAATGACTGGTTCGCCGAGCATTATCCGGGCCGGCAACACCACGTCATGTCGCTGGTCCGCGCTGCGCGGGGCGGCAAGGCCTATGACGCCGCCTTCGGCACGCGGATGACCGGCACCGGCGCCTATGCCGACCTGATCCGCCAGCGCATGCGGCTTGCCCGGCTGCGCCTCGGCTATCCCGAAGTCCGGCGGCGCCTGCGGACTGACCTGTTCAGGGTTCCGACGGACCAGCTGAGCCTGTTCTGAGGTCATAGGCGCGCGTGAAGCTGAGGCGATGATGGGGTGAGCGGCCGCGGCGTGCGAGGCCGGCGAGGTGCGTGCGCGTGCCGTAGCCGACATTGCTGGCCCAGCCGTAATCCGGGTAGCGCCCGGCGAGCCGACGCATCAGGGTATCGCGGAGGGTCTTGGCCACGATGGAGGCGGCGGCGATCTGCGGCACCAGACGGTCGCCGCCCACCACGGCGCGGCCCGGAAGGGTGAGACCGGGAATCGCGTCGCGGCCGTCGACCCAGACCGGTGCGTCGAGGTGCAGGGCGAGGACCGCGCGCCGCATGGCGTCGAGGGTGGCGGCGCGGACGTTGATCCGGTCCACCAGGGCGCGCGACCCGGCCGCCACCGCGACGCGGGCTCGCGCCCGGATCAGGGGGGTCAGCGCCTCGCGCTCGGCCGCCTTCACGCGCTTGCTGTCGTCGAGGCGCGCCAGCAGCTCGGGCGGAAACGCGGTCGGCGCGAACCACACCGCTGCAACGATCACCGGACCGCAGAGTGCGCCGCGCCCGACCTCGTCGCAGCCGATCACGGCCGGGTAGGTCTCCGCCAGGCGTGGGTCGAAGGGCGGCATCGGGAGGGGTCCGGGGCAGGGGTTGCCCTCTTCCCCTAGCCTGCGTGGGGAGACGGGTCCACGCGTCAGCCGAGTTCGACGATGCCCCGCGGAGCCGTCCCCGCTGCCCGGGCCGGGGCCGGCGTGCTGCCATGGGCGTGGGCAATGTTGTCGTAGAACTGGCGCGCACTCTCGGCCCAGGTGTAGCGCAGGGCTTCGCCGCGACAGCGCTCGCGCGGAATTGCCAGCGCGGCCAGGGCGGCCGCTCGCAGATCCTGATCGAGGACGCCGGCACCGGTCCGGCCGATGACGTCGAGGGGACCTGTGACGGGGTAGGCGGCCACCGGCACACCACAGGCGAGGGCTTCGAGGAGCACGATTCCGAAGGTATCGGTCAGGCTCGGAAACACGAAGACGTCGGCGGCGGCGTAGAGGTCGGCCAGCGCGGCGCCCGTACGGGTGCCCAGGAAACGGGCCTCCGGCGCGATACCTGAGAGGCGTGCTCGGTCCGGGCCGTCGCCGACGACGACCTTCGTGCCGGGCAGGTCGAGGCGCAGGAACGCTTCGAGGTTCTTCTCCACCGCGACCCGTCCCACGGAAAGGAAGATCGGCCGTGGCAGACCGGCGAGGTCCGCCAAGTCCGGCGCCTCCGGCGGGCGCGGGCGGAACAGCTCGGTATCGACGCCGCGCGTCCAGCGCATCAGATTCGTGAAGCCGCGGGCGTCGAGGTCGCGCTCCAGGGAAGGGGTGGAGACCATGGTGCCGTTGGCCGCTCCGTGAAACCGGCGCAGCCAGGCATAGCTCCAGGCTTCCGGCACGGGGGCCCGGGCGGAAAGATATTCCGGGAAACGGGTATGATAGCTCGTGGTGAACGGCCGGCCGTGGGCGAGGCAGTATCGCCGCGTGGCATAGCCGACGGTCCCCTCGGTGGAGATGTGGACGTGGCTGGGCCGCAGATCGTCCCAGAGGCGGGCCACGTGCCGCTTGGTGGCGTAGGCGAGCCGGATCTCGGGATATCCCGGGAGGGGAAGGGACGCGAAGTCCTGGTGGGTCAGGAACACCGGGTCGAAGCCGTAGGCGGCCCCCGCCGCGGCCATGTTCTCCAGGGAGCGGACGACACCGTTGACCTGCGGATGCCAGGCATCCGTCGCGATGAGGAGCCTCACGCGACCGCCCGGGCCCCTTCGGGCCGCGGATGGCCGACCAGCTCGGTGCGCGCGGCACGGGCGCGAAGCAGGCTCGGATAGTGCAGCACCTCCATGGTGCCGTCGTAATGTTCGACGATGGCGGTACAGGATTCCACCCAGTCGCCGGTGTTCAGGTAGGTCAGACCGTTGATCTGCCGGTTGGCCGCGTGGTGGATGTGGCCGCAGATCACCCCATCGGCTCCGACGCGCTTGGCCTCGGCGCTCAGCAGTTCCTCGAACTTGCCGATGAAGCTGACGGCGTTCTTTACCTTCAGCTTGGCCCAGGCCGAAAGCGACCAATAGGCGAGGCCGAGGCGGCGGCGCACGGTGTTGACGTAGGTGTTCACGAAGAGCGCGAAGGTGTAGGCGCCGTCGCCCAGGAACGCGAGCCACTTGGCATGGCGGACCACCATGTCGAACTGGTCGCCGTGAATGACGAGGTACCGCTTCCCATCGGCGGCCTCGTGCACCCGCTGGTCGGCGATCTCGATGCCGCCGAAGGTCATGCCGATGTAGTCACGCAGGAATTCGTCGTGGTTGCCCGGCACGTACACCAGCGTCGAACCCTTGCGCACCTTGCGCATGAGCTTCTGCACGACGTCGTTGTGGCTCTGCGGCCAGTACCAGCCGGACTTGAGTTGCCAGCCATCCACGATGTCACCGACGAGGTAGATGACGTCCGCATCGTAATCACGCAGAAATTCGAGCAGCAGATCGGCCTGGCACCCCTTGGTGCCCAGATGCATGTCGGACAGGAACAGGGTCCGGACGCGGGTCGTCTCAGTGTCTTCGCCCACGTTCGCCTCCGGGACAGCCTCCAACGTCATGAGCCAAACCGGATTCCCGTATCAGTTTGATGACGTTGGCCCCGCGAGACCGCGCGCCTTCTGCGCCGCGACGTAAGCTCTTCTTCCACAAAAAAAATTTTGATTTGAGACCAAGTATTTCGGGTTTTCCTTTCTGGCAGAAGCCGGGCATAGTCCCGCTCAAGGTGCCCCACCGGGCGGCGTTCGCGAACGCATGACCGGAGCCCATCGAGGCGAACTAAGGGTGCCGTCCCCGGGGACGACGACGCTGAAACGGCCCAGCGGTCAGCGCGTGTCGCGCGACCCGGCCCATGGAGAAGAGGCTTGAGGTATTCGGTGGCGCGCGCGGCGACGGGCGTCGGAGGGCAACCTTCGGCGCGGACGGACATGGGTCCCGTTTTCCTCCCGGGTCCCGTTTTCGTCCCCGGTCCCGTTTTCGTCCCCATGTCGCGCGCGAACGAGTTCGTCCCGCGATTCATCTGACCAGCGGCCGTCAGGAGCACCCGGGATCGTCCCGGGGCGCTCCGTGCGATCCGCCACAACCCTCGGCGCACCATTGTCGCCGCACGCCAGCTGCGTGTCGGCGCTATTCTGAGAAACGGAGAAAACACCATGGCGGCAACGCGACGTCCCGGCCGGAACCATCTGTTCGTCCCGGGCCCGACGAACATTCCGGATCGCGTGATGCGCGCGATGATGGTCCAGTCCGAGGACCACCGCTCGGTGGATTTCCCGGCGCTGACGAAGCCTCTGTTCGAGGAGAGCAAGGCGGTCTACGGCTCGAAGGACGGCACCATCTTCCTGTTCCCGGCCTCCGGCACGGGCATCTGGGAATCCGCGCTGTCGAACACCCTGTCGCGCGGCGACAAGGTGCTGGCCGCCCGCTTCGGCCAGTTCAGCCACCTCTGGATCGACATGGCCCAGCGCCTCGGCCTCGAGGTCGTGGTGCAGGACGAGGAGTGGGGCACGGGTGCGAACCCGGAGCGGATCGGCGAGGCCCTGCGCGCCGACAAGAACCATGAGATCAAGGCCGTCATGGTGGTCCACAACGAGACCGCCACCGGCGTCACCAGCGATATCGGCGCCGTGCGCAAGGCGATCGACGCGGCCGGCCACCCGGCCCTGCTCTTCGTCGACGGCGTCTCCTCGATCGGATCGCTGCCGTTCAAGATGGACGAGTGGAAGGTCGATTGCGCGATTGCCGGCTCGCAGAAGGGCCTGATGCTCCCCGCCGGTCTCGGCGTGATCTGCGTCAGCCAGAAGGCGCTCAAGGCCGCCGACACCTCGTCGGGCCAGAACGATCGCCTGGCGCATGTCTACTTCGACTGGGCCGACCACCAGAAGCAGAACCCGGCCGGCTACTTCCCCTACACCCCGCCGCTGCCGCTGCTCTACGGCCTGCGCGAAGCCCTCGCCTGCCTCAACGAGGAAGGGCTCGAGAACGTCTACCATCGCCATCACGTGCTCGGCGAGGCGACCCGCCAGGCCGTGGCGGCCTGGGGCCTGAAGACCTGTGCCAAGGAGCCCAAGTGGAACTCCGACACCGTGACGGCCATCCTCGTGCCGGAGGGCGTCGATGCCGCCGCGATCATCAAGCACGCCTACGTGCGCTACAACCTGGCGCTCGGCGCCGGCTTGAGCCAGGTCGCCGGCAAGGTGTTCCGCATCGGCCACGTCGGTGACATGAACGAGCTATCGCTCCTGGGCGCCATCGCGGGTGCCGAGATGGCCATGCTCGACCACGGGGTGAAGGTCCAGCCCGGCTCCGGCGTCGCTGCCGCGTCGAGCTACCTGCGCGAGAACCCGCTCTCGAAGTCCTGAGCTGACGTGCCGGAGCGGACACGCCCGCTCCGGCACACCCGAAGTCCTTATCCGTGACGTGCCCGCACCGCGGCGTGTCTAGTACGTGTCTTGGCCGGATCGGCCAGAGGATTCCATGACGAAGAAGATCGTGTTCCTCGACCGCGAGTCCCTGGACGCCAAAGTCCGTGCGTTC
The DNA here is from genome assembly GCF_979256535.1 of Methylobacterium sp. AC690. Taxonomy (NCBI): domain Bacteria; kingdom Pseudomonadati; phylum Pseudomonadota; class Alphaproteobacteria; order Hyphomicrobiales; family Methylobacteriaceae; genus Methylobacterium; species Methylobacterium sp. AC690. Next base: position 103,293 of record NZ_CEEDOX010000014.1, on the reverse strand, counting down.
TCTTTTCCGCACGCGTACGTCGAGTACGAGTCGACCTGGACGCCGGAAGAGATCGTCGAGCGCCTCAAGGGGGCCGAGATCGCACTGATCAACAAGGTCCCGATGCGGGCCGAGACCCTGAAGCAGTTGCCCGATTTGAAGCTCATCGCGGTGGCCGCCACCGGCACCGACGTGGTCGACAAGGATGCCGCCAAGGCCCAGGGCATCACCGTCGTCAACATCCGCAACTATGCCTTCAACACCGTGCCCGAGCACGTGATCGGCCTCATGTTCGCCCTGCGCCGGGCGATCGTGCCCTACGCCAACTCGGTGCGCCGGGGGGATTGGGCGAAATCGACGCAATTCTGCTACTTCGACTACCCGATTCACGACATCGCCGGCTCGACCCTCGGCATCGTCGGCTACGGCGCGCTCGGCAAGTCGATCGCCAAGCGGGCGGAAGCACTGGGCATGAAGGTCATCGCCTACGACGTGTTCCCCCAGGAGGGTCTCGTCGACTTCGAGACGATCCTCACGGAATCCGACGTCATCACGCTGCACGCGCCGCTGACGCCCGAGACCCGCAACATGATCGGGCGTGAACAGCTCGCGAAGATGAAGAAGCACGCGCTCCTCATCAACACCGCCCGCGGCGGCCTCGTGGACGAGGAGGCCCTGGCCGAGGCCCTGAAGGCCGGCACGATCGGCGGCGCCGGCTTCGACGTGGTGATGACCGAGCCGCCGAAGAACGGCAACATTCTCTGCGAGCTCGACCTGCCGAACCTCATCGTCACGCCGCACGTGGCCTGGGCCAGCAAGGAGGCGATGCAGATCCTCGCCGATCAGCTCGTCGACAACGTCGAGGCTTTCGTCGCCGGCAAGCCCCAGAACGTGGTGTGACGCAGGTCCGCGCTCCCCGCCGTCGCGGGGGCGCATCGTGATCGCCGAAGCGATCGACCAAACCGAGATCAAACGCCAGCCGCGCCGAGCGCGGGACCGACAGGGATCCTGAGACAATGAAGAAGCTGCTGTTCCAATTCGACACCGACGCCGTCCCGAGCGTGTTCGACGTGGTCGTCGGCTACGATGGCGGCGCGGATCACATCACCGGCTACGGCAACGTCACCCCGGACAATGTCGGCGCCCTCGTCGACGGCACGATCTACACCCGCGGCGGTTCCGAGAAGAAGTCGACGGCGATCTTCGTCGGCGGCGGCAGCATGGCGGCCGGCGAGGCCGTGTTCGAGGCGGTGAAGAAGCGTTTCTTCGGCCCGTTCCGCGTCTCGATCATGCTCGATTCCAACGGCTCGAACACCACGGCGGCCGCGGGCGTCGCCCTGGTCCAGAAGGCGGCCGGTTCGCTCCAGGGCAAGAAGGCCGTGGTACTCGCCGGCACCGGCCCCGTCGGCATGCGTTCGGCCGCGCTCCTGGCCCAGGAAGGCGCCGAGGTCATCCTGTGCGGCCGCTCCCTCGACAAGGCGCAGGCCGCCGCCGATCAGATCAACACCCGCTTCAAGGTCAACATCAAGGCTGCCGAGACCCCCGACGCGGCGTCCCGTGCGCAGATCGTCAAGGGCCAGAACCTCGTGTTCTCCGCTGGCGCGATCGGCCTCGAACTCCTGCCCGAGGACGCCTGGAAGGATGAGGCCAGCATCGAGTTCGTGGCCGACTACAATGCGCAGCCGCCCCTCGGCTTCGGTGGCATCGAGGCCATGGACAAGGGCAAGGACCGCCACGGCAAGAAGGTGTTCGGCGCCCTCGGCATCGGCGGCCTCAAGCTGAAGCTGCACCGCGCCTGCGTCGGTCAGCTCTTCGACAACACCGAGCAGGTGCTGGACGCCGAGGCGATCTACGCCCTCGCCAAGAAGATGGCCTGATCGCCATGGCCGCGAAAGAGAACGCCGCCAACGAGACCATCCAGACCTTCCTCGACGGTCTGGCCAGTTCGGCGCCCACCCCCGGCGGGGGTGGCGCGGCCGCCATCTCCGGCGCCATGGGTGCCGCCCTCCTGAGCATGGTGTGCAATCTCACCATCGGGAAGAAGAAGTACGTCGAGGTCGAAGACGAGCTGAAGCAGATCCTCGCTCAGTCCGAGGCGCTGCGTACCGAACTCACCGGCATGATCGCCGACGACGTCGAGGCATTCGACGCCGTGATGGGCGCCTACGGGCTTCCCAAAGGCACCGACGAGGAGAAGGCCGCACGGGCGGAGAAGATCCAGGCTGCCCTCAAGGTCGCCACCGACGTGCCGCTCGCCTGCTGCCGCGCCTGTCGCAAGGTCATCGACCTCGCGCAGACCGTCGCCGACAAGGGCAACCTCAACGTCATCTCGGATGCCGGCGTCGCGGTCCTGTCGGCGCATGCCGGCCTACGCAGCGCGGCGCTGAACGTCTACGTCAACGCCAAGGGCCTGGATGACCGAGCTTTCGCAGACGAGCGTCTCGGCGAGCTCGAAACCCTCCTGGGCTCGGCCGGTTCGCTGAACGAGTCGATCTATGAGGTCGTCAAGGCGAAGGTGAACTGAGCCATTCGGCCGCCCGTTTCGTGCGGGTTTCGCACCGCACGAAGACAAAGTATGTATCGCACCACAGCAAGAGCTGTTCCCGACGCCATCGGGGCAGCTTTTCTGCAAAATGAATACAGTTTCACGTCCCTCAAGGCAGAGTGAAACAGGCTGTAAAAAAATATAAGTCGCAAAGCACTTTCCGTGAAGTGAAATTTACGAGACAGTCGCGGCAAGGAAGAAACGCCGAGGAGAACGCCCATGGACGTGCACGAGTACCAGGCCAAGGAACTGCTTGCCGGCTTCGGCGTGGCGGTTCCGAAGGGAGCAGTGGCTTTCAGCGCCGATCAAGCCGTCTACGCAGCCACGGAGCTCGGCGGCTCCTTCTGGGCGGTCAAGGCCCAGATCCACGCGGGCGCGCGCGGCAAGGCCGGTGGAATCAAGCTGTGCCGGACCTACAACGAGGTCCGTGACGCCGCCAAGGATCTCCTCGGCAAGCGCCTTGTGACCCTGCAGACCGGCCCCGAAGGCAAGCCGGTGCAGCGCGTCTACGTCGAGACCGCAGACCCCTTCGAGCGCGAACTCTATCTCGGCTACGTCCTCGACCGGAAAGCGGAGCGGGTCCGCGTCATCGCTTCCCAGCGCGGCGGCATGGATATCGAGGAGATCGCCGCGAACGAGCCCGAGGCTTTGATCCAGGTCGTGGTCGAGCCGGCCGTCGGCTTGCAGCAGTTCCAGGCGCGCGAGATCGCCTTCCAGCTCGGCCTCAACATCAAGCAGGTCTCAGCGGCCGTGAAGACGATCATGAACGCCTACCGGGCGTTCCGCGATTGCGACGGCACCATGCTGGAGATCAACCCCCTCGTCGTCACGAAGGACGACCGGGTCCTGGCGCTCGACGCCAAGATGTCCTTCGACGACAACGCCATGTTCCGCCGGCGCAACATCGCCGACATGCATGATCCCTCGCAGGGTGATCCGCGCGAGGCCCAGGCCGCCGAGCACAACCTTTCCTACATCGGGCTCGAGGGTGAGATCGGCTGCATCGTCAACGGGGCCGGTCTCGCCATGGCCACCATGGACATGATCAAGCATGCGGGCGGTGAGCCCGCGAACTTCCTCGATGTCGGTGGAGGCGCCTCGCCGGACCGGGTCGCGACGGCCTTCCGCCTCGTCCTCTCCGACCGCAACGTGAAGGCGATCCTCGTCAACATCTTCGCCGGCATCAACCGCTGCGACTGGGTCGCCCAGGGCGTGATTCAGGCGGCGCGCGAGGTGAAGATCGACGTGCCGCTCGTGGTCCGGCTCGCCGGTACCAATGTGGAGGCGGGTCAGAAGATCCTGGCCGAGAGCGGTCTCGACCTCATCACCGCCGACAGCCTCTCGGATGCTGCCGCCAAGGCCGTCCAGGCCTGCGAAGCGGCCAAGAACAGCCCCAAGACCAGCCACTGAGACGCAGGGGAGGATACGTCATGAGCATTCTGATCGACGAGAAAACCCCGATCCTGATCCAGGGCATCACGGGCGACAAGGGCACCTTCCACGCCAAGGAGATGATGGCGTACGGCTCCAACGTCGTGGGTGGCGTCACCCCCGGCAAGGGCGGCAAGATCCATCTGGGTGTCCCGGTGTTCAACACCGTCAAGGAGGCCGTCGAGGCCACGGGTGCCACGACCTCGATCACCTTCGTCGCGCCGCCCTTCGCGGCCGACGCCATCATGGAGGGGGCCGATGCCGGCCTCGCGCTGATCTGCTCGATCACCGACGGCATCCCGGCCCAAGACATGATGCGGGTGAAGCGCTACCTGCGTCGCTACCCCAAGGAGCGACGCACCATGGTGGTCGGCCCGAATTGCGCGGGCATCATCTCGCCCGGCAAGTCGATGCTCGGCATCATGCCCGGTCACATCTACCTCAAGGGCAATGTCGGGGTGATCTCGCGCTCCGGCACGCTCGGCTACGAGGCGGCCGCGCAGATGATGGCCGAGGGTATCGGCATCTCCACCTCCGTGGGTATCGGCGGCGATCCGATCAACGGCTCGTCCTTCCTCGACCACCTCGCCCTGTTCGAGCAGGACCCGGACACCCGGGCCGTCCTGATGATCGGCGAGATCGGCGGTCCCCAGGAGGCCGAGGCCTCGGCCTGGATCAAGGAGAACATGTCGAAGCCGGTGGTCGGCTTCGTCGCCGGCCTCACCGCTCCGAAGGGTCGCCGCATGGGTCATGCCGGTGCGATCATCTCGGCCACCGGCGACTCGGCCGCCGAGAAGGCCGAGATCATGCGTTCCTACGGCCTGACCGTGGCCCCGAGCCCCGGCGAGTTCGGCTCCACGGTGGCGCAGGTGATGCGCAAGCTGGCGGCCTGATCCGCGACACCCTCCCTCCGTGTGGGGGGAGGGTGGTTGGGAAGCGCCCCTGAGAGGGAGCCCTTTCTCGGAAAGCCGCGCCCCCTCTCGCGGGACTTCGCGCCGACCCGACCCGGATGCCGGGCATCCTTCGCCTGATTTGAGGCGAGGGAACACACGGGACCCCCCACACATCCGTTGCCCGCTTCCGTCGCGGTCGATCGGCGAAGAATTTCTTTCAAGGTGGCCTTCGATGACGGATACCCTTCACGCCCCGGTCGGAGCCGTCGACCACACCTTCGCGCCCCCCGTCATCACGGGAACTTCGTCGAAGGAAGCCCTCGACATCCTGTTCCACGCCCTGCTCGCCGTGGCCCGCCGGCACGAGCCCGAGCTCGAGGACGTGCTGCACGGACGCGCCAACATCTCGGAATTCTCACCCGAACTCCTCGCGCGGGCGCTCCAGGTGCAGGGTATCTGGTTCCAGCTGCTCTCCATCGCCGAGCAGAACGCCGCCATGCGCCGGCGCCGTCAGGTCGAGCGCACCAAGGGCCGCGAGGCGTTGGGCGGCAGCTTCAGCGCCGTCCTGGCCGATGCGGCGGCGAGCGGCATCAAGGCCCCCGAGATCCACGCCCTCCTGAAGGATCTGCGAATCCGTCCGACGATCACGGCGCACCCCACCGAGGGCAAGCGCGTCACGGTGCTGGAGAAATTCCGCCGCATCTATCTCGTGCTGCGTGAGCTGGAGCTGCCGCGCTGGACCGAGCGCGAGCGCAACGGCCTGATGAACGAGCTGCGCGATCAGATCGAGCTCGTCTGGATGACGGGTGAGCTGCACTTGGAGAAGGCCACCGTCGAGCGCGAGGTCGCCTGGGGCCTGCACTTCTTCGACGAGACGCTGTTCGAGATGCTGCCGGAGGTGCTCTACTCCCTGGAGGAGAGCCTGGCGGAGTACTATCCGGATGAGAAGTTCGAGGTGCCGCCGTTCTTCCAGTTCGGCTCCTGGATCGGCGGCGATCGCGACGGCAATCCCTATGTGACCTCGTCCGTCACCCGCGCCACCCTGCAGCGCAACGCGCTCGCCTCCCTGCGGCGCTATCGCGACGGCGTCACGTCGCTGGGCCGCACGCTCTCCCTGACCGAGCGCTCGCTGCCGGTGCCGGAGACCTTCAGGGCGGCCTTGGCGCAGATGCTGACCGAGAGCGGCGACGGCCGCGCCATCGCCAACAGGAACCCGGGCGAGGCCTATCGGCAGTTCCTCACCTGCGTCCTGCGCAAGCTCGAGGCGACGATCCTGCGCAACAAGGGCCAGCGCTCGACCGGGCCGGACTATCCGAGCGCGGACGGCCTCATCAACGATCTGCGCACCCTGGAGCAAGGGCTGGCCGACGCGAAGTGCCCGTCGTTGGCCGTCGATCTCGTGCGCCCGGTCCGGCGCATGGTCGAGATCTTCCGCTTCTCCACCGTCCGCCTCGACCTGCGCGAGAACACCACCCGAACCACCAAGACCCTGCAGGCCCTGTGGATCCAGGCGAACGGTCAGAACCGCACGCCCCCGGACGTCGACTCGCCCGAGTGGAAGAAGTGGATCATCGAGGAGCTGGCCCGGCCACGGACGACCGAGCGCAGCTTCGAGGATCTGCCCGACGATGCGCGCGAGACCCTGGAGACCTTCGCGCTCGTCGGCGAGATGCGCGAGCAGCTCGACCGCGAGGCATTCGGCTCGTTCATCCTGTCGATGACCCGCTCGGTGCAGGACATTCTCGGCGCCTACCTGCTGGCCAAGGAGGCGGGTAACTTCCTCGACGCGGCCGGCACCGAGATCTGCTGCCTGCCGATCGTGCCGCTCTTCGAGACCATCGACGACCTGCGTGCGGCTCCGGCCATCATGAAGGAGCTGTTCTCGATCCCCCTCGTGCGCCGGTCCACGCGCTGGCAGGGCGGCGTGCAGGAGGTCATGATCGGCTACTCGGACTCGAACAAGGATGGCGGCTTCGTTGCCTCGAACTGGGAGCTCTACAAGGCCCAGGACAAGCTGACCCAGCTCGGCAAGGCTTCGGGCGTGCCGATCGCCTTCTTCCACGGCCGCGGCGGTTCCGTGAGCCGCGGCGGGGCACCGACGGCCCGTGCCATCGCGGCCCAGCCCCCCGGCTCGATCAACGGCCGCTTCCGCACCACGGAACAGGGCGAGGTCGTCTCGTTCAAGTACGCCAACCGGGGCACCGCCGCCTACCAGATGGAGCTTCTCGCCTCATCGGTCTTCCAGCACGCCCTGAAGTCGGAGCGCGAGGCCGCCAAGCTGCCCCGCAGCGAGTTCGACGACTGCCTGGAGGCCCTGTCGGGCGCCTCGCGCGCGGCCTACGTCAACCTGATCCAGCACCCCGACCTCGTGACCTATTTCGGGGCCGCGAGCCCGCTGGACGAGATCGCGCTCCTCAACATCGGGTCGCGTCCCGCCCGCCGCTTCGGCGCGCGCTCGCTGTCCGATCTTCGGGCGATCCCCTGGGTCTTCGCCTGGTCGCAGAATCGGCACGTCATCACCGGTTGGTACGGCGTCGGCTCGGGACTGAAGAGTTTCCTCGACGTGCGCGGCAAGCAGGGCGAGGCGCAGCTGCAGCGGCTCTTCGCCGAATCGAAGCCGTTCCGCCTCATCCTCGACGAAGTCGAGAAGACGCTGCTGATGGTCGATCTGGAGATCGCGCGCGACTACGCCGGGCTGGTGCCCGACGAGGGTGCGCGCAACAGCATCTTCCCGCTGATCGAGGCCGAGTACGCCCTTACCCGTGAGATGGCCCTCCGGGTCAGCGGCGGTACCGAACTCGCCGAACGTTTTCCGCTCTTCCGCGATCGCCTCAACGGACGCCTGCCGACGATCAACCAGGTCAGCCGGGAACAGGTCGAATTGCTGCGCCGGTTCCGCTCCGAGGAGGATGAGGACCAGCGCGAGGCGGTGAAGTCGGCCCTGCTGCTCTCGATCAACTGCATCGCCGTGGGCTTCGGAGCCACGGGATAGCGGCTTTCTCAGGATCCCGCGGGCCCGCGACGGCCCCCGGTCTCACACGCGGGTTCGTCCCGCCCGGTATGGTGACCCGTCGTGCGGGTCTCATGAACAACCAGAAGACGTCGAACAGGAAGGATACCCAATGAGCTTCACCCTGATTCAGCAGGCGACCCCGCGCCTTCACCGCTCGGAACTCGCCGTTCCCGGCTCCAACCCGACCTTCATGGAGAAGTCGGCCAGCTCGAAGGCCGACGTCATCTTCCTCGATCTCGAGGATGCGGTGGCGCCGGACGACAAGGAACAGGCCCGCAAGAACATCATCCAGGCGCTCAATGAGATCGACTGGGGCAACAAGACCATGATGATCCGCATCAATGGTCTCGACACCCACTACATGTACCGCGACGTCGTCGACATCGTTGAGGCCTGTCCCCGCCTCGACATGATCCTCATTCCCAAGGTCGGCGTGCCGGCGGACGTCTACGCCATCGACGTGATGGTGACCCAGATCGAGCAGGCCAAGAAGCGCGAGAAGAAGATCGGCTTCGAGGTCCTGATCGAGACCGCTCTCGGCATGGCGAACGTTGAAGCCATCGCCCAGTCGTCCAAGCGCCTCGAGGCGATGTCCTTCGGCGTGGCCGATTACGCGGCTTCGACCCGCGCTCGCTCCACCGTCATCGGCGGCGTGAACAAGGATTATTCGGTCCTCACCGACAAGGACGAGTCTGGCAACCGCGAGACCCATTGGCAGGACCCGTGGCTGTTCGCCCAGGCCCGCATGATGGTCGCCTGCCGCGCCTATGGCCTGCGCCCGATCGATGGTCCCTTCGGCGACTTCTCCGATCCGGACGGCTACATCTCCGCCGCCCGCCGCTGCGCCGCCCTCGGCTTCGAAGGTAAGTGGGCGATCCACCCCTCGCAGATCGATCTGGCCAACGAGGTGTTCACCCCCTCGGCGGCCGAGGTCGACAAGGCCCGCCGCATTCTGGCGGCCATGGAAGAGGCCGCCAAGGCCGGCAAGGGCGCCGTCTCCCTCGACGGCCGCCTCATCGACATCGCCTCGATCCGTATGGCCGAAGCGCTGATCGAGAAGGCCAACGCGATGGCGGCGAGCTGACGCCTCGGCACGACGCCTGACGAAACCCGCAACTCGGCCGCCCCTGTGGGGGGCGGCCCTTTTGTTTGGCGGCCGGTCCTCGGAGTGACCGGCACCAAGACCGCCCGTCATCCGTTAGCCCACGCCCGCCAGCGGCAAGCGTTGCGGCAAACGTGCAAGATGAAGCCGATCGGCGGGCGCATGACACAAGACCCTCACCAGGTATCCAGGGAGATCCGATCATGCACGTGACCATCGAAGACGCGCACAAGGCCATCGAGGCCGCTCGCGCGAAGGCCGTGGAACTGGGCACGCAGATGTGCATCGCCGTCGTGGATTCCGGCGGAAACCTGAAGGCCTTCTACCGGATGGACGGCGCCTGGGTCGGCTCGATCGACATCTCGCACAAGAAGGCGAAGACCTCCGTGTTCTTCGGCATGATGACCGGTCAGATCGGCCAGCTCTCTCAGCCGGGCGGACCGCTCTACGGAATCGAGCACTCGAACGACGGTCTGATCACCTTCCCGGGCGGCATCCCGATCGTGGATCAGGACGGCGAGATGTCTGGAGCGATCGGCGTCAGCGGATCGACGGTGGAGAACGACCACGCAGTGGCGCTGGCCGGCGCGAGCTGCGTCGGCTCGACGGAGCTGCCGGCGCATCCCTGGCGGACCTGACCCGCTCGATTGCCCTTCCAACACAGAAAAGCCCCGCTCGCGAGAGCGGGGCTTTTCCGTGCGACCTTCGAAGGCGGCGGCCCAGGAGGGCCGCCGGATCGGCCCTTAGAGGGAGCCGAACTTGTAGTTGAAGCCGGCCTTGATCAGGTTGCCCTCGGTGTTGAAGCGCGAGGTGTACGAGCCGGTCGCGGGGGTCAGGCCGGTCGTGTTCACGAGGACGTTGCGGCTGCCGAGGTCGTAGCGGAGGTACTCGGCCTTCAGCGTGATGGCGCTGGCGCCGATGAGACCGCCGATGAAGTTGAAGCGGTTCAGGAAGCTGTCGGTGGGGATCGCGTACTCGATGCCGCCGCCGTAGACGTAGCCCGTCTCCATGCCCTTGTAGCGGCCCAGGTAGGCGAGCTGGTTGGCACCGTTGAAGAAGTCGGCCTGATACTTGACCTCGCCGTAGGCGAAGCCGCCGGTCCCGTAGACCAGGAACCGGTCGAAGGCGTAGCCGAGGCGGCCCTGCACAGTGCCGAGGTAGTTCAGGCGGTTCCGGAAGCTGCTCGGGTCAGGAACACCGCCGTTGAACACGCTGGGAGCGCTGAAATAGTCGCGACGCTTGCCGATATCGGTCCAGGTCACGTCGGCCTCGGCGCCGACGACGAAGCCGGAGCCCGGGGTGAACTGGTAGTTATACCCGATGCCGCCGCCGATGTTGCCGATGCCGTCCTGCTCGGCCTTGAAGCTCGAGGGACGACGCTCGCGGGCCACGTTGAGGCGGGTGTCGGTCAGACCGCCCGTAGCATCGTTGTTGCCGATGGTGCGAATGGTCTGGTTGTCGCTGAAGGTGTAGGAGCTGTGCGTTCCCACGTACAAACCGGTCCAGGTGAAGACCGGCACCGGCACGAAGACCGGCGGCGGCGCCTGACGGCGCGGAAGGTCGGCGGCATTTGCTGCGCCGATGGCGGCGAGCGACGCGAGGCCAGCCAGGAAAGTCTTTGCAATCATCGGGGTGTCTGTCCCAGGGTCGGAGAGTTGCCGTCAAGCTACTCGCGGTTGTCCAAGCCGACTATGCCCCACAAGCCACACCTGCTTCGGAAGCGTCAGCTGGCGTACGAAATTCGGTCGGACCGTGCGTCGGAGTGCGATCCATGGCGCGCCACGGCAGGTGACAACGGCCGGTTAAGCACGTTGCGCTACTCCGATCCGGCACCCCTCCAGCCGTGACAGGAGCGACGATGACACGGGACCAGCTCGCCGCAGAACTGAAGCGCATCGCCACCGATCAGGTCAGCGACATCGAGCGCGCGGTCAAGGACGGCCACAAGACGATCGCCCTGAATGAGATTGCGGATCTCAACCGTAACCTGAAAGCCCTCGCAGCAGCCGTCAAAGGCAAGACCTTGATCCGAGCCTGATTTCAGCGCCGGCACATCTGCGTGTGCCGGCGCCAGAGAAGGCGGGAGGCTTGGGAAAAGCTCGGCAGCCCCGTTGACCGTTGCAAGACTTCATACGCATGTTCCTGTTGTGTTCTCAATCAGGATCACCGATGCAGTCTCGTCCCACCCCCGCGCCTGCACGGATCGCGCCGGCGGAGGCGATCGTGGCCTCCTATCTGGAAGAGGCCGACGGCGATGCGATCCTCGCCCTCCATCGCGCGGTGGCCGATGCTCTGACCGACCTGTGCGAAGCCGAGCGTCGGACCCTGCGCCGCGATCGCCTGATTTCCCACGGCTACGTCCGCGGTCGGCCCGATCGAGACGCGTAGGGACGGCTCACACCTCGCCGTCGGAGGCTTTTTGCTCCTCGACCTCCGGCGCGACCTGCCCGAAGTTCAGAACCGCCACCAGGGCGGTTCCGCCGAAAACGTTCCCGATCAAGGTCGGCAGGAAGAAGCGCCAAGCATAGTCGACCATCGTCGCTTGGCCGGAAAACACGAGATAGAACGTGTCGACCGAGCCGGCGACGATGTGGGTGAGATCGCACATCGAGACGAGCCAGGTGATGAGGATGATCACCAAGGCGGCCGCCGATCCCGTTGCCGGCAGCATCCACACCAGCAGGGCGATGAGCCAACCGGCGAAGACGGCCTTGATCACCGTGGTACCGAAGCCCGAGGCGACGGCGTGGTGGCTGAGCGCCGCGAAGGCGGTATGAACACCCGGCGCGAAGGCGTCCGAATAGGCAAGCACCGCCGCGATGACGGCCGTCGCCGCGATATTGCCGGTCAGCACGATTCCCCAGAGCCGCAGGACCCGCCACAGCGTCGACCGACTGCGGTCGTGCAACAGCGGCAGGATCGGCGTCACGGTGTTCTCGGTGAACAGTTGCTGGCGTCCCAGGATGACGATGAGGAAGCCGGTGGCGTAGCCGAGACTCGTGATCAAGCTGGTCCATGGCGCCTCGGGCAGGTGGGTCTTCAGCACACCCGGCACGATCAGGGAGAAGCCCATGGTGAGGCCCGCGGCGATGGCCGACAGGAGAAGTGCGCTACCCCGACGCCGCAGCTCTTCATCGCCCTCGAGCCGGATGACCTCGTGGAGGACGAAGGCGTCGGGACGTCCGATTTCCGCGACGGCCGCGGCTTTCGGATCGGACCCGTCCTCGCGCTCATCGGCCATCGTTTCCGCTCCCGGTGTCGCCCGCATGGAAAGGGGTCGCTTGGATGGAAGCGGACCGGGGCTGGGGTTGTTCAGGCAGGCGCGCCGCCGCGCAAGCGGTCGACGAGCGCGTCCACCTCAGCCCGGGCGGCGGCCAGCGCTGAGGCTTCCCGGCCGCGCACCACGATGCGATTGGCGAAACCGTTCGGCGTCATCGACGGATAGGAGCCGATCGAGACCTTCGGGTGGGCCTTGGCGATGGTTGCGAGACCGCTCGCATAAGTGCCCTCAGGCAGGTTGTCGGCCTCGATCGTCTCCGACAGCACCTTGGCGCCGGTCACCAGCGTCGGTCCGACATTGTCGAGCATCGCCTGCATGATCCCCGGCACGCCCGCCATGACGATGACGTTGCCGATGCGGAAGCCCGGCGCCTTGGAGATCGGGTTGGCAATGAGGTCGGCCCCGTCCGGGATGCGCGCCATGCGCAGGCGCGCCTCGTTCAGATCCTCGGGCTTGTGGCGCTCCAGCAGCATCGCCTTCGCGCGCGGATCGACGTCGATCGCGACGCCGAAGGCCGCGGCGACGCAGTCGGCGGTGATGTCGTCATGCGTTGGACCGATGCCGCCGGTGGTGAAGAGATAGGTGTAGGAATCCCGAAGGGCATTGATGGCGGCGACGATGCGATCGGCCTCGTCGGGTACGATGCGCACTTCCTTCAGGTCGATACCGACGGCGCTGCAGTAATCCGCGATCGTGCCGATGTTCTTGTCCTTGGTGCGCCCGGACAGGATTTCGTCACCGATGACCAGGACGGCGGCGGTGACGGCGGCGGTTTCGGTCGGTTCGGGCACGGCGGATCCGGGGCAAGCGGGAGGGTTTCTGCCAAGTAGCGCGGCGAGCCCCGCCTGACCACGCGTCCTCAGCGTGCCCCGCGCTGAAGGTCGCCGTCGATAAGGAGGGCGCTCTTGCCGTCCAGGCGATTGCGGTAGACCTGCAGATTCTCCATCACCCGCTGGACGTAGTTGCGCGTCTCGGTGAACGGGATGCGCTCGACCCAGTCGATGGGGTCGACTCCGCCCTTGCGCGGATCGCCGTACGCGTCGATCCACTTCTTCACGTTGCCGCCACCGGCATTGTAGGAGGCGAAAGCGAGGATGTACGAGCCGCGCCAATCTTCCATCAACTCACCGAGATGGGCCTGACCGAGGCGGGCATTGTAGGCGGGGTCGCTGGTCAGACGGTCAGGGTCAAAGCTGGCGCTGACCCGGCGCGCCGTGCGCTGGGCGGTGGCGGGCATCATCTGCATGAGACCGCGGGCACCGACGCTGGACTGCGCCTGCGGGTCGAACTGGCTCTCCTGCCGGGCGATGGCATAGACCATCGCTTTCTCGACCAGGGGCACGGCGGCGGAGGCCTCGTAGTTCGGGATGCCGATCGTCGGGTAGGCATGGGCATCGAGCGGCAGGCCGCGCTGCACCGCGATCTTGCCGATGGCGACGAGGGCGCGGGAGTTGCGCTGCTCGGCGGCGACGTTTCCGAGCGCCTCGAGTTCGGCCGCATCCGTGAGGCGGTTCGCGCTGTCGATGTAGAGCGGCAGTGCGAGGTCGCGGATCGCTGCAGCCTCCAGCATCTTCAGGGCGCGGACGTAAAGGCGCCGGTCGAAGGCAGCCTGTTGGGCGGCGTCGAGACCGGGAATGCTGCGCAGGGACAGGCTGGATCGTCCGAGCTTCGTCCGCGCCAGCTGTCCATAATACGCGATGGGCTGGAGCGCGGCGCGCTCGTAGAAGGTCTTCGCGGCCTCCGCCTGGCCCAAGGCCTCCGCAGCGCGGCCCTGCCAATAGGCGGTCCGGGCGAGCGAGATCGGCGTCTCGGCAATCCGGGCAGCCTCAGCGAAGTGCTGCGCCGCCTTCGCCGCATCGTCCTGGAAGCGCAAGGCGATCCAGCCCGCGTGGAACTCGGCCTCGATCCGCTTCTCGACGGTGCGGGCACAGGGTGCGCGCGCCACCGCGTAGGCAGCGACCGGGTCGTTGGCATCAATGAGCTTGCGGGCGACGATCCGGCGCTCGACCCACCACTCGTCGCCGTCCACCAGCACATCGGGATGAGCGGGTGCCGTGGCGAGGACCGCTGCCGCCTCCACGAACTTGTCGTGCCGGCGCAGGTACTGCGCTCGGGACAGAATGTAGGACGAGTCGCCGCGTAGCGATGGCGGTACCGCGTTGAGGGCGGCCGGTGCGGCCAAACTCTTGTCTTCCACGGCCCGACGGGCGCGGACCAGGGTCGCGTAGCTGCCCCCGGCCAGGGTCGCCGCCCGTCCAGCGCTGTCGTAATCCTCCTTCAGGAGGGCGCGCTCCATGCGGAAACGGTGGTCGATCCGGGTCAGGACCGTGGGGAAAGCCTCGAGGACCTTCGTCTCGAGGTTCCGGCCGAAGGTTTCCGAGCGCCACAGGTCGCGCACGAGAACGGCGGCGTCCTCGTCGAGGCCGTCGGCCCGGAGGGCCAGCGCCAGGGCGAACTTGCCTGGCGCGCTGGCCGGCCGCGAGGCGGCGAAGAAGGCCCGCACCGTGGTGGAGTTCCTGCGTTCGGTGAGCAGGGCCTCCTCGGCGCGGCGGCGGAGCAGGGGGCCGGCAGGCCAGTCGGGATTGCTGCGCGTGAAAGCGACGGTGCGGTCGAAACCGATGCCGGCACCGGCTCGGATCGCAACCCATTCGAGAAGTGCGCGCGCGGCGGGGTCCGCGAAGGCGTCCCGCAGGCGATCACCGTCCGAAACGCGGCCTTTGCGATAGGCATCGATCGCCTGCCGCAGTGCGGGAAGATCGACGTCGGGCGCCGCTTGTGCCGCGCGTGCCGGATCCACGACCTCCGGGACGGGCGCGGCCGGTGACACGGCTGCGTCGGGTAGAGGAAAGGCGATGGCGGCCTCGGGATCAGCCGAGGCATAGGCCTTGGCCGCAGGGGGCAGACCCTGGCTGGGAGCGGCTTCCGGAGTCTTCGCCTCGATCTTGAGAGCATCGGCCGCGATGGGATCTGCGACCTTGGCCTCGGGCAAGGCGGACGAGGGAGCGACCGCGTCGCTGGCGGGGCGAAGGCTCGGCGCGTCGCCGTCCAGTCCGGCGGAGGCCGCGAGCGCTCCGGCCGACACGAGGCTCAGAGCCAGCATCAGGGCTGCGCGTTGCGTCGAGAACACCATGGTTCTTCCAGTCCCATCACCGTGGACAGACCTTCAAGCTCACCCGAAGGGCATTAAGAAGGCATTAACCCCATGAACGCAGCGTTTGCGCCGGTGCGGACGAGAGCCTATGTCTGCCCGTCCGCGCGAAGCGGTGCCGCTGCCGGACAACCGGCGCATGACGAGACCGACGGCTGGGAACGCCAGGATGACCGAGACCTCCACACGACGCCTCAGGGGCGCGATGTCCGCCCTCGTGACTCCGTTCAAGGACGGTGCCTTCGACGAGGCAGCCTTTCGCAAGTTCGTGAACTGGCAGATCGCTGAGGGTATCCACGGGCTCGTTCCCACCGGCACCACCGGCGAAAGCCCGACCTTGAGTCATGCCGAGCACGACCGCGTGGTCGAGATCTGCATCGAGGAGGCCCGCGGCCGCGTGCCTGTGATCGCCGGTGCCGGCTCTAATTCCACCGCCGAGGCGGTCGAACGCGCCCGCCACGCCGAGAAGGCGGGAGCGGATGCCGTGCTGGTGGTCACGCCGTACTACAACAAGCCGACCCAGGCCGGCCTCTACGCGCATTTCAAGGCCGTGAACGACGCCATCGGCATTCCGATCATCCTCTACAACATTCCCGGGCGCTCCATCGTCGACATGAGCGTCGAGACGATGGCGCGCCTGTACGAACTCACGAATATCGCCGGTGTGAAGGACGCCACGGCCAAGCTCGACCGGGTCAGCCTCCAGCGCCAGGCCATGGGCGAAGACTTCATCCAGCTTTCGGGCGAAGATGCGACGGCGCTCGGCTTCAACGCCCATGGCGGCCGCGGCTGCATCTCGGTGGTGTCGAACGTCGCGCCGCGACTCTGCGCCGAGCTCCAGGAGGCGACCCTGGGCGGCGACTACGCCAAGGCGCTCCAGATCCAAGACCGGCTGATGCCGTTGCACGCCAGCATGTTTGTGGAACCGAACCCGTCGCCGGTGAAGTACGCCCTCGCGCGGCTCGGCCTGATGACCGACGAGGTGCGGCTGCCGCTTCTCACCGTGAGCGCCGAGACGAAAGCGCTGGTCGACGCCGCCTTGCGACATGCGGGCCTGCTCGACGCCTGAGCCAGACTGGCAAAGCAGTCCGCGCAGAACCATATCCCTCGGCCCGGTCGCGATGGCGCGACCGGCCTGACCCGACGTTGTGATGGCTCCCAAACCCGAATCGAACCGCCGCGTCGTCGCCGATAACCGCGCCGCCCGCTACCATTATGAGATTACCGACACGCTCGAGGCGGGACTCGCCCTAACGGGGACCGAGGTCAAATCCCTGCGCAAAGGCAAGGCGACGATCGGGGAGGCTTACGCCGGTCCGTCCGGCACCGATCTGATGCTCTTCAACGCGTACATCCCGGAATATGTCGAAGCGAACCGCTTCAACCATGAGACCAAGCGGCCGCGCCGGCTCTTGCTCCATCGGAAGCAGATCAACAAGCTGATCGGCGCCACCCAGCGCGAAGGCTTCACCGTCGTTCCGCTGAAGATCTATTTCAATGAACGCGGCCGCGCGAAGATCGAACTTGGACTCGGCCGGGGTAAGAAGCTGCACGACAAGCGCGAAGCCTCGAAGGAGCGCGATTGGCAGCGCGACCGCGCCCGCATCATGCGCGACAAGGGCTGAGGGCGAGGGTTATTCGCGGGCTGAGGGAGCACTCCGGTCGCAGGAGGCGTCCGCGGGCCTGAATGCCGATCGTTTCTCCGACAGCCCGGGTATGATCCGAAGGTCCTGAGGCGACCGGCGAACAATCGCCATGACGGCGAAACTGCGCCGACATTGGCCGGAACGGGGAGGCACGCAGTGGAGCGGTCCGAACATCCCGCCGCGTGTCGGGTCAGACGGCTCTCCCAGGCAAAAAATTGTCGGTATGAATGAGACCGGGCAAT
The DNA here is from genome assembly GCF_979256535.1 of Methylobacterium sp. AC690. Classification (NCBI taxonomy): domain Bacteria; kingdom Pseudomonadati; phylum Pseudomonadota; class Alphaproteobacteria; order Hyphomicrobiales; family Methylobacteriaceae; genus Methylobacterium; species Methylobacterium sp. AC690. Next base: position 86,014 of record NZ_CEEDOX010000014.1, on the reverse strand, counting down.
GTGATCGCCCGGCCTCAACGTTCGTCTCTACATAAGGCGCCGGTTTGCCGGCGTTTCAGGGCTCGACGACCTCGTCATTTTGACGAATGCCGTAGCGGCTTTCCAGGGCGGGACTCGGTCGCGGGGATCGCTCCGGCGTCTCGCCGCGGAAACGGGTCGCTGTGTCACCGGAATGCCGGTTGTCCGGGGCGCGCGAGCCACGCTCGCCAGGATCGCGGCCGATCCGCGAGATCAGCTGCGCAAGATCCACGAATTCGTCGGCCTGCCGGCGCAGGTCGTCCGCGATCATCGCGGGCTGCGTCTGAATCGTGCTGACGACCGTCACGCGAACGCCGCGGCGCTGCATCGCCTCGACCAGGGACCGGAAATCCCCGTCGCCGGAGAAGAGCACCATATGGTCGATATGGGAGGCGAGTTCGAGGGCGTCTATCGCCAACTCGATATCCATGTTGCCCTTCACCTTCCGCCTACCCATCGAGTCGACGAATTCCTTTGCAGGCTTGGTGACGACGCGGAAGCCGTTGTAATCGAGCCAGTCGATCAACGGCCGAATGGACGAATATTCCTGATCTTCAACAATAGCCGTATAATAAAAGGCTCGAAGAAGCGAGTCTCTTGACTGGAATTCCCTTAGAAGACGCCTGTAATCGATATCGAACCCGAGCGCCTTGGTTGCTGCATAAAGATTCGCGCCATCGATAAACAAGGCGCTGCGCCGTTGTGCGCTCATGTGGTGACCCGCTTAAGAGGAGGATAAAAAACGACTATTTTTCGGAAGAATGATAGACGCCACCGAAGCTGCTACTTGCTTCTAGGTTTTCGTATTAAATGCTCTGAATGGGACTGAAGCAAAAAAGAACAGACTGATCGCGCAATGAAGATTTGTGACTGAAATACCTTATGATTGTTTAAAGGCGTATCATCGCAAAAGTCAACTTTTGCCTGATCTGAGGTGAGTTCGACAACAATCTACGCAGGTTTATTTTCCGAAGCGCAACCGCCGGCGGCGGTCGTAGCGGATTCTTCGCACGCCAGGGCTCGCGAAGCGGGATGCTGCCTCCCGCGGGCGCCTCGGCGAGGGCGGGGCGATGAGCAGACGCCTTGTCACTGCGCGTTTAGCGCTGACGCCTTTTCCTCCGTTCAGCTCAGCCGTTGACGCGCTCGACTTTGTTCACCGTCCGCTTCCCACGAAGCTCAGAGATGATGGCGTTCAGGTGCTTCAGGTCCCAAACTGAGAGATCGATTACGATCTGCGTGAAGTCCTGCGTCTTTCGCTTCATCGAGACATTGTCGATATTGCCGTCATGGTCAGCGATGACCTGGGCGATCTGTGCGAGGACGCCGGGCTCGTTGATTGATTGCAGGGCGAGGCGTGCCGGAAAGCGCTCGCTCGTCCCGGCCTCGACGTCCCAGCGCACATCGAGCCAGCGGTCGGGCTCGTTGTCGAAGTCGGCGAGGGCCGCCGATTGGATCGGGTAGATCGTGACGCCGACGCCCGGGGTCAGAATGCCGACGATACGGTCGCCCGGGACGGCACCTCCGATGGGCGCGAAGCTGACCGGCAAGTCGCTGTCGAGACCGCGGATCGGGATTCCGTCCGAGCGGCCATGCTCCGCGCTTCTCCCTTCCGGGAACGTCAGGCGCATGGTCTGATCCTTGGCCAGGCTGAGGCGCCCCGCTCCGTCGGTCGAGGTCGGCTGCGGCAAGGGTGCTGGCGCTCCGCGACGCTCGTCCTTGTGGTCCGGATAGACAGCCCGCACGACGTCGCCCGAGAACATCTCGCCTCGTCCGACGGCGGCGAAGACGTCCTCGGTGCTCTGCCGGGCGAGACGGGGCAGCGCCCCGCGCAGCTTGTCCTCCGAGAAGCTCTTGGCCGCCCGCTCGAAGGCACGATCAAGGATCTGGCGCCCCAGGCCGGCATATTGGCGCCGGACAGCCGAGCGCGTCGCACGCCGTATCGCGGAGCGCGCTTTGCCGGTGACCACCAGGGATTCCCATGCTGCCGGGGGGGATGCACCGTCCGAGCGGGCGATCTCGACCTCGTCACCGTTGACGAGTTCGTGCAGCAGCGGCGCCATCCGGCCGTTGATCTTGGCGCCGACCGCCGAGTTCCCGACATCCGTGTGAACGGCGTAGGCGAAGTCGATCGGGGTCGCGCCGCGGGGGAGGGCGATCAGGCGCCCTTTCGGCGTGAAGCAGAATACCTGATCCTGGAAGAGCTCGAGCTTCGTGTGCTCCAGAAATTCTTCCGGGCTGTCGCCCTCGGCCAGAAGTTCGATGGTGCGACGCAGCCACTGATAGGCGCCGCTCTCGGTGGCCAGGCGTGGATGCCCGCCGCCAATGTCGTCCTTCCCACCGCTCTCCTTGTAGTGAGCATGGGCGGCGATACCATATTCGGCGATCTCATCCATCGCGGCCGTGCGAATCTGCAGTTCGACGCGCTGGCTCTTCGGGCCGATCACCGTGGTATGAATCGAGCGGTAATCGTTCTGCTTCGGCGTCGAGATGTAGTCCTTGTACCGGCCTGGGACCATCGGCCAGCTGGTGTGAACGACGCCGAGAGCACCGTAGCAATCGGCCAGGGTCTCGACGACGACACGGAAGCCGAAGATGTCGGACAATTGCTCGAAGGCGACCGACTTGCGCTCCATCTTGGCCGAGATGGAGTAGGGCCGCTTCTGCCTCCCCGTGACGACGGCCTTGATGCCCTGCGCGGCGAGCTTGGCGGTCAGATCGTGCTCGATGCTTTCGACGAGGCGTTCCGATTTGGCGGAAAGATCGGTGAGCCGCTGGTCAATGGTGGCGTAGATCTCCGGCTTGAGGTTGCGGAGCGCGAGATCCTCGAGTTCCTCGCGCAATTCCTGCATGCCCATGCGTCCGGCGAGCGGCGCGTAGATGTCGAGGGTCTCCTGTGCGATCCGTTCGCGCTTGTCCGCCCGCATGTGGTGGAGCGTGCGCATGTTGTGCAGCCGGTCGGCGAGCTTGACGAGGAGCACGCGGACGTCGGCCGCCACCGCCAGGAGCAGTTTTCGAAAATTCTCTCCCTGTGCCGCCCGCTTCGACACGAGGTCGAGGCGCTTCAGCTTGGTCAGCCCGTCGACGAGGGCACCAATCTCGGGGCTGAAGAGTTCGCGGATCTCGTCGAGGGTGGCAGCCGTATCCTCAACGGTATCGTGCAGCACGGCTGCCACGATCGTGGCGTCGTCGAGCCGGAGGTCCGTGAGGATCGCGGCGACTTCGAGGGGGTGGGCGAAGAAGGGGTCGCCCGAGGCCCGCTTCTGGGTGCCGTGGGCGCGCATGGCATAGACGTAGGCGCGGTTCAGCAGGGCCTCGTTCGCGGCGGGATTGTAGCGCTTCACCCGCTCGACAAGTTCATATTGGCGCATCATCCGCCGGAAGACCCTTTCACGCTCGACAACCCCGGCACCGGGACCGCTCCCCTGATGTGTCCCGCATCGCACGCGGGCACGCCAGCCCCACGGCGTCGCATCAGCGGCAAATCCGGGGTTCCGAGACGAAAAAACCCGGCGCGGCGGCCGGGTTCTTCGTCAGTTCACGTCGAGCGGGAGAGGCTTACTCGGCCTCGTCATCCGTCTCGGTGGGCGGCGCCAGGTTCTCGAGGCCGCGCAGGAGGTCTTCCTCGCTCATGCGATCGAACTGAACCGCGCCGTCGTCGCTGGACGAGGGCGGCGCCACCGCGGCAGCGGCCGGCGAGCTCGACAGCAGCGGCACGGTCTCGGCCTCCGGCTCGTCGACCTCGACGTACTTCTGCATCGAGTGGATGAGCTGTTCCTTCAGGTCGTCCGCGGTGATCGTCTCGTCGCCGATCTCGCGCAGGGCGCAGACGGGGTTCTTGTCGCGGTCGCGATCGATCGTCAGCGGCGCGCCGGCGGCGAGCAGGCGCGCGCGGTGGCTGGCCAGCAGAACCAGCTCGAAGCGGTTCTCGACCTTGTCGATGCAGTCTTCAACGGTGACGCGAGCCATGGCGGACGGCTCCTTCCTCGGACGGAATTTCTGGGCTGAGCCCGCCTCATACACCCCTTGGCGCCGGGCAACAAGCGTCGTGGCGGGTCTATCCCGTTGCGCACGTTCGACGATCCTCCGGCAATCCCCTGTCGAGGTCCCGCATAACGCCTCAGCGACGCGGGGCGGCAGCACGGTCTAGAAGATCCAAGCGCGGCGGTTCCTCGGCCGGGCCAGGGGGATCGTTCGACCATGACCACGCCACTCAGTCGTCGCAGCCTGCTCGGCTGTGGATGCCGTCTCGGGGCCGGATGCTTCGCGGCCACCGCGCTGCCGAGCCTCGCCTTCGCGGCCGCGCCCTCGACGAAGAAGACGACCCTGACTGCCGACCAGGCGCTGGAGGCCCTGAAGGAGGGCAACCGCCTCTACCAGACCGACAGTCCCGTGCGTGCCGTCCAGGGTCGCGAGCGCCGCATCGAGATCGCGCTGGGACAGACCCCTTTCGTGGTGCTGGTGAGCTGCTCCGATTCGCGCGTGTCGCCGGAGATCCTGTTCGGGCGCGGCCTCGGCGAGCTCTTCATCGTGCGCAACGCCGGCAACTGCGTCGACACCGCCGCCCTGGGGTCGATCGAGTACGGCGTCTCACAGCTCGGGGTGCCGCTGGTGCTGGTGATGGGTCACAGCCGCTGCGGTGCGGTGGAAGCGGCGATCGATGTGGTCAAGAACAACACCGTGTTTCCGGGCTCGATCGGCCGAATGATCGAGCCGATCGTCCCCGCGGTGCTGTCGCAGCGCGACAAGCCGGGCGACTTCACCGAGAACTGCGTCCGCGCCAACGTCAACCGGGTGGTGGAGCGCCTGCGCAGCGCTTCCGAGCCGTCGCTCCTCGACCCGCTGAAGGTCGGTAAACTGCGGATCGTCGGGGCGTCCTACAGCCTCGATTCGGGCACGGTCGACTTCTTCAACGAGGGGTAAAAGCGCCGAGCCTCGCTGCGGTGCCATGTTGACACAGGGGGCGGGCGGTGCGACTGCGCCGCCCTTCCTGTCCCGGGCCGAGCCTCTCGGGGCGACCCGGCGAGACGAGGACTTCCACATGGCGCGCGCTTGCATCTTCCCCGGGCAGGGCAGTCAGGCCGTCGGCATGGGACGGGCGCTGGCCGAGCACTTCCACCAGGCTCGCGACGTGTTCGCCGAGGTCGATGAGGCCCTGGGCCAGCCGCTCTCCCGCCTGATGTTCGAGGGGCCGATCGAAGAGCTGACGCTCACGGCCAACGCCCAGCCGGCCCTGATGGCCGCGAGCCTCGCGACCCTGCGCGTGCTGGAGGCCGAGCGCGGCCTCGACCTGAAGCGGGACGTCGCCTGCGTCGCCGGCCATTCGCTGGGCGAGTACACGGCGCTGGCCGCCGCCGGCACCTTCTCCATCGCGGATGCCGCCCGGCTGCTGCGGATCCGCGGCACCGCCATGCAGGACGCGGTGGCCCCCGGGGCCGGGGCCATGGCGGCCCTGATCGGGGCCGAGGCCGAGACCGCGCAGGCGATCGCCGCGGACGCCGCCGAGGGCGCGGTCTGCGAGGTCGCCAACGACAATGGCGGCGGCCAGGTGGTGCTCTCCGGCGACAAGCCCGCGGTGGAGCGGGCGGTGGCCCTGGCCCAGGCGCGCGGCATCAAGCGCGCGATCCTGCTCAACGTCTCGGCCCCGTTCCACTGCTCGCTGATGGCGCCGGCCGCCGCTCGTATGCAGAGAGCACTTGTCGAGGTCGCGATGCACAGCCCCGTGGTCCCGGTCTACGCCAACGTGCTGGCCGCGCCCCTGACCGATCCGGCCCGGATTCGCGAGGCGCTGGTCGCCCAGGTCACCGGAACCGTGCGCTGGCGCGAATGCGTCGCCGCCATGGCGGCCGACGGGGTCGACCAGTTCACTGAGATCGGCACCGGCAAGGTGCTCACCGGACTCGTCAAGCGGATTGCCGCCGGCGCGTCGGCGAGCGCGGTCGGCACCCCCGACGACATCGCCGCGTTCCCTGCCTTCGCCTGAACCGCAGGCGCCCGAATCACAGGACAGTCCATGTTCGACCTGACCGGCCGCAAGGCCCTCGTCACCGGCGCCACCGGCGGCCTCGGCGGCGCCATCGCCCGGGGCCTGCACGCGCAGGGTGCGACCCTCGCCATCTCGGGCACCCGCCAGGCGGCCCTGGAGGCCTTCGCGGCGGAGCTGGGCGGCGAGCGCGTCCACCTCGTGCCGGGCGACCTCTCCGACAAGGCCTCGGTGGAAGGCCTGGTGCCGGCGGCGGAGGCGGCCCTGGGCGGCCTCGACATCCTGGTGAACAATGCCGGCATCACCCGCGACAACCTCGTGCTGCGGATGAAAGACGACGAGTGGGACGCGGTGATCGCCGTCAACCTGTCGGCGGCGTTCCGGCTCTCGCGGGCCGCCGTGAAGGGCATGATGAAGCGCCGCCACGGCCGCATCGTGAACATCGGCTCGGTGGTGGGCGCCACCGGCAATCCGGGGCAGGTCAACTACGCCGCCGCCAAGGCCGGCCTCGTGGGCATGACCAAGGCCCTGGCCGCCGAGGTCGCCACCCGCAACCTCACGGTCAACTGCATCGCCCCCGGCTTCATCACCTCGCCGATGACCGATGCCCTGAACGACAAGCAGCGCGAGGGCATCCTCGGCCGCGTCCCCATGGGGCGGCTCGGCACCGGCACCGACATCGCCGCCGCCACGATCTACCTCGCCTCCGACGAGGCCGCCTACGTCACCGGACAGACCCTGCACGTGAACGGCGGCATGGCGATGTATTGACGGTCGCGCCTGCGCCCCCCGGATGCATTCCCGTGTATTCCGGGGCGGAGCAGGATTGAGACGGTCGAACGTCGCTGCGGCGCACCGACCAAAAAACAGGCGATTGGCTCGAAAAGGCCACACCGATGAACGGGTTGTGAACAGCCTCTCGCCAGCGTCGGAACCCTGTGTTAACACCCCGGCTGCCGTGCGAGGGGGGTGCCGATTCAGCGTGTTGCGGATGTTTGAAAAACGTGGGTCACGGACTGGACAAGTGCGGTGACTTGCCCGAAACGCGCGATCGAACACACCGGCCGCTCAATCTGAACAGTCAGTCCCGAGGACGGGACGGCGGCCACGGCACCTTCACCGACCTTCCACCAGCAAGACTCTTCACCAACAAGATCCTTGCACCATCACGACCTTGAAGAGCTAAGGACCAAGACCGATGAGCGATATCGCTGAGCGCGTGAAGAAGATCGTTGTCGAGCACCTCGGCGTTGAGCCGGAGAAGGTGGTCGAGGGCGCGAACTTCATCGATGATCTCGGCGCCGACAGCCTCGACACCGTCGAGCTCGTGATGGCGTTCGAGGAAGAGTTCAACGTCGAGATCCCCGACGATGCCGCCGAGACCATCCAGACGGTCGGCGACGCGGTGAAGTTCCTCGAGAAGAACTCCGCTTAAGGCCACGGGTCGTGCGTCAGCGGGGTCCGGTGAAACGGACCCCGCGCGCCATTCGTTGTGATGACAGGACCGGTTCGGGATAGCGCGATGCGTCGGGTAGTGGTGACGGGCTTGGGGATGGTGACGCCGCTGGCCAGCGGGGTCGAAGCCACCTGGAGCCGGTTGATCGCCGGCGAATCGGCAGCCAAGGTCGTGACGGCGTTTCCCGTCGACGACCTCGCCTGCCGCATCGCGTGTTCCGTGCCCTTCGGCGACGGCAGCGACGGCAGCTTCAATCCCGACACCTTCATGGAGGTGAAGGAGCAGCGCAAGGTCGACCCGTTCATCGTCTACGCGATGGCGGCCGCCGGCGAGGCCCTGAACGACGCCGACTGGCATCCGACCTCCTACGAGGACCAGTGCGCCACGGGCGTCATGGTCGGCTCGGGCATCGGCGGCATCGGCGGCATCTACGACGCCTCGGTGACCCTGCACGACAAGGGTCCGCGCCGGATCTCCCCCTTCTTCATTCCCGGCCGCATCATCAACCTGGCCTCCGGCCAGATCTCGATCGCGCACGGCCTCAAGGGCCCGAACCACGCGGTGGTGACGGCCTGCTCCACCGGCGCCCACGCCATCGGCGACGCGGCCCGGCTGATCCAGTTCGGCGATGCCGACGTCATGGTGGCGGGCGGCGCCGAATCGCCGGTGAACCGCCTCGCGCTCGCGGGCTTCGCCGCCTGCCGCGCCCTCTCCACCGGCTTCAACGAGGACCCGACCAAGGCCTCGCGCCCCTACGACCGCGACCGCGATGGCTTCGTCATGGGCGAGGGCGCCGGCGTCGTCGTGCTCGAGGAGTACGAGCACGCCAAGGCCCGCGGCGCCAAGATCTACGCCGAGGTGATCGGCTACGGCCTCACCGGCGACGCCTACCACATCACCTCGCCGGCCCCGGACGGCGACGGCGCCTTCCGCTGCATGAGCGCCGCCGTGAAGCGCGCCGGCATCCAGGCCAGCGACCTCGACTACATCAACGCCCACGGCACCTCGACGCCCATGGGCGACGAACTGGAGCTGAAGGCCGTGGAGCGCCTGCTGGGCGACCACGCCGCCAAGGCCTCGATGTCCTCCACCAAGTCCTCGATCGGCCACCTGCTCGGCGCCGCCGGCTCCGTGGAAGCGATCTTCTCGATTTTGGCCATCCGCGACGGCGTCCTGCCCCCGACCCTCAATCTCGACAACCCCTCCGTCGAGACCGCGATCGACCTCGTGCCGCACGAGGCCAAGCGCAAGCGGGTGGATACGGTGCTGTCGAATTCGTTCGGATTTGGCGGGACGAATGCGAGCTTGGTGATGCGGCGGGTGGATTAGTATATTCTTGGCTACTTCTCAACGATGATAATTTACCTCGACTCATCGTTCATCACTAATTCTACGTGCAAGAAATCGGACATCATTCAATACATTAGAGATAAACCTAATGTAAAAGTTACCTCTTCAATATGTCATATAATTGAAGCTCTTCCTAAAAATGTTTCTTCGATAGATTTATCTATCGAAAGATTGCGTATTATTATGAATAGAGAACACGCAATTCCATTGCTGCCGTTCTCAAAAGTTATCGACCTTGAATTGTCGTCGAAAAGTGTGGACTTAAGAAATAAATTATATTGCGAATGGCATGAGATACTTATAGTTGATAATGATACATTTTCCGTTTCGGATGTGAAGGCTTATGCAAAAGAAGCCTTACTCAGACACCTAAATACTATTCCCGACATAAACGAAAGACGAAAAGAGAGAGCCAAATATATTCTTCGTGGAAATTTCAGAGCTGATCAACTTGGAAAGGTTCTTGGACCGAATCAAGAAAGGCTGCTGCGAGAGGCACAGCTAAAGCTTCCAGAAATAGCTCCGATATTTGGACCTGGAGGTTTGTTTGACGCAATTTTAGGAAGATCAAATCACGCTACATTTAAGATGTTGGCTTTGGAAACAATTCTTCATCCTACGGTGATAGCAAAGCTCTCATTCCACCCTGAATTCGAAGTGACACCGATTTCAAATTTTTTCTGGGATCAAGCAGACAAACTGGTTGCTGTAATAGCAGCGCAAATTACAGAGGCTACAATAATTCAAACGAATTCCACCTTAAATTTCAAGAAATTCAATGAATCGTTAATTGAATATTTTGTGTCTAAAGAATTTTTTGAAGAAACTCTCACGAAAATTAACTCCGGGTCGCCGGTGGACCCCTCTCTCGTTCCTGGGACCAAAAACCTCCTGGGCATGATTGCTCAGCTAACCTTGAAAAAATTGCAAGCTCACGCTGATCCAGCGAAAGAAATCGATTATCTAAAACCTTCCCGCCTTAAGCAAGGTGATTTTGGCGACGTGATGCACACAATCTATCAGCCCTATGTTGATGTATTTTGTTGTGATAGGCGAACAAAATACATGCTTGAAAAATTTGCGATAAATGTAGAAAATGTTTGCTGTTCTGAAGATGATTTACTAACGCGTTTTTAAAGAATAACCAAATTATTTAAATCGATTCCAGCTAAATTCCGGTGCTAGGGTCACGTAGCCTAAAATATACTTCATAAGGCGCAAAATTTCCGATCTATAGCCTAAAGTCATATCGAAGGCCAACCCGAATAGTTTTTGTGTGATTGGATAGAGTCATCCCCTATCCTAGGCGAGCCGCTACACGTCGAGCGCTGGGCTCAAGTACAATGTGAAACACTTGCTTTCGCCTGTTCCAGAACCCTCGGGAAGGGTTACCTGAGCCTAATCCCTCCGCTGGCTCGGCCCATCCCAGTTCGCCACAAAACCCACCAAGTTCGCGCGCCAAACTGCCCGTCTCGTGCGCCCCCCTCGACTCGGGCGTACGGACTCCCCTAAAAAATCCGGCGGCGGCCGGGGCGGGGACCTGAGGCCCGAACAGGATGTCCATGTTCTTCCGCAAACGCCCAGATCCGGCGCAGACGCCGGTGCCCTCCGACGAGCCGGCCCTGCCCAACCGTCTCTCGCCCCGCAGCCCGAGCGAGGCGATCAAGCCCACGGCCGCGCCGCCGCCGCCCGACCGTCCGGTCCGTGAGCGCGGCGGCCTGCTGGCCCGCATCTCCGGCCTGCTCACCGCCTCGGTCGTTCTGGCCATCGCCGTGATGATCGGCGTGACCCTGTTCGAGCGCCAGACCAAGGAGCCGGGTCCGCTGCCCGCCGACAAGGTCGTGGTCATCCCGCCCCGCAGCGGCACCACCGAGATCGCCGAGGCGCTGAGCCGCGAGGGCGTCATCACCCACACCGCCCTGTTCGAGTGGGCCGCCCGCTTCTCGGGCAAGGCCCTGAAGGCCGGCGAGTACACCTTCAAGGCCCATGCCAGCATCGGCGAGGCCATCGACACCCTGGCCTCCGGCCGGCAGGTGCAGCACGCCATCACCTTCCCGGAAGGCTTGACCTCCGAGCAGATCGTGATGCGCCTCAACGACAACGACGTGCTCACCGGCGACATCAACGAGATCCCGCCCGAGGGCTCGCTGCTGCCCGACACCTACAAGTTCGAGCGCGGCGCCACGCGCCAGCAGATCGTCAACCTGATGCGCGCCAAGCAGCGCGAGGTTCTGAACCAGATCTGGCTGCGGCGCTCGGCCGAGATTCCGGTGAAGACGCCGGCCGAGATGGTGACGCTGGCCTCCATCGTCGAGAAGGAGACCGGCCGGGCCGACGAGCGGCCCCGGGTCGCCGGGGTGTTCGTCAACCGCCTCAACAAGCGCATGAAGCTGCAATCGGACCCGACCATCGTGTACGGGCTGGTGGGCGGGCGCGGCACCCTCGGGCGCGGCATCCAGCGCGCCGAGATCGAGCGCGCGACGCCCTACAACACCTACGTGATCGAGGGCCTGCCCCCGGGCCCCATCGCCAATCCGGGCCGGGCCGCCCTGGAGGCGGTGGCCAACCCCTCGCGCACCAAGGACCTGTTCTTCGTGGCCGACGGCACCGGCGGCCACGCCTTCGCCGAGACCCTCGAGGGCCATTCCCGCAACGTCGCCCGCTGGCGCCAGGTCGAGCGCGCCCGCCAGACGCCGACGCCGGACGCGGTGGTCGACAAGGCCGACCCGCCGGGCGCCTCCGCCGTCCCCGGCACCGCCTCGGCCTACGCCCCCGACGGCACCAACATGGCCGCCAGCCCCGACGGCCCCGGCGGCCGCGTGAAGGCCTTCGACGCCTCGGAGGGCACCCGCCTCGACCCCCTGCGCAACAAGACCTTCGACCTGAACTCGCCCAAGACCGTACCGGTGCTGAAGCAGCCGTAGGCGGAGGGAGGCGTCGAACCGAACGCGAAGACAGCCATGATCCTCTCCAGCATGACGGGCTTTGCCCGCGCCGCCGGCACCACCGGGCCGGTCCAGTGGGCCTGGGAGGTCCGCAGCGTCAACGGGCGCGGGCTCGACGTGCGCCTGCGGGTGCCGAACGGCTACGACGCCGTCGGGGAGGTCGCCCGCAGCGCCCTGCAGAAGAGCCTGGCGCGGGGCCAGTGCCAGCTCTCCCTCAGCCTCACCCGGCCGGAGGCGGCGCCCCGCGTCCGGATCAACGAGGCGCTGCTCGGCCAGCTCGCCGCCGCCATCGCGCGGGTGCCCCGGCCCGAGGGGCTTGCGCCCGCCACCCTCGACGGGCTCCTGGGCATCCGCGGCGTCATCGAATCCGACGAGGAGCCGGGGGCCGATGCGGAGGTCCTGGCGCACGACCTCGCCGCGGGCGTGGTCCGCCTCGTCGCCGACCTCGTGGAGGCGCGCCGCGCCGAGGGCCGGGCCCTGCGCGGGGTCATCGAGGCCCAGCTCGCCGAGATGGCCCGGCTCACCGCCGCCGCCGAGGCCTGCCCGGCCCGCAAGCCCGAGGCGGTGAAGGCGCGCCTCGCCGCCGCCGTCGCGACGCTGCTGGAGGCCGGACACCTCGACCCCGACCGCCTGCACCAGGAGGCGGTGCTGCTGGCCGCCAAGGCCGACGTGCGCGAGGAGCTCGACCGGCTCCAGGCCCACTTCGCCAGCGCGGCCGAGCTCCTGGCCGCCGGCGGCGCCATCGGGCGCAAGCTCGACTTCCTGGCCCAGGAACTCGGGCGCGAGGCCAATACCCTGTGTGCCAAGGCGAATGACATCGCGCTGTCGCGGATCGGACTCGACTTGAAGGCCGTGGTGGAGCAATTCCGGGAGCAGGTTCAGAACGTCGAGTAGGTTTTTTCAGCGATGCGGGACGCTTTGACGATGGAGGCCGGGGTGATCGCGCGGCGCGGGTTCATCCTCATCCTGTCCTCGCCCTCCGGCGCGGGAAAGACGACCCTGACCCGGGCCGTGGCCGCCGACCCGAAATGGGGCCTCGACCTCTCGATCTCGGTGACGACCCGGCAGCGCCGCCCCTCCGAGATCGACGGCAAGCACTACCAGTTCATCGACCGCGAGGCCTTCGACGCCCTGCGCAGCGCCGACAACCTGCTCGAATGGGCCGAGGTCCACGGCAATTTCTACGGTACCCCGCGGCGCCCGGTGGAGAAGGTGCTGGGCGCCGGCCGGGACATGATCTTCGACATCGACTACCAGGGCACCCGGCAGGTGCGGGCCAAGCTCGCCGACGACGTGGTCACGGTGTTCATCCTGCCGCCGTCGCTGGCCGAGCTCCGCCACCGCCTGGAGCGCCGGGCCGAGGATTCCCCCGACACCATCGAGAAGCGCCTCGCCAACGCCCGGCTGGAGATCCAGCGCTGGAGCGAATACGACTACGTCATCGTCAACGACGACCTCGACGACGCCTTCCGCTCCCTGGAGGGCATCCTCATCGCCGAGCGGCTGAAGCGCGCCCGCCGCACCGGCCTGACCACCTTCGTCGAGGGCCTGCTGGCCGAGCCCGACTGACGCGCGGGTTGCCGCAGACAGGAACGTTCGTCGTGCGACGGGGGTTGGCCCGCGATTCCGGTGGTCGGGGTCGAGAGGCGCGAACCCGAGAGCCGTCGCGATGCGCGAGAGATCCTGTGACATCGCCGTGATCGGCGCCGGCACCGCCGGCCTCGCTGCCGTCCACGCCGCCCGCGACGGCGGCGCCGACGCCGTCCTGATCGAGGCCGGGCCCGGCGGCACCACCTGCGCCCGCGTCGGCTGCATGCCCTCCAAGCTGCTGATCACCGCCGCCAACGCCGCCCACGCGGCGCGTCACGCCGGAGTCTTCGGCATCGACGCCGGCCCGGTGCGGGTGGATGGCCGGCGGGTGATGGACCGCGTCCGGCGCGAGCGCGACCGCTTCGTGGCCGGCGTCCGCGCGGGCGTCGACGCCTTGCCCGCCGAGGCCCGCATCGCCGGCCGCGCCCGCTTCACCGGCCCCGACACCCTGGCGGTCGACGACCACACCACCCTGCGCGTCCGCGCCGCGATCGTCGCCACCGGCTCGAGCCCGGCCATTCCTGAGCCCCTGCGCGATCTCGGCGACCGGCTGCTCACCAGCGATACGGTGTTCGAGATCGCCGACCTGCCGGCCTCCCTGGCGGTGCTCGGCGGCGGCGCCGTCGGCCTCGAACTGGCCCAGGCCATGGCCCGCCTCGGCGTGGCCGTCACCCTGTTCGACTCCGGCACGCACCTCGCCTCCCTGCGCGACGACGGCCTCGCCGAGACCGCCCGCCGGCTCTTCGGGGCCGAGATGACCCTCCACCTCGGCAGCCGAGTCACCGAGGGCGAGCGCGACGGGGAGGGCGTGCGCCTGACCTGGACCGACGCGAGCGGGACGCCCGCGACCGGCACCTTCGCGCGGGTCCTCGCGGCGGCCGGGCGTCCGCCCAATGTCCGGCATCTCGGCCTGGAGGCCGCCGGCCTCGCCCTCGACGAACACGGCCTGCCGGCGTTCGACGCCCGCAGCCTGCTCTGCCACGACGGCCCGGTCTTCATCGCGGGGGACGCCAATGCCGACCGCCCGGTGCTGCACGAGGCCGCCCGCCAGGGCCGGATCGCCGGCGCCAACGCCGTCCGCCTGATCGCCTCCGGCCGCGCGGGAGTCGAAGCGCCCCGGCGCTGGACCACCCTCGCCATGGTCTTCACCGAGCCGCAGGCGGCGAGCGTCGGCACGCCCCACGATCCCGCGGACGCGTCCCGCGTCGTCGGCACCGTCGATTTCGGCGACCAGGGCCGGGCGCGGATCATGGCCGAGAATGCCGGCGGCCTGCGCCTGCACGCCGATCGCAGCGGCACCCTCACGGGGGCCGAGATGCTCGGACCGGCCTGCGAGCATCTCGCGCAGTTCCTCGCCCTCGCCATCGCGGACGGGCTGACCGCCGGCGCACTCCTCGACCGGCCGTTCTACCACCCGACGGTGGAGGAGGGGCTGAAGACCGCCCTGGAGGCGATCGTGGCGGCGCTCGACCCATGAGCCGGGACCGCGCGCGAGGCCTTGCGTCCGTCAGACCGGCGTCATCGCGGCCGCGGCGGCCACCCGGCCGCGATGGCTCGTCACCGTATTGCCCACCGAGGCCACCACGATGCAGGCGATGGCCAGCCACTCCGTGGGGGTGAGCTGCTCGCCGAGGATCGCGAGGCCGGCGAGGGAGCCCACGGCCGGCTCGAGACTGAGCAGGACGCCGAAGCTCTGCTTCGACAACCGCTTCAGGGCGACCATCTCCAGCGTGTAGGGCAGGGCGCTCGACAGGGCCGCCACCGCGAGGCCGAACCCGAGCATCGCCGGCTGCAGCAGCAGGGTCCCCGCCTTCGCGATGCCGAACGGCAGCACGACCAGGGCCGCCACCGACATGCCGAGGGCCACCGCCCGTCCGCCGTGGAGATGGCCGACGCGCTGGCCGAAGACGATGTAGAGCGCCCAGCACAGGGCCGCGCCGAGGGCGCAGGCGACACCGACGGGATCGAGGCCGGTGGAGAGGTCGCCGACGGGCAGCAGCAGCGACAGGCCGAGGATGGCGCAGCCGATCCAGGTGAAATCGATTCCCCGGCGCGAGACCGCGAGGGCGAGGGCCAGCGGCCCGGAGAATTCGATCGCGATGGCGAGGCCGAGCGGGATCGTGCGCAGGGAGAGGTAGAACAGCAGGTTCATCGCGCCCAGCACGCCCCCGTAGCGCAGCAGGGCGCCGCGGTCGGCGCGGCTGGGACGCAGGCGCCAGGGCCGCCAGATCGCCACGAGCATCAGCGCCGAGAGGCCGACCCGCAGGGCGGTCGTGCCCTCCGCACCCAGGATCGGGAACAGCTGCTTGGCGTAGGAGGTGCCGACGCTGAGCGAGACGATGCTGCCCAGGAGGGCGGCGACGGGAAGCAGCGTGGCGGCGAGGCCAGCGGGCCTCGAAGATCCTTGCGGTGCGGGCGCCATGGTGCGTTCGTCAGGCCGCCGGCGGCAGGATCATCGCCCGCCGGGCTTCCAGGGCCTGCCAGAGCAGCAGGGCGGGAAGACCGAGGACGATGTCGGGCACGCGCTTGATCAGCGACAGGGCGAGGGCGGTTCCCGCATCGATGCCGAAGAGGCTGCCAAGCAGGACGAAGCCGCCCTCCTGAACGCCGAGACCGCTCGGCACCGGGAAGGCCGCCGACTTGATGGCCTGGCTCAGGGCCTCGATCACCATGACTTCGGTGAAGCTCACCGAATCGACGCCGATGCAGGTGAGGGCGATCCAGATCTCCAGGGCTCCGAGCCCCCAGGCGGCGAGGTGCAGCAGGACGGACGCCGCGAGCGTCCCGCGCCGGCCCGGCGCCCAGACGGCATCGAGCGCGTCGTAGACGCTGCCGCCCAGCGGCGACGGATCGACGGGGTCGCCACGAAAGACGCGGCGCAGGGCCTTGACCACCTTGCCCCCGGCTGCCCGCGCCGCGGCGCTGCGCTGGACCGCCAGGAACGCCGCCAGCAGGAGGGCGGTGACCGCGAGGGCGCGCAGGACCCAGGTGGCCAAGGCCTGCGCGGCCTCGCCGCCGACCTGAAGCAGGAGGCCCACCCCCGCCAGGGCGAAGACCGCCTGGGTCCCGGCCTGAAACAGCATGTCGACGAGGATCGAGGCCGCCGCCAGGGTCCCGGTGGTCCCCCAGAAGGTCAGCAGGCGCCCGCCCACGACGTCGCCCCCGACGGAGGCCACCGGCAGCAGCACGTTGATGCCCTCGCGGACGAGGCGCAGCAGCACGAAGGCTCCGGTCCGGGCCTGTCCCAGTCCCTCGAGCCCCTGGATGACGCAGCCCCAGGCGAGCCCGCACAACAGGATCACTGACACCCGCACCAGCACGATGGCCGCGAGGCCTCCGGGACCGACCCGGCCGAAGGCGTCGGCGACGGCTGCGAGATCGTTGGTGGCGATGAGCCAGACGCCGAGGCCCAGGCCGAGGAGGGTTCCGACCAGGGGAAGGCGTCGCAGGACGCGGCGCCCGAGACGCGCCGGCCAGGATGGCGCAGGAGCGGGGCGTTCGGCGATCCGGGTCGTCGCGAAGCGCGGATCGTCAGGCATCGGACCCGTTCCGAATCGTCCGTCTCAAGGCGTCCCCGCTCCCGCATCCGCCGTGCCGGGACAGTGCTCCCGACGTCCCGTTCCGACGCGCGGCCCCGGCTCAGCCGCGCGACGCGTCCGCTGCGTCCGGCAGGGTTAGGCGGCCTTTGGGGCCGAAATCGGGGAACAGCGCGTCCACGGATTGGGCCGGCGTGGCCTGCGGGTCAAGCAGGTGGATGCGCTGCTTGGCGAGGCTGTCCGCGGTGACCACCGCGAGAGCGCGCTTGGGACACGGGCCGAGGCACCCGACTTCGACCACGCGAAGCTTGCGCGCCGTGACGCGCCGCTTGAGTTCACCCTTGAGGCGCCGCCGCACCGAGCCCTTCTTCAGACCCTGGCGCTTGACGCACTTGCTGCAGACGAGCACCAATTCCGTGAACCCCGCCCGTGCCATGCGGATCCGCGCCGGGCGTGCGGCGTCCTTGTCCTTGTCATCCATCCCTTGCCTTGTCATTCATGCCTTGCCTTGTCATCCATGCCGTGACCGGTGTCCCGTGCGGACCCCGGCGCCCAGGCTCCCGCCACCAGGGCGGCACGCCTTAAAAAGGGCCGAAAAACCAAGGATTCGTCGGGCTCAACACGAGGACGGCGAGAGGGCTCCACAGGCGTGACCATATGCATCGTCATCCGGCTCGTGCAGACTTGCTGCCCGTGATGGTGAGTCCGCAGTCGACCCTGAACGCGCCGAGCCTCGGGAACATGACGTCATGAGTACCGACGAGGTCAAACAGACCGACCGCGTGCGCGGGGTGATCGATATCGCCCTGCGTTCCCTGCCGGATCTGCGTCGCAACGCCGAGACGGTCGATCCGATTTCGCGGAGCCGCGTCCCGGCCCTCCTGCGCCGGGCGCAGGAACGGCTCGACTGGCGCCAGCTCCCGGGCCTGCGGCCACCGTCGAGCAAGCCGGTGAATCTCGTCCGTAGCTTGCTTCGGCAGTTCGGCTTCTTCGTCCTGCTGCCGACGGCCCTCGCGGGGATCTATTTCTACGTCTTCGCCGCCGACCAGTACGTAGCCGTGTCGCAGTTCGCCGTGCGCGGCAACGTCGAGCCGATGGAGGAAAGCTCGGGCGGTCAGTTCTCCGACCTGATCATGAAGCACAACAGCCAGGACAGCTTCATCATCCGGGATTTCGTCGAGAGCCGCGCGATCGTCGCCAAGATGGAAGAGAGCCTTCACGTCTCGAAGATGTTCTCCCGCCCGGAAGCGGATTTCTGGACACGCTACCGGGTCGACCAGTCCATGGAGGAACTGGTCAAGTACTGGAACAAGCATGTCGGCACCCGGATCGAGGTGCTCTCCGGCATCATCACGCTGAGCGTGCGCGCCTTCACGCCGGAGGATGCCCTGGCGATCAATCGCGGGATCGTGGAGCGCAGCGAAGCGCTCATCAACGACATCTCCCGCCGGGCCCAGGCCGACATGGTCAAGCATGCCGAGGCCGAGGCAGCGAAGGCGCAGGAGCGCCTGCGCAACGCGCACCTTGCCCTTCAGGTCTTCCGGAACCGCTGGGGCATCATCGATCCGGCCAAGGCCGCCGAATCGACTCTGACGACGATCGCGACGTTGCGGAAGGATCGGCTCAAGGCCGAGTCCGACCTCGCGGTCCTGCGCGGTTCGAATCTCGGCGAGCAGTCCCGCAGCATCCAGAATCTGGCCTCGACCGTGGCGGCCCTCGATCAGCAGATCAAGAAGCTGACCGACCAGCTCACCAGCGACGGCCTGTCGGGCTCCGACGCCTCGAACAACATGACCCGCGCCCTGCTCGAATACGAGGGCCTGCAGGTCGAGCGCGTCATCGCCACCAAGCTCAACGAATCCGCGAACCTGATGGTCGACCGGGCCCGCATCGCCGCCAACAAGCAGCAGATCTACCTGGCGACCTTCGTCGAGCCCGCCCTGCCCGACGATTCGATCTTCCCACAACGCGGCTACAGCATCATGGTCGTCTTCTTCGGCTGCCTGGTGGTCTGGAGCTCGTTCGCCCTCATCCTCGCGGGCATCAACGACCAGCGCCTCTGATTCGCCTCACGCCCCGGTCGTTCCCGCCAGCACGCACGTCCTGCCAGCACGCATGTCCGAATTCTCCGATCTCATCGCCCGCGCGGTCAATCCCGCCATGTCCCGCGACGAGCGGGAGGCGGTCTACGGCGTCGTCAAGCAGGCGGTCGAGCGGTTGCAGGCCCGCGACGGCCTGGAGCCGAACGATCCGCGCAGCGCCCTGCAGCAGCATCTCGTCGAGGAGACGATCCGCGACGTGGAAGCCGACATCGCCCGGTTCCATTCGATGGAGAAGCTGGAGCGCGCCCACGAAGCCCAGATGGCCGCCGAGCGCGCCAGCAGTGGCCAGTAGGGCGGGCCCCCGTCCGGCCCCCATCCCGATCGCCGTGATCAGCCGTAGGCCGCCATGGCCCGGGCGCTGCCGGGCTCGGCCACCGACAGGCCGGCATCGACGTACTCGTTGAGCTTGTTGCGCAGGGTCCGGATCGAGATGCCGAGGATCTTGGCGGCATGCGTCCGGTTGCCGAGGCAATGGTCCAGGGTGTCGAGGATGAGGTCGCACTCGACCTGCGCCACGGTCTGCCCCACGAGGCCGCGCGTGGCGGCCTCCGCCACCCGGGCGGCACGCTCGGCCGGACCGGCCGAGACCGGTGCGATGCTGTCGCCTTCCGGGGTGAGGATCGCGTCGGGTCCGATCTCGGGGCCGGACGCCAGCAGCACCGAGCGGTGAAGGGTGTTCTCGAGTTCGCGGACGTTGCCGCGCCAGGGATTGGCCCGCACCAGGCCCTGTGCCTCGACGCTGAGGGGCCGCACCGGCACGCCATTCACCTCGGCGTATTTCTTGGCGAAGTGCGCCGCCAGTGCGAGGATGTCGGCGGGGCGCTCGCGCAGGGCCGGCAGGCGCAGGTGCACGACGTTCAGCCGGTAGTAGAGATCCTCGCGGAAGGTGCCCTTGCGCACCTCCTCCACCAGGTTGCGGTTGGAGGTGGCGAGCACGCGGATGTCGACTTTCACGGGCGCGGTCCCGCCGACCCGGTCGATCACCCGCTCCTGCAGGGCGCGCAGGAGCTTCGACTGCAGCCGCACGTCCATCTCGGAGATCTCGTCGAGGAGGAGCGTGCCCCCATGGGCTTCCTCGAAGCGGCCGATGCGGCGCGCCACGGCGCCCGTGAAGGCCCCCTTCTCGTGCCCGAACAGCTCGGATTCCAGCAGCGCCTCGGGGATCGCGGCGCAGTTCACCGAGACGAAGGGCCGGTTGGCGCGGTTCGACTTGCCGTGGAGGTGGCGGGCCAGGACCTCCTTGCCGGTGCCGCTCTCGCCCGTGATGAGCACGGAGGCCTCGGAGCGCGCCACCTGCTCGGCGAGCTTGACCACCTTCTCCATGGAGGCGTCGCGCCAGACGAAGGCCCGCCCATCCTCGGAGACCGCCTGCAGCACCGCTGCGATCAGCTCGGGATCGGGGGGCAGGGGGATGTATTCCCGGGCCCCGGCCTGGATCGCGGCCACCGCCGCCTTGGCGTCCGTGGTGACGCCGCAGGCGATGACGGGGGTGCGGATGCGCTCCTCGGCCAGGGCCGTCACCAAGTCGCGGATCGCCAGGGCCACGTCGATCATGATGAGATCGGCGCCCTTGGCCCGCAGCACCGCGAGGCCCTGGGCGAGGCTCTCGGCGTTGGTGACGGCCGCGCCCCGGTTCATGGCGATCTTGGAGGCGGTGATCAGCTCGCCGTTGAGGCGTCCGATGATGAGTAGCCGCATGGCTCGGGGTCTCCGTCAGGTTCGGCTTCGCGCCGGGGGCGCGGCGGCCGGAAAGGCGAGGGGGGTCAGTGATCGCTCTTGATGATCTCGGTCATCGTCACGCCGAGGCGATCCTCGACGAGCACTACCTCGCCGCGCGCCACGAGGCGGTTGTTGACGAAGATGTCGATGGCCTCGCCGACCTTGCGGTCGAGTTCCAGCACCGCGCCGGGCTGGAGCCGGAGCAGGTCGCCGATCGGCATGCGCGAGGAGCCGAGCACCGCCGAGACCACCACCGGCACGTCGAAGACCTGCTCCAGGTCGGCGGCGCTCTTCGGCGTGGTGGGCGTCTCGCGGATCGACTCGGTGCCGAGGCCGTCGAAGGAGGCATCGCCGCCGTTGAGCTGGGGCAGGCTGAAATCATCGGACATGCGGAGGCTTCTCGGTCTGGATACGGGTCGGGCGGGCGGATCAGGCGGGCGGATCAGGCGGGAATGCCGAGGGCGGAGAGCACCGCGGCTTCGATCTGGGTCCGGTCCCGGACCACGCCGCCATCGGCCCATTCCATGCGGGCGTCGCCCGGCGCGAGATCGGGTTCGCCGAGCACCACCAGGCGGCCCTCGAAGCCGCGTTCGCGGGCGAGGCGCTTCACCAGGGCCTCGGACTCGTCGACCAGGCTCTCGTGCACCCGGACGACGAGGTGAGGCACGCCGCGCAGGTGCTGGAGCGCGGCACGGGCGGCGTCGCCGATCGCCGCCAGGGGCTGCGCGTCCAGGGCCTCGCCGGCGATCTTGCGGGCGAGCAGGATGGCGAAGTCGAGCGCCTCGTCCTCGCGCGCCTGGTCCCGGGCGTCCGACTGCCCGATCAGGCCCGCCGCGGCGAGCCCGACCCGGGTGAGGGCGTCGGACAGGCGCGCCTGGATCTGCTGCTCGGCCAGGGCCTGGCCCTCGCGCACGCCGCGCGCATAGCCCTCGGCCTCGGCGCGGGCGACGGTCTCCGCCAGGGCGGCCGCCTCCTGGGCGGCGACCGGGCTGTCGGGCCGGGGACGGAAATCGGTGTCGAAGAGGAAGCGGCGCGCGTTCAATAGACCAGTTCCTCCTCGCCGCTCGACTTGGCGATCATGATCTCGCCCTTCTCGGCGAGCTCCTTGGCCAGTTCGGTCATCTTGGCCTGCGCCTCATCCACGTCCTTCAGGCGGATCGGCCCGAGGGAGCCCATCTCGTCGGTGATGTTCTTGGCCGCGCGGGTGGACATATTCTTCAAAAAGAAGTTGCGCACCCGGTCGTCGGCGCCCTTGAGGGCCCGGCACAGGGTCTCGTTGTCGACCTTGCGCAGCAGCGTCTGGACGCTGCCGGCATCGAGCTTGAGGAGGTCCTCGAAGGTGAACATCAGCTGGCGGATCTTCTTGGCCGAGCCGCGATTGGCCTGGTCGAGGGCCGTCAGGAAACGGCCTTCCGTCTGGCGGTCGAAGGCGTTGAACACGTCGGCCATCAGCTCGTGGGCGTCGCGGCGCGTGGTCTGCGCGATGGTCGAGACGAACTCGACCCGCAGGGTCTCCTCGATGTGGCGCAGGGCCTCCTTCTGCACCGTCTCCATCCGCAGCATCCGGTTCAGGACGTCGATGGCGAATTCCTCGGGGAGGATGGTGAGCACCCGGGCCGCGTAGTCCGAGCGCACCTTGGAGAGCACCACCGCGACGGTCTGCGGGTACTCGTTGCGCAGGAAGGACGCCAGGATCTCCGGATCGATCTGGGTCAGGCTCGCCCAGACGCGCTTGCCCGAGGCGCCCTTGATCTCCGCCATGATCGAGGAGACCTGATCGGTCGGGAAGATCTTGAGGAGCAGGGATTCCGTCCGCTCGAAGTTCGAGGTGATGCCGCCGCCGGAGGACAGGCGGGACACGAAGTCGACGATGAGCTTCTCGACCGTCTCGGCCTCGAGCGAGCCGAGCTGCACCATGGCGTGCGAGACGAGCTTCACCTCGTCCTCGTCGAGCATCTGCCAGATCGGCGCACCCTCGCTTTCCCCGAGGAGGAGCAGGAGCGCGGCGGCGCGCTGGGCGCCGGTCATGGCGCCGAAGGCACCGTTGTTGCCCTTGGCGAGTTCCGCCTGGATGTTCAGTCCCGAAGACATGGTCTCAACGCCTCACGGTCGGGTGGGGAAACAGGACGCGCATCAGCTTTCGTGAATCCAGTTGCGGAGCACTTCCACGGTCTCGCTCGGGCTGGCCCGGACCATGTCGACCACGCGCTGGACGGTCTCGGCCTGGACCTTGCCGTTGAGCTGCGCGAAATCCACGAGGCGTGCGGTCGGATTGTCGGGCGGCACCATCAGCGCCTCGGCGCCCGCCATCGCTCCGGCCGCTCCGGCGCCCGAGACCAGGGCGATCTGGATCGGCTCCGAGGCCAGGACCTTCTTCAGGAGCGGGCGCACCACCGCCATCAGGACGATCAGGGTCAGCATCGTCAGGACGCCGAGCTCGACGATCCGCATCACCTCCTCCTTCGAGGGGCTCAGCAGCGACTGGACCAGGGACGGCTCGGCGAACTCGGCCGGGACCGGCGTCTCGGCGAAGCGGAGGTTCACCACCTCGACCTGATCGCCGCGCGCCTTGTCGAAGCCGATGGCCGAGCGCACCAGGGCGGCGATGCGATCGACCTCGGCCGCCGGGCGCGGCTGGTAGACCGGCTTGCCGTCCGGGCCGGGCACGTAGGCGCCATCGACGACCACCGCCACGGAGAGGCGCTTGATCCGGCCGCCCTCGGCGACCTCCGTCTTGGTCACCCGGGAGATCTCGTAATTCGTGGTCTCCTCGTTCTTGTTCGTGGAGTCCTTCTGGGTCGGCGTCTGGCCGGGCTGGTTGGCACCCGGGAGTTCGTTGCCGACGCTGACCGCGCCCTCGGCGCCCCCCGTCAGCGAATTCTCGGTCCGGGTCTGGGTCGAGCGCACCACCCGGCTCTCGGGATCGAAGCTCTCGGACTTGCTCTCGATGCGGTTCAGGTCGAGTTCGGCGCTGACCTGGATGCGGGCGCGCCCGGCGCCGACGATGCCGGCGACGATCTCCTCGATCTGCGAGCGCAGGCGGCGCTCGATGCCGACCTGCTTCTCCTCCATGCCGGCGCCGGTCTCGGCCTCGGCCCCGCGGGCGCCGTCCGCCAGCAGGCGCCCGCGCTCGTCGACGATGGAGACCCGCTCCGGCTTCAGGCCCTCGACGGCGGAGGCCGCGAGGTGGCGGATGGCGCGGACCTGGGACGGGTCGAGGTCGCCCATCAGCTTGAGCACGATGGCGGCGCTCGGCGTCTCACGGTCGCGCTCGAACAGGCGCCGCTCGGGGATGACGAGGTGGACCCGCGCCGCCTGGACTCGCCCGATGGCGCGAATGGAGCGGGACAGCTCGCCCTCCAGGGCGCGCAGGTGGTTCACGTTCTGCACGAAGTTGGTCGACGAGAAGGCGTCGCCCTTGTCGAAGATCTCGTAGCCGACGCCCGCGGCGCTCGGCAGGCCCTTGCCGGCGAGGTCCATGCGCAGGCGCGGCAGGTCGGCCCGGGGGGCCAGGATGGTCTGGCCCGCATCCCCCTTGGTCTCATACTTGATGCCGCGCGCGTCGAGGTCACGGATCACGGCCGAGGAATCCGACATCGACAGGTCGGCGAAGAGCACGCCCATATCGGGCTTGGAGACGCGCAGGATCACGAAGGCGAAGAAGCCGATCAGCGTCATCGTGACGGCGGCCATGGCGGCGAGGCGCGCCGGGCCCAACTTGGTCACGAGGTCAAGGACCGGTTTCACGACGCGACGCACCCACCCGAGACGCGGCACCGGACTGCCGGCACCCGCTCGGCAAAATTTGCCTGGGTCGTGGTTAGCGCGGAGTTAACATTCCTGAACGAAGCAGGGTCGCGGGCACGGATGCACGCCGGAAAACGCGAAAGCCGCGCCCGGGTGAGGGGACGCGGCTTCCGGGTTCGGCAAGGGAGGCGACGGGGTCCGACGGGGACCCCGGCCGTCGCCCGGCTCAGTGGCGGTAGTGCTGGATGCGCGTGGTGCGCAGGCCGGCCAGACCGTGCTGATCGATGGAGAACTGCCAGCTCAGGAACTCCTCGGTGGTGAGGGTGTAGCGCTGGCAGGCCTCCTCGAGGCTGAGCAATCCGCCTCTGACGGCGGCGACCACTTCGGCCTTGCGACGGATCACCCATCGACGGGTGGTGGTCGGCGGAAGGTCCGCAATGGTTAACGGACTTCCATCAGGCCCGATGACGTACTTTACTCTCGGGCGGCTTGGTTCGGTCATGATACGCTCTACAACTCGACTGACCTGTCGAGATTGGAAGCTACTTGTACCCACTTAAGATATCTTGAAGCGGATCGATCGCATTGGATTCGCCCTGTTCGTCATGTGGACAACCCAGCTCCGATGTCCCGGACGGTGGAGATCGGCACCCTTGATTTGCCGACCAACAGCACCGGCTCGGTGCCACTGAGATCGACGCTGTCGACGGTTCCGCTGACCTTGGTGTCGACGGTCACCTTCGACCCCGTGGCGTCCACGGCATCGACCTTGATCGCGTAGGTTCCGTTGGGCGCGGTGAAGCCGCTGGACGAGCGCCCGTCCCAGGTGAAGGCCTGTTCGCCCGCGTTGAGCGCCTTGGTCTGCGTGGCCACCACGTTGCCCTTGGCGTCGGTGATCGTCATCGTCGCCTGCTTGGCCGCCCGGGCCGGATTTAGCGTCCAGGTCGCAGCCCCGTCCTTGAGGGCGGTGGACTTCCCGTCCGCCGTGATCGTCTGGCCGATGAATCCGGTGGCGGAGGCGGCACTCGACGACTTGGCGTTGCTCAGGATCGAGTCGAGGCGGTCGTTCGACTTCAGCTGCTGCTCGACGCCGGCATATTGCACCAGTTGCTGGGTGAACTGGTTGGTGTCCATCGGGTCGAGGGGGTTCTGGTTCTTCAGCTGCGTCGTCAGCAGCGTCAGGAACTGGGTGAAGTTGCCCGCGATCTCCTGCGTCGAGGAACTGGTGCTCGCCACGCCGGCCGAGGCCGTGCTGGCGAGGCTGCTGATGCCCGTTGTCATCGTGGTCAATCCTCAGATGCGGATGTCGATGCCGAGGACGGCGCCGTAGCGGCGCAGCGGAACGGCGGAAATGGGGGTGGGCTCGCGGGATTCGGCGCCGGAGCGCGCAGACCCGCCCGCGTCGGGCCGCTGCCCGTCCGCGCCGGAACCGTTCGACTGGCCATTGGCCGAGCCGTCCCCGCGGAGCGACAGGTTGATGCTGCCATCGGCGGCGTTCAGTCCGGCCTGGTTGAGCGCCTGCTGCAGGCTGCCGGCGTCGCGCTGGAGCAGCGCCAGGGTCTCGGGGCGGTCGACCACGAGGCTTGCCTGGACCGCGCCGGTCTCCTTGTCGATGTCGAGATTGACGTCGATGCGGCCGAGATCCTTCGGATCGAGGCGGATCTCGAACTGGTTGCTGCCCGCAAGCGAGCGCAGGCCGATCGTCATCGGCACGGCGCCGAGGGGGACCGGTGCCGGTGCCGGCGTGCCCGGTGCGCTCGGGGCGGACGCCTCGGCGGCCTTCGCGTGCGCCGTGGCAGGCGTCACCGCGGACGGCGTCG
This sequence comes from Methylobacterium sp. AC690, assembly GCF_979256535.1. Classification (NCBI taxonomy): domain Bacteria; kingdom Pseudomonadati; phylum Pseudomonadota; class Alphaproteobacteria; order Hyphomicrobiales; family Methylobacteriaceae; genus Methylobacterium; species Methylobacterium sp. AC690. The sequence goes on along the minus strand of NZ_CEEDOX010000014.1, from coordinate 59,751 downwards.
CCGGGGCTGCGGGCGTCAGGTCGGTGCGAGCGGCATCCGAGGTAAGGGCGAGGCCGGCAGCGAATTCGCCCTGTGGCTTGCCGTTGCCCGGCTCACCGCTCTCGGCCCCCTCGTCGCCGTCCGAAGGTGCCTTGACCTTCAGCCCGGGCAGCCCCTGGGCCGCGCTTCCGCTCGGGTTCGTGCCCACGGCCACCACCGGTGCGGCCGTGCCGGACGGGTCCGCGTCGGCAGCCGCTCCGCCGGCGCTGGCCGCCGCGGCGCCCTGCGCGGCCGAGGCAAGGGCATTGAGAGGCGGGGCGGTGGGCGGCGGGGCGTTCGGCAAGAACATGAGCGGCGTGGCGGTCCCGGCCTGCGCGGCGGCCTGGGTCTCGTCCGGCTTATCGGTGGCCGCGGTCTCCACGCCCGCGGTGGTGCCACCGGGCGTTCCGGTCTCGGTCGTGTCCTGGCCCGCGCTGGCCCCGGGCGCCGCATTCGTGTCGGTGCGCGCGGCCTGCGCCTTGCCGGGTACGCCGGGACCGGCGGAGTCGCTCGTGCCGCGGGCCTCGGCGCCGGCAGCGCCCGGCTTGGCATTTGCCGGAGCGCGGGCCTCGCCCGCCTTGGTTTGGTTCGCCTCGGCTTGGTTCGCCTTGGTTTGGTTCGCCTCGGCCTTGTCCGCCTTGGCCGCCCGGGCGTCGGCGGCGGCCTTCGCGCTGTCGCGGGCCTGCGTCGCCTCACGGGTCGCCGCCGCGTCGTTGGCGCGCTGGGCGGCGATCCGGTCGTTGCGGTCTTCGGCCGCCGCACGGTCGTCCCGGGCGCGGGCGTCGGCGGCCCGCGGACGGGGATCGGGTGCGGGCGGGTCGAGACGGAACGCGGCGGCGGCCGCTCCCCGTGACGGAACCGCGCTCGGCGAAGCCGTGCGCCGGGACGATGTGTTCCACTCGATCGATGAGACAGCCATGGCGACAATCCTCTACGATCCCTCCCTCAGCAAGGCGCAGGCCAGCGCAACCGAAACGCAAGCCCTTGAGAGAGAACGGCTTTTTCCCAGGCGGCCTGTCCCGCCCTGGCTCAGGAGGGCAAATCCTGCCGGGCGCCCGGCAGCTTTCGCCCGTCCGCCGGCGCCCTGCGCGGGGACACACCCGGCGCATCCGCCTCCCTGGAACTCGCGGGCGAGGATCGCTATAGACTCACGCGCGGGGCCGGACCGGTCCCTCCCGGCACACCCTGGCGCGATGAATTCCCTCGATCTTCCCAAGGCCCCGCACGAGACGCGCGTCGTCGTCGCCATGTCGGGCGGCGTCGATTCCTCCGTCGTGGCCGGGCTCCTGAAGCGGCAGGGCTACGACGTCGTCGGCATCACGCTCCAGCTCTACGACCACGGTGCCGCCACCCATCGCAAGGGTGCCTGCTGCGCAGGGCAGGACATCCACGACGCGCGCCGCGTGGCCGAGACCCTGGGCATTCCCCATTACGTCCTCGATTACGAGGACCGCTTCCGGGAATCGGTGATCGACCGCTTCGCCGAGAGCTACCTTGCCGGCGAGACGCCGATCCCCTGCGTCGAGTGCAACCGCTCGATCAAGTTCCGCGATCTCCTGCGCACCGCCCGGGACCTGGAGGCCGACTGCCTCGCCACCGGGCACTACGTGGCGAGCCGGCCCGAGGCTACCGGCGGGCGCGGGCTCTACCGCGCCCTCGATCCGGCCCGGGACCAGAGCTACTTCCTCTACGCCACCACGGCGGAACAGCTGGATTTCCTGCGCTTCCCCCTGGGCGAGCTCCCCAAGGACGAGACCCGCCGCCTCGCCCGCGACCTCGGCCTAGCCGTGGCCGAGAAGGCCGACAGCCAGGACATCTGCTTCGTGCCCCAGGGGCGCTACGCCGACGTGATCGCGCGCCTGCGGCCGGACGCGGCCCGGGCCGGGGAGATCGTCGATCTCGGCGGTCAGGTGCTCGGGCAGCACGAGGGCATCATCCACTACACCGTCGGCCAGCGCCGGGGCCTGCGCCTGGCGGTGGGCGAGCCGCTCTACGTCATCCGTCTCGAGCCCGAGACCGCCCGGGTCGTGGTCGGCCCGCGCGCGGCGCTGGCCACCAGCCGCATCCGCATCACCGACCTGAACTGGCTCGGCGGCGCCGGCCCGGTCGAGAACCTGCCCGTGGCGGTACGCGTGCGCTCGACCCGGGAGCCGCGACCGGCGCTCCTCAGCCGCGAGGCCGCGGGCGGCGGAGCCGAGATCGTCCTGGCCACGCCGGAGGACGGCGTCTCGCCCGGACAGGCCTGCGTGATCTACGCCGATGACGGCCCGCGCGCCCGCGTCCTCGGCGGTGGCACCATTCGGCGCATCGACGCGTTGGCGACCGGCGCGGCCGAAGCGGCCTGACCGGATCACGCCCCGAACCACCCCTATCCCACAACAGGACGACGAGATCGACATGCTGAGCGAGCCGCGGGAGGCCGGTCCGAGCACCGCCCTGATGCGCAAGGCCTATGCGCGCTGGGCGCCGGTCTACGACGTCGTCTACGACAAGCTGACGGAGCCGGCCGCCCGCGACGCGGTGGAAGCGGCCGTCGCCTGCGGTCCGCGCATCCTCGAGGCCGGCGTCGGCACCGGCCTGTCGCTGGGCTACTATCCGCCGACGAGCTTCGTCTGCGGCGTCGATCTCTCCGAGGACATGCTCAAGCGGGCGCGCGCCAAGGTGCTGCGCCGCGGCCTGCGCCACGTGCGCGGCCTCCAGGTGATGGATGTCTGCCGCCTCGGCTACGCCGATGCGAGCTTCGACGCCGTGGTGGCGCAGTTCCTCATCACCCTGGTGCCCGACCCGGAGGCTGCCCTCTCCGAGTTCCTGCGCGTGGTCCGGCCGGGCGGCGAGATCGTGCTCGCCAACCATTTCGGCCAGAATGCCGGCACGCTGGCCAAGGTCGAGGAGATCGTGGCGCCGCTCTGCACCAAGATCGGCTGGTCCTCCGACTTCAAGTCGAGCCGCATCGAGGCCTGGGCCCGCGCCAACGGCGTCGAGTTCATCGGCGTCTCGCCGACCTTCCCGGGCGGGTTCTTCAAGATCCTGCGGATGCGCAAGCGCGGGTGAGTGCGCCGACGCCTCCGGCCGACGAAGCGCCGACCCGGCTGAAGCGCCTCCTCCGCTGGGGACCGCTCCTGCTCCTCGTCTGCGCCTCCCTGGCCGTGCTGGCCTCCGGCGCCTCGCACCTTCTCAGCCTCGACCGGCTGCTCGCCTCCCGGGCCTGGCTCAACGCCTGGGTCGCCGAGGACCGCTTCCGCGCGATGGTGGTCGCCTATCTCGTCTATGTCGGCGCCGTGGTGGTCTCGATCCCGGCCTCGCTCTTCCTGACGATGCTCTGCGGATTCCTGTTCGGGATCGTGCCCGGCGCCCTCGTGGCCGTCGCCTCGGCCACCACGGGGGCTGCGATCGTCTTCACCATCGGCCGCGGCGCAGCCGCCGACCTGCTGCTGCGCCGGGCCGGGCCCCGGCTCGCGAGCCTCGCGGCGGGCTTTCGCGAGGACGCCTTCGGCTACATCGCCGTCCTGCGCCTGCTGCCGATCTTTCCGTTCTGGATGACCAACCTCGCCCCGGCCGCCTTCGGAGTGAAGCGCAGCACCTTCGTGCTGGCGACCCTCGTGGGTCTCCTGCCGGGGGCCTTCGTGTATGCCGCCACCGGCGCGGCGATCGAGGACGTGGTGCTGGCGCACGAGACCGCCAAGGCGGCCTGCCTCGCCGCCGACGGCCTCGATTGCGAGAACGCCCTGACGCTGCGGGCGCTGATCACCCCCAAAATGGTGCTCGGCCTCGGCGCCCTCGCGGCTTTGGCCCTGATCTCGGTATTCCTACGACGTCGCGTTCAGGCGCGACGCCGGTTAGAGTCCTGATCGAATTTGGCCATACATCTGATCTAAAAAGTTGCATCTCCGGACGCAGCCTAATGCGGTCCGGGACGTTGGTGGGCAATCGCGCTCCGAGCCGTCGCCCTGAAAACGCCACTGGACCACGCTCCAGATCGGGTTCACGCCGTCACCCGCCGCGCCGTTGGGACACCGGAAACGCGAAGTACCGAGATGGCTGTGACGTCGCGCGTCGAATTTCAGCAGGAGGCGGCCGCGGCGAATCCCGTGGCTGCGCGCGGTCTCGGCCGGCACCTCGGCCTCTCTGGTCGCCTCTTCCTGCTCACCGTGGCGTTCGTCGCGCTGATCGAGGTGCTGATCTACGTCCCCACGGTGGCGAATTACCGCCGGATGTGGCTGTCGGACCGGATCGCCGCCGCCCAGGTGGCCGCCCTCGTCCTCGACGCTGCGCCCGACCAGCAGGTCTCGGAGGGCCTGTCCCAGCGCCTGCTCGACGGTGCGGGCGCGCGCGCCATCGCGGTGCGCGGCAACGGCACCCGCCGGCTCCTCGCGAACGAGACGGTGCCGGACACGGTCTCGGACATCATCGACCTGCGGTCGGAGCATTGGATCCGGTCGATCCGCGGCGTCGCCCGGACGCTCCTGATCGAATCGAACGACCCGATACGGGTGATCGGGCACGGCCGCGACGGCTTCGACCTCGTCGAGATCCTGATGGATCCCCGCCCCCTGCGGCTGGCCGTGGCGGATTTCTCGATCCGGCTGGCCCTGTCGTCCATGGCGCTGGCGGCGACGGTGGCGGGCCTGATCTTCCTCGTCCTACAGCGGGCGATCGTGCGGCCGGTGCGCCGGCTCGTCCAGAACATCACCAGCTTCGCCGACGACCCGGAGGCGATCGACGGCGTGATCGTGCCTTCGCGCCGGACGGACGAGATCGGCCATGCCGAGATCGCGCTCGCCCGCATGGAGACCGCCCTGGCGAGCGAGTTGCGCGAGAAGCGGCGGCTCGCCGGACTCGGATTGTCGGTGAGCAAGATCAACCACGAACTGCGCAACCTGCTGACCACGGCGCAGCTCCTCAGCGACCGCCTCGACGGCGTCGCCGATCCGGTCGCCCAGCGGGTGGCGCCGCGCCTCGTCGCCACCCTGGATCGGGCGATCCGGTTCTGCGAGGAAACCCTGGCCTATGGCCGGGCGACGGAGCGCAACCCGAACCGCCGCCTCGTACCCATCGCCCAGATCGTCGCCGAGCAGGCGGACCTCGCCGGGCGGGGACGCGATTCGAAGATCGTCATCCGCGAACTCTGCCCGAGCGAGCTCCGGATCTTCGTCGACCCGGACCAGTTCTCGCGCGCGCTGGCCAACATCGTCCGGAACGCCGTCCAGGCCCTGAGCCCGCAGGGGACCGGCTACGAGGCGCCGTCCCAGGAGAACCCCGAGATCACCATCCGGGCCCGTCGCGCGGGCCAGCCCGGCGCGGGCGAGACGACGATCCTCGTCGCCGACAACGGCCCCGGCCTGCCGCCGCGGGCCCGCGAGCACCTGTTCTCCCCGTTCAAGGGCTCGTCGCGCTCCGGCGGCACCGGCCTCGGCCTCGCCATCGCGTCGGAGCTGATCGAGCTGAACGGCGGACGCCTCAGCCTCGACGACACCGCCGCCGGGACCTGCTTCCGCATCACGATCCCGGACGCCGCCGGCGCCTGACCGGACGGCGGACGGGCGGGTCTCGAACGGCGACGGCTACTCGGCCGCCGCCAGGGTCAGGCCGGGAACGGTGATGCCGATGTCGCGCAGGAGCTCGGCATCCGAATCGGTCTCGTTGTTCGCCGTGGTCAGCAGGCGCTCGCCGTAGAAGATCGAGTTGGCGCCGGCGAGGAAGCAGAGGATCTGCGCTTCGCGGGTCAGGCCCTTGCGGCCGGCGCTGAGGCGCACGCGGGCACGCGGCATCACGATGCGGGCGGTGGCGCACATCCGCACGAGGTCGAGGGGATCGACCGCGGGCCGGTCCTCGAGGGGCGTGCCCTCCACCGCCACCAGGGCGTTGATCGGCACGCTCTCGGGGTGCGGCGCATGGTTGGCCAGGACCTGGAGCATGCTGGCGCGGTCCTTCACGCCCTCGCCCATGCCGACGATGCCGCCGCAGCAGACGCCGATGCCGGCATCGCGCACGTTCTGCAGGGTGGTGAGGCGGTCCTCGTAGGTCCGCGTCGAGATGATGTCCCCGTAGAAGTCGGGGCCGGTGTCGAGGTTGTGGTTGTAGGAGGTCAGACCGGCCTCCGCGAGGCGCTCGGCCTGCGAGGGCGAGAGCATGCCGAGGGTGACGCAGGCCTCCATGCCGAGGCCGCGCACGCCGCGCACCATCGCCAGCACCGAGTCGAATTCCGGCCCGTCCTTGGGCTGGCGCCAGGCCGCGCCCATGCAGAAGCGGTGCGCGCCCGCCGCCTTGGCCTCGGCCGCCTCGCGCAGCACGGCGTCGACGGGCATCAGGCGCTCGCGGGCCATGCCGGTGCCCTTGTGGTGGGCCGATTGCGGACAATAGGCGCAATCCTCGGGGCAACCGCCGGTCTTGATCGACAGCAGGGCGGCCCGCTGGATGTCGGCAGGATCGTTGTGGGCGCGGTGGACCTCCGCCGCCCGGAACACGAGGTCGAGGAGCGGCAGGTCGTGGATCGCCTGGATCTCGGCGACGCTCCAGTCGTGACGGATCGCGGCGGTGGCGGAGACCGGGCGGGCGGCGAGGGGGGCCAGGGTGTCAGTCATGGTCCCCATGAGGCGAATCTCGGCCGGAAAATCAAGCCGGCCGCGCGACCTCAGTGCGTCGGCTCGCCCGCCGCCACCTTGGCGGTCCAGTCGTCGAAGGCGATGATCTCCTGGCGCTGCTCGCCGAGTCCCGCGATGCCGAGGGTCATGACGTCGCCGCTGCGCAGGAAGCGGGGCGGCTTGCGCGCCATCCCGACGCCGGGGGGCGTACCCGTGGTGATGATGTCCCCGGGCTCCAGCATCATGAAATGCGAGACGTAGGCGACGAGCTGCGCCGCGTCGAAGATCATCGTGGCCGTGGAGCCGGTCTGCATCCGGGTGCCGTTCACGTCGAGCCACATGCCCAGGTTCTTGAGGTCGGGAATCTCGTCGAGGGTGACCAGCCAGGGACCGAGCGGTCCGAAGGTCGGGCAGCCCTTGCCCTTGGTCCAGGTGCCCCCGCGCTCCATCTGGTACGCGCGCTCGGACACGTCGTTGCAGATGCAGGCGCCCGCCACGTAGGACAGCGCCTCGTTGGCGTGCACGTAGGAGGCCCGCGCGCCGATCACCAGGGCGAGCTCCACCTCCCAGTCGGTCTTGGCCGAGCCCTTGGGCAGGATGACCCGGTCGTGCGCCCCGGCGAGGCACGAGGGCGCCTTGTTGAAGATGATCGGCTCCGGTGGGATGTCGGCACCGATCTCGGCGGCATGGTCGGTGAAGTTCAGCCCGATGGCCACGAAGTTGCGGGTGCCGCCGACGCAGGGGCCGAGGCGGGTCTCCGCCGGCAGGGCCGGCAGGCTCGCCGGATCGAGCCGGCGCAGGCGCTCCAGGGTCTCGCGCGAGAGGGCAGGCCCGGCAATGTCGCGCACATGGGCCGAGAGGTCGCGCAGGACACCCTGCGCATCGACCAGACCGGGCTTCTCGTCTCCGCTCGCGCCGTGGCGTACCAGTTTCATCGCTCGTGCCTCCGCATGTCTGTCCGCTGCCTGACATCGATCGGACCCGGACGGGCGGCAAGGGGCAATCGGCGACGGACGGCGTGCCGTCTCATCGGGCGCCGGGACCCGAGGCCCGGCCCGACGGCGATTTTGTCGCCGAAAGGTCACACCCCCGTCCGGAGATGCGCCGGGCGTGTTTTTTCGGCCGAAGGGCTTACTCACGGAGACGAGAGTTTAGATGTGAACCATTCTGCAGGCTTCCTCGCCAGCTCGAATCCAGGCCTGCAATATCGCGCTGATTTCAGTCTACGTTTCCCATGATACTGAAGATATACTTGTCGGTCTGCGATTTGCGAAGTTGCTTCACTCGCGTCATTGTCACACCCAAGGTGCGAGGCCTCCCCCGATCGGGAGAGGACAAGCGAGCACCAACAACTGGGGTGGGTCCTACGTCATGATGGGTACGATTCGGCGCCGTTCCCTGCGCGGCCTGGCGCTTTCGGGAGTTTCCGCAGCCCTCCTCTGCGCCGGCGTCGCCGGTGCCTCGGCCGGAGCCTTCGGCATCCGCGAGCAGAGCGCCCAGGCCCAGGGTCTCGCCTGGGCGGGCGCCGCCTCCGGCTCCGGCGGCGTCTCCTCAATGTTCTGGAACCCCGCCACCGTGACCATGCGGCCGGGCTGGGTCACCGAGCAGAACCTGTCCTTCATCAACCTGTCGGCGAAGATCACGCCCGACGTGGGCACGAACCCGGCCTTCGCCCGCCTCGGTGACAGCGGCGAGATCGGCCAGGGTGCCGTGGTTCCGGCCGGCGCCACCTCCTACCAGCTCAACGACCGCCTCTGGGTCGGCATCACCTCCGGCGCGCCCTTCGGCCTCGTGACGAAGCCGCGCCAGACCTGGTCGGGCGAGCTCTACGGCCGGTCCAGCCGCATCTTCTCCCTGGCCTTCAACCCGGTCGTCGGCTTCAAGGTCAACGAGTGGCTCTCCATCGCCGCCGGCCCGAACATCGAGTACTTCAAGCTCGTCCTGCGCCAGGCCCTGCTCTCGCCGCTCAGCACCAACCCGGCCGCCCTGCCGAGCTCCGGCCTCAAGGGCGATTCCTGGGGCGTCGGCTTCACCGCCGGTGCGCTGATCACGCCCTTCGACGGCACCGCGATCGGCGTCGGCTTCCGCTCCTCCGTCCATCACGACATCGGCGGCCAGCTCATCCTGCCCGGGCCGCTGGCGGCGCTCGGCGGCGACGTGAAGGCCAAGCTGAACACCCCCGAGAAGCTGAGCGTCGGCCTCACCCAGGCGATCACCCCGGTGGCGCGCCTCAATCTCGGTTTCGAATGGGACAACTGGAGCCGTCTGGGCACCGTCAACGTCCTCCTCGACCGGACCGGTGCCGTCGCGACGCAGCTGCCGCTGAACTACAAGGACGGCTACACCTACTCGATCGGCGGCGAGTACGACTGGTCGCCGGCCCTGACGGTCCGCGCCGGCGTCGCCTACGAATCCTCCCCGATCGATTTCTCGAACCGGTCGGTGCGCCTGCCTGATGGCGACCGGGTGAACGTCTCGGTCGGCGGAAGCTACCGCTGGAGCGAGAAGCTGACCCTCAACCTCGCCTACTCGCACTTCTTCGTCGACAAGGGACGGATCCTGGCCGGTCCCGGCCGCGACTACAACGTCCAGAACGTGGTCTTCGCGGGCGTCGCCGACAGCAGCGCCGACATCGTCTCGGTCGGCTTCCGCTACGTGTTCGGCGAGCCCGTGGCGGCCGCGCCGGCCCCCCTGGTGCGCAAGTTCTGAGGACGCATGACGCTCAGGGCGGCGGAGCCGGTCCGGCCCCGCCGTCCGCGAAGCGCTTGACGTAGAAGATGCGGTCGTGGCCGGGCGGATAATCGCGGATCCGCCCGCACTCGGTGAAGCCGAGGCGCTGGTAGAAGCCCGGGGCCTGGAAGGTCCAGGTGTCGAGCCAGATCCCGGACAGGCCCCGCCGGCGCGCCTCCGCCTCGGCATCCCGCATCAGGCGGCGGCCCAGGCCGCGCCCCCGGGCCGGGCCGAGGGCGAGCAACTCGACGAACAGCATGCCGTAACCGGTCCGGCCCCAGAGACCGCCGACGATGGCTCCGCCCGCGTCGCGTACCGTGAGGGCGAGCAGGCCCCAGTTCCCATTCGGCACCTGGGCCTCGTTGTAGGCGACGAGGGGCGCCAGGATCGCGGCCCGCATCCCCGGGTCTGGTTCCGCCTCGAGGCGGACGGTCCAGACCGGCGCCTCCACGCCCGCGCTCACGCCTTCATGCGGACGTAGGTGCCGGGCGCCGGACCGAGGGAGGCCAGGCCGCCTTCGCCCGGCACCCGTGCCGGGACGCGGGCGGGCGCCTGGTGCTCCACCCACTGGAACCAGTACGGCCACCAGGAGCCCTTGGTCTCGGTGGCCGCCGCCATCCAGTCCTCGAACCGGCCCTTGGCCGGCCCCCCGGTCCAGAAGCCGTATTTGGGCTTGGCCGGCGGGTTCACCACCCCGGCGATATGGCCCGAGCCGGCGAGCACGTAGTCGACCGGTCCGCCGAACTTCGACGACCCCTCGAACACCGACAGGGCCGGCGCGATGTGATCCTCCTTGGTGGCGAGGTTGAAGATCGGGATCTTCACCTTCTTCAGGTCGAGCCGGACGTTGCCGAGGATCATCTTGCCCTGCGCGAGCGTGTTGTTGAGGTAGCAGTTGCGCAGGTAGAACGAGTGGTTGGCCGCCGGCATCCGGGTGGAATCGGCGTTCCAGTACAGCAGGTCGAAGGGCATCGGCGTCTGGCCCTTGACGTAGTTGTTGACCACGTAGGACCAGATCAGGTCGTTGGGGCGAAGCATGTTGAAGGCGGTCGCCATGCCGGTGCCTTCGAGGTAGCCGCGCTTCTGCATCCGCGATTCGATCAGGCGGATCTGATCCTCGTCGGCGAACACCTTCAGGTCGCCCGCATGGGTGAAGTCCACCTGCGTGGTCAGGAAGGTGGCGCTCTTGATGCGCTTGTTGCCGGTGGCGGCCTGCATCGCCAGGGTCACGGCCAGGAGGGTGCCGCCGACGCAGTAGCCCGCCGCCGCGACCTCGTTTTCGCCGGTGGCGACCCCGATGGCGTCGATCGCGGTCTCGATGCCCTCCCGCATGTAGCTCTCGAAGTCCTTGTCGGCGTGGCGCGCATCCGGGTTGACCCAGGAGATGCAGAACACCGTCAGGCCCTGGCTGACCATCCAGGCGATCAGGCTCTTCGAGGGGTTGAGGTCGAGGATGTAGAACTTGTTGATCCAGGGCGGCACGATCAGGAACGGCCGCTTGAGCACCGTGTCGGTGGTGGGCGCGTACTGGATCAGCTCCATCAGGTCGTTCCGGAACACGACCTCGCCCGGCGTCACCGCCACGTTGACCCCGACCTCGAAGCCCGCGGCCGGATCGGTCTGGCGCACCCGGAGCTGGCCCTTGCCGGCCTCGATGTCCTCGGCGAGCATCTTCATGCCGCGCACGAGGTTGGCGCCGTTCTCCTTCAGGGTGTGCCGGATCAGCTCCGGGTTGGTCATCACGAAGTTCGACGGCGACAGGGCCCCGGTGATCTGGCGCAGGTAGAACTGTGCCTTGTGCCGGGTGTGCTCGTCGATGCCCTCGGCCTCGTCCACGAGGCCCTCGGCCCAGCGGGAGGTGATGAGGTAGCTCTGCTTGATGAAGTCGAAGATCGGGTTGGTGGACCATTCCGCGTGGGCGAAGCGGTTGTCCTTCGGCTCGGGCTGGGCCACGGGCGCGGCGGCCTCGCCCTGCAGGCGCTGCCAGGTCGAGCCCCAGAGGGTGATGAAGGCTTCGCTCAGCTTGGTCTGCGCCTCGACGGTCTTCTTCGGGTCGGAGAGCCAGGTCTCGGCCACGCTGCCGAGGGTGCGGACCACGTCCTTGACCTCCTCGGGCGGCTCGACCGCCTCGACCGGCAGGGCGTCCGGCGTACCGACGGGTTTCATGTAGCGTGATGCGGCCCGCCCGAATTCCTCGACCAGCAGGCTCGCGTTGCGGGACAGGGCCTCGATGTCGGGCAGCGGTGTCGTCCGTTCGGTCGTCACGCGTGCATCTCTCCCCGAGTGTGGCCGAACCTTTCGCCGGGCGACGCCTGCCGCGCGGCCCGGGGGGCCTCGTTTCCGACAAATTAACGCGCCATCGCGGAGTTCCGCCAGAGCGCACGCCTCCAAAACGGCCGACTTCTCCATGTCCCGGCTTCACAACTCCCAGTTTGTTGCGGTCGTCGCCGTGGCCGTCCTGCTCGCGGGATGTTCCGGCGACCTGAACCCGATGCGGATCGCCTACGGCACCGGCGAGGCCGGACCGCCCGCCAAGGCGCCGGACTTCGTGGCCCAGTCCCGCCGCGGCAGCGACGACTTCATGCCGGTGGGGGTCTCCGCCCCGGCCCGGCCGATCCGCGCCAAGACGCCGGAGGGCACCAAGGCCCTGGAGGCGGAGCTGGTCGCGGCGCGGGGGCGCAACGAGGCGCGCGGCCGCTCCGCCGAGGGCGCGGCCCAGGGCGCCAAGCCCTAGGGGGCAGGCCGTCGGGGATCCCGAGATATCGTTCGGCGTCGGGGCACAAAACTGCTAGACCGGAGCCGAGCGTGCGAATTCTGCGACGACCCTGCGCCAGGCAAGGCCGTCAAAAGACGTCCGGATTCCGCCCGAGGGACCTCCGGACGAGACCACGCTGCCGTCTCGGGATGATGACAGCTTCGCGCCGGGTCACGCTCGCCGCCTCGCGCCCAAACTCGTATCCTCGCTCGTTTTCTCGGACATCGTGAAGGCCATGACCGACTTCCACCGCATCAAGCGCCTGCCCCCCTACGTGTTCGAGCAGGTGAACCGGATCAAGGCCCAGGCCCGCGCCAACGGCGCCGACATCATCGACCTCGGCATGGGCAACCCGGACCTCGACGCCCCGAAGCACGTCATCGCCAAGCTGGTGGAAACCGCCGGCCGTCCGCGCACCGACCGCTACTCCGCCTCCAAGGGCATCGCCGGCCTGCGCCGCGCCCAGGCGAACTACTACAAGCGCCGCTTCGGCGTGAGCCTGAACCCCGACACCCAGGTGGTGGCGACGCTGGGCTCGAAGGAGGGCTTCGCCAACATGGCGCAGGCGATCACGGCGCCGGGCGACGTGGTGCTGGTGCCGAACCCGAGCTACCCGATCCACGCCTTCGGCTTCCTCATGGCCGGCGGCGTCATCCGCTCCGTGCCGGCCGAGCCGACGCCCGCCTTCTTCCCCGCGGTCGAGAAGGCGATGCAGCACTCGATCCCGAAGCCCGTGGCGATCGTGGTGTGCTATCCCTCGAACCCCACCGCCTACGTGGCGAGCCTCGACTTCTACCGGGACCTCGTCGCCTTCGCGAAGCGGCACGAGATCATCATCCTGTCGGACCTCGCCTACGCGGAGGTCTACTTCGACGGCGATCCGCCGCCCTCCGTGCTGGAGGTTCCGGGCGCCATCGACTGCACGGTGGAGTTCTCGTCCCTGTCGAAGACCTTCTCCATGGCCGGCTGGCGCATGGGCTTCGCGGTGGGCAACGAGCGCCTGCTCGCGGCGCTGACCCGCGTGAAGTCCTACCTCGATTACGGCGCCTTCACGCCGATCCAGGTCGCCGCCACCGCGGCCCTGAACGGGCCGGAGGACTGCATCGTCGAGATGCGCGGGATCTACAAGAAGCGCCGCGACGCGCTGGTCGAGTCCTTCGGCAAGACCGGCTGGAAGATCCCGACCCCGTCGGCCTCGATGTTCGCTTGGGTGCCGATTCCCGAGAAGTACCAGGCCCTCGGCAGCCTGGAGTTCTCGAAGCTCCTCCTCGAGAAATCGGACGTGGCGGTGGCCCCCGGCATCGGCTTCGGCGAGCACGGCGACAACTACGTCCGCATCGCCCTCGTGGAGAACGAGCAGCGCATCCGGCAGGCCGCGCGCAACGTCCGGCGCTTCTTCGAGACCTCGGACAAGACCCTGCACAACGTGGTGCCGATGCCCGAAGCGTCGCTCTCGAAGGCCGGCTGAGGCGTCATCGCCCGCATGTTGCGGCCGGGAGACAGCCGGCCGCAAAGCTTGCCGAAACGCGCCGACGTGCTTGTCACGGCGGTGTGCGCTCAGCAGGGTCGCAACGAAGCCGCGCCGCATGTCCTGTTTGCGCGCGGCGCGTTCGCCGAGGCCCGAGGATCGTATGCGTCGCCTGACCCTTGCCGTCGCCCTGGTGCTGAGCGCCTCCGCGGGAGCCTGCGCTCCGAAGCCGATCGTCGCCCGCGACCCGGTTCCGGCGCCCGAGCCGACCCTCGGCTACGAGTGCACCTCGCGACCGACCGTGCTGAACGGCTTCTACTCCAGTTGCGAGCCGTCGCTCCAGGAGCGCTCGGTGGTGCTCCGCGCCAAGGGCTGAGGGTGCCGCAACGCGTCGCAGGGCCGGGCCGATGCCCGGCCTTCGTCGTTTCGGGGCCGCCCCGCGCGGCGGCTTTCCCACAGGACAGCGACGAATGTCGCGCCGGCGCGACCGAACGGACACGGACAGGGGCGCCGGATTGGGGCATGGTGCCCCCGGGCGCGTCCCTCCGGGTCTTCAGGCTGCCCGCCGGAGTTTGATCGTGGTGCTGATGATGCGGACCCTCCTCGCTGCTGGCCTGATCGGTCTCGGGTTCACCGTCGGCGCCTCCGCGCAGACCCTCTATCTCGGCGCGAACGGCCCCGTGGTGCTGCCGACCAGCCCGAGCTCCGGCCGGCCGATCCCGGACGTGCCCGAGGCGGTTCCCGTGCCGAGCGTGATGAATGGCGGCGGGTTCGGCCTGACCGGAACCGACTATTTCAGCGACGGCCTCAGCGAGGGCCCGCTCAACCAGCGGCACCGCCCGCGCGAATTCGTCCTGTCGCCGGCCCACATCGGCCTGCCGGACTACGTTCGTCCCGCGCTCCGCTGACGCCGGTCGGCCAGGCGCGCGCACAGGATGCCGGCCGCGTAGGCGACGCCGTTCCAGGGCGAGAACACCCGTCCGATCAGCAACTTGCCCGCCAGCGTCAGCCGGAAGGCGTCGAGGTCCGGCGTGTGGATGAGCCGGAACAGCTCCACCGCCAGGGCGATCGCCCCTGCCACGGCCACGATGCGCCAGCGCGGCAGCGGCAGGACGAGGCCGACGAGGCCATAGACCATCGCGCCCCAGAGGACCGATCCACCCCATTTGACCACCGGCCCCGGCAGCCCGAGCCCGAGGAGGCGCAGGGCGAGCCCGGCGGCGATCACCAGCGCGGTGCCGACGAGCAGGCGCAGCCGCGCGCGGTTCGGTCCTGTCATGCGGCGGTTCTCCTGACGGGAGCGCGCCCCCCGGTTTTCAGCCCGCGCCGTTTACACCATCCGGCCGGCCCGGTATCACCCCGTCCCACACCCCGAACACACGAGCCCGAAACACCAGATGCGCGCCGAGATCGAACAACTCTCGGATGCCGCCAAGCAGTCGATCGGACTGCTGAGGAGGCATCTTTGACTGGGATACCGTCGAGAAACGCCTCGCGGAGCTGAACGCGGCTTCCGAGAACCCCGAACTCTGGAACGACGCCGAGGCGGCCCAGAAGGTCATGCGCGAGCGCACCCAGCTCGATGACGCCGTCACCGCGATCAAGAAACTGAGCCAGGAGCTCGAGGACGCCCACACGCTGATCGAACTCGGCGAGATGGAGGGTGACGAGTCCACGATCCAGGAAGGCGAGGCCGGCGTCCGCGCCGTCGAGAAGGAGGCCGCGCGCCGCCAGATCGAGACCCTGCTCTCCGGCGAGGCCGACGGCTTCGACACCTATCTCGAAGTCCATTCGGGTGCCGGCGGCACCGAGAGCCAGGACTGGGCCAACATGCTCCAGCGCATGTACGGCCGCTGGGCCGAGCGCCGGAAGTACAAGGTCGAGATCGTCGAGTGGTCGGACGGCGACGAGGCCGGGATCAAGGGCGCCACCCTGCTGATCAAGGGTCACAACGCCTATGGCTGGCTCAAGACCGAGTCGGGCGTGCACCGGCTGGTCCGCATCTCGCCCTACGATTCGAGCGCGCGCCGCCACACCAGCTTCGCCAGCGTCTGGGTCTATCCGGTCATCGACGACCGGATCGAGATCGAGATCAAGGAATCCGACTGTCGGATCGACACCTACCGGTCGTCCGGCGCGGGCGGCCAGCACGTGAACACCACCGATTCGGCGGTGCGCATCACGCATATCCCGACGGGCATCGTGGTGGCGTGTCAGCAGGAGCGTTCCCAGCACAAGAACCGGGCCACCGCCTGGAACATGCTGCGCGCCCGCATGTACGAGGCCGAATTGAAGAAGCGGGAGGAGAAGGCGAGTGCCGAGGCCGCCGCGAAGACCGATATCGGCTGGGGCCACCAGATCCGCAGCTACGTGCTGCAGCCCTACCAGCTCGTGAAGGACCTGCGCACCGGCACCCAGTCCACCGACCCCGACGCGGTGCTGGACGGCTCCCTCGATCCGTTCATGGAAGCCTCGCTGGCCCAGCGCGTCTATGGCGGGGCCGACGTGGTCGAGGACATCGAGTAGGGCGCCCGACCCTACGTCGCCAGCGTCAGTTGCCCAGCGTCACTTGCCCCAATGTCACTTGCGCATCGTCAGGCGGCGTCTCCCGGTTCCGGGGAGGCGCCGCAGCGATTCGATCGTGCGGGGGAGCCCGTTTCGGCAGACGGTCCCGTCGGCGGTCCTGGCCTCCCGACGTAGGCGCGGCGGAGAGCCGGTCAGAGCGCGTCGGCGGCCCTGAGGAAGCGCACCGGGTCCACCGGCTCGCCGTCGATGCGGGTCTCGTAATGCAGGTGGCTGCCGGTCGAGCGGCCGGTGGAGCCGACGCGTCCGACCACCGTTCCCGGCTCGACCCACTGGCCCGGCGTGACGTCGAAGGCCGAGAGGTGGGCGTAGCGGGTGACGAGGCCGTGGCCGTGATCGACCTCGACCATGTTGCCGTAGCCGCCATTGTAATCCGCCACCGTCACGCGGCCCGCCGCCGTGGCGCGGGCCGGCTCGCCGGTCTCCGCCCGCATGTCCATGCCGGTATGCATCGCGTAGCCGCGGGTGAAGGGATCGAGGCGGGCGCCGAAATTGCTGGAGAGGCTGATCTCCCCGGATAGCGGACGGCGCACGGGGAGGGCGGCCGTGATCCGGCGCAGGCGCGCCTCCTCGGCCAGGGAGCGCTGCACCTCCGACAGGGACAGGGCGAAGGCGTCGCCGCTCAAGGGCACCAGCGGACCGCCGATGCCGGCCGGGCGCTCGTGCTCGAAGCGGGCCGGGTCGAGACCGAGGCGGGCGACGAGGCCGCGCAGGCGCTGCGCGCCCTTGCCGGCCCGCAACCCGAGGGTGGCGAGCACGCGGGACTGCGCTTCCGCGAGGCCGTCCAGGCGCTGTTCCAGGGCCGCGACCTGACCCTCGACGACGCGGGCGGATTGTCGCCCGGGACTGGGCTCGGCCTCGGTCCGGAGCCGAAGCGCATCGGGCGTGGGGAAGGGCTTGGCACCCGGTAGGGGACCCGACAGGGCTCTGGGCGCCGGCTCGGTCGCCTCGATCACCGGCGTCGGAAGTGCCACCGGGGCAGTATCGCCCGCGAGGCTGGCGATGGCGGCTTGGCGGGCCTCCATGGCGGCCTGCCGGCGCGCGAGCTCGGCCATGCGCTGGGCGAGCCCGTCACGCGACGCCGTCTGCTCCATCGTCACCCGGTCGAGCTGCAGGCGCAGGGTGCCGATCCGCTCCTCGTAGCCGTACTGGATGGCGCTTTGCTGTGAGACGAAGCGCGCCAGCACCTCGTCGTGGAAGACGAGGTAGTACGTCGCTCCGCCAGCCCAGGCGACGGCGACGGCCAGCGCCCCTGCGAGGAGGCGTGACCGCAGCGTTGAAGCCGGGGTGGCGGAGACGACGCGGTTCGCCGTCGAGGAGGGTTTCCGGGAAGACGATGACATGGGACGCGTGACCTGATCCACCCCGTCACCCTGCCCGAATCAGGGTTAACGAACCGCCAAGGCGCCGCCCCGGCGATTCACCCTGTCGAATTTCGTCCTCAGGCCAGGTCGCGCGCGGCGGCCAGCACCTCCCCGGCGTGGCCGGGCACCTTCACCTTCGGCCAGATCCGGGCGATGCGGCCATCGCGGTCCAGCAGCATCGTCGTGCGCTCAACGCCCATGTATTTCCGGCCGTACATGCTCTTCTCGACCCAGACGCCGTAGGCCTCGAGCATCGCCTTGCCCTCGTCGGAGGCCAGCGGGAAGGTCAGGGCGTACTTGGCGCGGAACTTGTCGTGGCTCTTTGCCGAGTCCGGGGAGACCCCGATCACGATGGTGTCAGCCGCGGCGAAGTCGGGGCCGAGGGCGTTGAAGCCCTGCGCCTCCAGGGTACAACCGCTCGTGTCATCCTTGGGGTAGAAGTACAGGACCGCCTTGCGGCCCTTGAGCGCTTCGAGGCTGATCGTCTCGTCGCCGGCGCCCGGCAGGGTGAAATCGGGCGCCTGATCTCCGGTATCGAGGGGCATCATGCCTTCCTTTCGGCCGATTGATGGTGTGCCTCTGGCGTTGCACCGCGACGGCAGCCCGACGCCCCGGCGCACCGGGACCGACGAACGCCAAAGACCCGCGAAAGCTGAAACCCGTAGGACTGCCGCTCGATAGCCCGAGGGGACTTTCCGATCCAGCGGCACAAGGATTGATGGACCAGGATACGGCCAAAGGTTTGCGGCCCGCGCGGCCCGCCGCACGGCGGCGGCCGCTGCTTTGGATTGCGGCCGTCCTGGTGGTGGGCCTGATGGTCGCCATCGGCGGGGTCATCGGCCGCCTGTCGATGGGGCCGCTGCGCATCGACGGCATGTCGGAGCGGGTGGCCTCGGCCATCGCCGGCAGCATCGGTCCCGGCTGGCGCGTCGCCCTCAGCGACAGCGCCCTGGAGCTCGATTCGGAGCAGTCCCTGGCCCTGCGCGTTTCCGGCCTCGACATCCACAATCCCGAAGGCGCCCTCGTGGTCCGGGCGCCCCTGGCCGTGGTCAGCCTCGACACCTGGAGCCTCCTGCGCCTCGCGGTACAGCCCCGGGCCATCGAGTTCCGCGACCTGCAGATGACGGCCCTGGTCCACCGCAACGGCAGCATCGCCTTCGCGGCCTCGGACAGCAGCCAGGGCAATGCGGTGGTGCCCCACACGCTGCCCAGCGTCGACGCCGCGATCGGCCACGTCTCGCCGATCTCCGCCGGTGTCGCCTCGATCTTCGGCGTGGTGCTCGATTCCGCCGGCGTCATCGGTGCCCTCGACCGGGCGCGGATCACCAACGGACGCCTGACCCTGATCGACGACGATGCCCGCCAGCGCGCCGTCTTCGAGCACGTGAACGGCCTGTTCCGCCGCGATGCCGTGCGCGACGCCCGGGTCTTCGAGCTGCGCATCGACGGCCCGCACGGGGAGTGGCGCTTCGGCGGCGACCTGCACGAGGCCGGCGGCACCAAGCGGACCGGCATCATCACCCTCGACGACCTGCCGATCACCGACCTGCTCCTGCTGTCCGGCCAGTCGAAGCTGCCGGTGGACACCGACCTCAAGCTCTCGGCCAAGGCCGACGTGGCGATCGATGCCGGGCGCATCGAGACGATGACGGCGGAGATCCGCACCGGCGGCGGCAACGTCCTGATCGAGGAGAAGGACTTCAACCCCGTCACCATCGACAGCCTGTCCGCCGCGGTGAGCTGGGACGAGGCCGGCCGGGCGATGAAGCTCGACGCCCTCGACTATCGCGGGGCCGGCAACGCGGTGCACCTCACCGGCGCCTGGACCGCAGCCCCGCCGGGCGCCGAATCCGCCTGGACCCTGGAACTGGCGGGCAAGGACGCGGTGCTGCGCGGGGCCAATGCGGCCGACAAGCCCGTCAGCCTCGACACTGTCTCGGCCCATCTCACCGGCAAGGCCGGCGGCGTCGTAATCGACGATTTCTCGGTCCGGGCCGGTGTCGCCAACGGCCGGATCACCGGAACCATCGGGACCTCCGCGGACGATGACGGGCTGACCCTGCACATCGCCGCCGCCGACACCGATGGGCGCATGGCGCTCCGCCTCTGGCCCGAGCACGTGGCGCCGCCCGCGCGCAACTACCTCGTGGACAACCTGCGCGGCGGCAAGGTCAACACGGTCGACATCACGGTGGACATGAGCGGCTCGGAACTCGCCGCCGCCACCCGCGGCGAGCCGATGCCCGACAACGCGGTCCATATCGATTTCGCGGTCTCCGACGCCACGCTCATCGTGGTGCCCGACGCGCCGCCCCTCACGCGGGGGCGGGTGACCGGTACGATCACCGGACAGACGACCAAGATCCGCAACGTCACCGCCGATGTGCGCATGGCGGACAACCGGACCCTGTCGATCTCGGATGGATCCTTCGTCATCCCGAAGATCACCCCCGATACGGTGACGGCGCAGATCGGGCTGCGCCTCAGCGGCGGCGCGGACGCCCTGGTCTCGCTGCTTCAGACCAACATGTTCAAGACGCTCACGGGCCTCGACCTCGATCCCGGGACGGTGAAGGGTGCCGCGGACCTGCGCATCGACTTCCCCCTCAACCTGAAGCACATCCCCGACCTGCCGGACCTGCCGGTGAGCATCACCGGGACCCTGTCGGACATCGCGGTCGACAAGGTGTTCGGGAAGGAGCGGCTCGAGAGCGGACGCTTCACGGTCCTGTGCGACCGCGGTGCCTTCTCCCTCAAGGGCGACGGCCGCGTCATGGGCACGCCCATCACCGTGGACCTTCGCCAGCCGAAGGCCGGCGCCCCCGGCGAGGTGAATATCGGCCTGGCCATCGACGACGCCCTGCGGGCCCGCAAGGGCCTGCCGGTGGCGCCCCAGATCACCGGCACCATCCCGGTCCGCCTGACCCTGCCGATCGGCCGGACCGGGTCGGGCAAGCCCCCGATCCGCGTGGAGGCCGATCTGACCCGGATGGGCACCGACGGACTCCTCCCCGGCGTGACCAAGGCCGTCGGCAAGGCCGGGCGCGCGAGCTTCACCGTGAGCGAGGGCGCGAACGGCAACCAGGACCTGCGCGACCTCGTGGTGGAGGCGTCACCGCTGATGGCGCGCGGCAGCGCCAGCCTCAACGGCGACGGGGGACTGGAGCGCGCCGATCTGACGGCGCTGAAGCTCTCGCCCGGCGACGACATGCGGCTTCAGATCGACCGCAGCGGCGGCAACGCCTATCGGGTCACCGTCCGGGGCGCCGTGGCCGATGCGCGCCCGTTCCTGCGCAGTCTCGGCGGGCCGGACGTCAAGGGAGCCCGGGACGCCAGCCCGAAGGACGTCGAGGCCGATCTCAGCCTCGGCATCGTCAGCGGCTTCAACGGCGAATCGCTCACCAATGCCAGCGCCAAGCTCTCCTTGCGCGGCCGCGACCTGCGCAGCGGCCGCGTCCAGGGCAAGTTCAGCAGCGCGCCCTTCACGGCGCAGGTGACCCACACCGATCGCGGCGGATCGAGCGTCACCATCGAGACGCTCGATGCCGGCTCGACCCTGCGCTTCGCCGACATCTACAAGCGGATGTACGGCGGCAAGCTGATCATGACGAGCGCCCTGAACGACGGGCCGCAGCCGGGCTCCGTCCAGATCCGCAACTTCATCCTGCGCAACGAGCCGGCCCTCTCGAGCATCATGGCGCAGGGGCCGGCCACCAGCGAGGTCACGGATGCGCGCGGCCGGAAATACGTGGTCCAGAATTCCGGCAACGACGTGGAATTCGACCGCCTGCGGGCGATCTTCACCCGCACGGGGAGCCGGATCGACATCAGCGACGCGGCGATCTCGAACCCCGCCATGGGCTTCACCATGACGGGCTACCTCGACACCGCCAAGGAGCGCACCGACATCAACGGCACCTTCGTGCCCCTCTACGGCCTGAACAACGTCGTCTCGCAGCTGCCGATCCTCGGCCAGCTCCTCGGCGGGGGCCGCAACGAGGGCCTGTTCGCCCTGAACTTCCGCGTCTCCGGCCGCCTCGCCAAGCCGGACGTCAGCGTGAACCCACTTTCGGCCCTCGCCCCCGGCATCCTGCGCAAGCTGTTCAGCGCCGGCGGCGGCAATGACGGCCTCGCCGCCGGCACGCCGATGAACGAGACCGAGCGCTAGGGGACCGGTCCGCCGGCGGGTCGGTCCGAACGCCATCGGCCCGACCGCAGGCAGCCGCGATCAGCCGGCGCCGCCGATGCCGTCGAGGTCCGCCATCGCGTCCTCCGGCAGCCTCAGGGCTGCAGCGGCCATGTTCTCGCGCAGGTGCTCCGGTGACGACGTGCCGGGGATGAGCAGGATGTTGGGGGCCCGGGCCAGGAGCCAGGCGAGCGCGACCTGCATCGGCGTCGCGCCGAGCCGGGCGGCGACGGCCGACAGCGTCGTCGATTGCAGCGGGCTGAAGCCGCCGAGCGGGAAGAACGGCACGTAGGCGATGCCGGCGGCGGCGAGGTCGTCGACCAGCGCGTCATCCGCCCGATGCGCGAGGTTGTAGGCGTTCTGCACGCAGACGATGGGTGTGATCGCGCGGCCCTCGGCTACCTGCCGCGGCGTCACGTTGCTGAGCCCGATCCGGCGCACGAGTCCCTGGCGCTGCAGGTCGGCGAGGACCCCCAGGGGCTCCGCGATGGAGCCCTCGGCGGGACCGTGCGCGTCGAACATGATCCGCAGGTTGACCACGTCGAGCGCCGCGACCCCGAGGTTCCGCAGGTTGTCGTGCACGGCGGCGGTCAGGTCCGCGGCCGAGGTGGCGGGGATCCAGGAGGCATCGGGGCCGCGCCGTGCCCCGATCTTGGTGACGAGGACGAGATCGTCCGGATAGGGGTGCAGCGCCTCACGGATGATCTGGTTCGTGACGTGGGGCCCGTAGAAGTCGCTGGTGTCAATGTGATCGACGCCGGAGGCCACCGCTTCCCGCAGCACGGCGACGGCGCGCGGCCGGTCCTTCGGCGGGCCGAACACCTGCGGTCCGGCCAGCTGCATGGCGCCGTAGCCCATCCGCTTCACGGTCCGGTCGCCGAGCCGGTAGGTCCCGGCCATGTGGAGATCCTTCGCCCTGTCGAGATCGTTCGTCGTGTCGAGATCATTCGGGGTGGCAAGGTCGGTCATGGAAAACTCCTCTGCGATGAGCTCCACCTAGACCCTACCACCCCGCGCGATAATCCGGCATAATCTGCACGGCCCGTGCGGAAATGCGAACAATGAGCCGAGATCTCGGAGAACTGGCGGCCTTCGTCGCCGTGGCGGAGGCGGGCGGCTTTCGCGACGGCGCCAGAACCAGCGAGCTCAGCGCCTCGGGGCTGAGCGAGGCGGTGCGACGGCTGGAGACCCGACTCGGGGTCCGGCTCCTGAACCGCACCACCCGCAGCGTCGTCCCGACCGAGGCCGGCTTGCGTCTGCTCGACCGCCTGAAACCCGCCCTCGGCGAAGTCGCGGCGGCGGTCGACGTGGTCAACGGATTTCGCGACCGGCCGGCCGGAACGCTGAAGCTCAACGTGCCGGTGAGCGCGGCCCGGCTGGTGCTGCCCGGGATCGTCCCGCCCTTCCTGGCGGCCTATCCCGATATCCGCCTGGAGGTAATCGCCGATGACAGCTTCGTCGACGTGCTCGCCGCGGGCTGCGACGCCGGGATCCGCTACGACGAGCGCCTGGAGCAGGACATGGTGGCGGTCCCGATCGGCCCGCGGGAGCAGCGCTTCGCCACCGTCGCGGCCCCGGCCTATCTGGACCGGCGCGGCCGCCCGGAGCATCCGCGCGACCTTCTCGACCATGCCTGCATCGGCGGCCGCTTCGCCAGCGGCGCCATGCCGCCCTGGGAGTTCGAGCTCGACGGCGCGATCGTGCGGGTCGAGCCGACGGGGCCGCTGATCGTGCGCGTCGGGGCGGCCACCGAGCTCGCCGTCGACGCGGCGATCGCCGGCGTCGGCATCCTCAACCTGTTTGAGGATTGGCTTCGGCCGCACCTGGACAGCGGCGCCCTGGAACCCGTTCTGGAACCCTGGTGGCAGCGATTCCCGGGGCCGTTCCTGTACTATCCCGGGCGCCGCTACCTGCCGGCGCCGCTGCGCGCCTTCGTGGACTTCATCGGCCGCCAGCGCCGCGCGGCCTGAGGCCGGCGCGGCGCTGGCCTCCGCGTCAACCGACGCGGACGAGCACGTGCTTCTTGCGGCCGAACGAGAGCTTGATCACGCCGTCCGCGGTGAGGTCGGCCGTCCGCAGGACCGCGCGCTCGTCCGTCACCGGCACGTCGTTGACGCGCAGGCCCCCGCTCTTGATCTGGCGCCGGCCCTCGCTGGTGGAGGGCAGGAGCTTGGCGTAGTCCGGGCCGAAAGCCGAGAGGACGCCGAGGCCCGCGTCCAGGAGCTCGGGCGACACGGTGATGCTCGGCAGGTCCTGCGCCACCGTACCCTCGACGAAGGTCTTGCGGGCCGTCTCGGCGGCGGCCTCCGCCGCCTCGCGACCGTGCATCAATGCGGTCGCCTCCGTCGCCAGCACCTTCTTGGCCTCGTTGATGCCGGCGCCCGGCAGGGATTCGAGACGCGCGATCTCGTCCATCGGCAGCAGGGTGAACAGCTTGAGGAAGCGGCCGACATCGGCGTCCTCGGTGTTGCGCCAGAACTGCCAGTAATCGTACGGGCTCAGCATCCCGGGATCGAGCCAGACCGCGCCGGCGGCGGTCTTGCCCATCTTGGCGCCCGAGGCGGTGGTGAGGAGCGGACAGGTCAGGCCGTAGAGCTGCGGCGTGCCCATGCGGCGGCCGAGGTCGATGCCGTTGACGATGTTGCCCCACTGGTCCGAGCCGCCCATCTGCAGCACGCAGCTGTAGCGGCGGTTGAGCTCGACGAAGTCGTAGGACTGCAGGATCATGTAGTTGAATTCCAGGAACGAGAGTTCCTGGTCGCGCTCCAGCCGCATGCGCACGCTGTCCATCGACATCATGCGGTTGACCGAGAAGTGGCGCCCGATGTCGCGCAGCATCTCGATGTAGTTCAGCTTCGTCAGCCACTCGGCATTGTCGACCATCGTCGCGCCGTTGCCGCCGGCCTCGAAGCTGAGAAACCGCGAGAAGGTCTTCTGGATGCCGGCCTTGTTCTCCTCAATCTGCTCGAGGGTGAGGATCTTGCGCGATTCGTCGCGGCCCGAGGGGTCGCCCACCCGCGTCGTGCCGCCGCCCATCAGGGTGATCGGCGTGCCGCCGGTGGCCTGGAGCCAGTGCAGCATCATGATCGACAGCAGGTGGCCGACATGCAGGGAGGCGGCGGTGCAGTCGTACCCGACATAGGCCGTCAGCCGGCCCTCGTGCGCGGCCGCGTCGATGCCGGCGAGGTCCGAGCCCTGGTGGATGTAGCCGCGCTCGGTCAGCACCTTCAGGAAGTCGGATTGCGGCACGAAGGCGTCGACGGGCTTGGCGGGGGCAGCCTGGGTGGCGTCGGGGGACATGCGAGGTTCCGGTCTGGTGGATCGCGGCGCGGGACAGGGCCAAAGGCCGCGTGATAGCACCGCACGGGTTGTTGGGGCGGCTCTTAGCAGGGCTGCGGACGGAAGGCACGGGCATCGAGGCCCGAGGAGGGCACCATGACGATGATGCGCGCGATCGGACTGATGAGCGGCACGTCCCTCGACGGCGTCGACGTCGCCCTGATCGAGACCGATGGCGAGACCGTTCGGGTGGTCGAGAGCCACAACGGCTACCTCGAACCCCTCGGGCCGACCGGCTATCGCGGCTACAGCGAGGAGGACCGGGCCCTGCTGCGTCAGGCGCTGATCGATTCGGAAGGGGTCACCGCCCGCGAGGACCGGCCGGGCTGCCTCGCCGAGGCCGAGGCCTTCGTCACCGCCGCCCATGCCGAGGCGGTGGAAAGTTTCCTCGCCGACAACCAGCTCACGCCGGCCGACATCGACGTGATCGGCTTCCACGGCCAGACCGTGGTGCACCGGCCGGACCAGCGCATGAGCGTGCAGATCGGCGACGGCGCCGCCCTGGCCCGCCGCCTCGGCATCGCCGTGGTCTCGGACCTGCGCCACGCGGACGTGGTGGCGGGCGGGCAGGGCGCCCCCCTGGTGCCGGTGTTCCACCAGGCCCTCGCCCGCGCCTCCGGCTTCGAGGGCGCGCTCGGCATCCTCAACATCGGCGGCGTCGCCAACGCCACGATCCTGTCTGCGAACGGCGACGTCATCGCCTTCGACACGGGCCCCGGGAACGCGCTGATCGACGATTGGATGCGCGAGCGCACGGGCCGCCCCCTCGACGACGGCGGCCGCACCGCCGCCCGCGGGCGCCCCGACGAGCCGCTGCTGGCCTGGCTGCTGATCCACCCGTTCTTCGCCCGGCGGCCGCCGAAATCCCTCGACCGCAACTGGTTCTCGCACAAGCTCGCGGGCCAGCTCTCCACTGAGGACGGCGCCGCGACCCTGACGGCGTTCACAGCCCGCGCCGTCGCCCGCGCCCTCGACCACGCCCCCGAGATTCCGGCGCGCTGGATCGTCGCCGGCGGCGGCGCGCGCAACGGTGAGCTCGTGCGCCTGCTGAACTACCACCTGCGCGCCGAGATCACGACGGCCGACGCCATCGGCTGGTCCTCGGCCTACCTGGAGGCGCAGGCCTTCGCGCATCTGGCGGTCCGCTCGCTGAAGGGTCTGCCGATTACCTTCCCGTCGACCACCGGCGTGCGCGAGCCGACCACCGGCGGCGTGCTGGCGCGACCGGATGCCTGAGGTGCGGCGCGTGTCCTGGCGCACGGTCGCCCCGGGAGCCGCGCATGGCCGCGCGCTGGCCCTCGGGCCAAACCCGCGCTAGAGCGGGAGCGCCATGTCGCACAATACGTTCGGACACCTGTTTCGCGTCACCACCTTCGGCGAGAGCCACGGGGTCGCCCTCGGCTGCGTGGTCGACGGCTGCCCGCCCGGGCTGGCCCTCTCGGCGGAGGACATCCAGGCCGAGCTCGACCGGCGCAAGCCCGGCCAGTCGCGCTTCACCACGCAGCGGCGCGAGCCCGATCAGGTCCGCATCCTCTCCGGCGTCTTCGCCGACGACCGCACCGGCGGCGTCCAGCTCACCACCGGCACGCCGATCGCCCTCGAGATCGAGAACACCGACCAGCGCTCGAAGGATTATTCCGAGATCCGCGACAGCTACCGGCCGGGGCATGCCGACTACGCCTACGACGCCAAGTACGGCATCCGCGACTATCGCGGCGGCGGGCGCTCGTCGGCCCGCGAGACCGCCGCGCGGGTCGCGGCCGGCGCCGTCGCCCGCAAGGTCCTGCCGGCCGGCGTCACCATCCGGGCCGCCCTGGTGCAGATGGGCCCGCACGCCATCGACCGGTCGCGCTGGGACTGGGAGGCGGTGAACGCCAACCCGTTCTTCTGCCCGGACGCCGAGACCGCGCGCTTCTACGAGGATTACCTCGACGGCATCCGCAAGGACGGCTCGTCAGTCGGCGCGGTGATCGAGGTCGTGGCCGAGGGGGTGCCCCCCGGCCTCGGCGCGCCGATCTACGGCAAGCTCGACGCGGATCTCGCCGCCGCGATGATGTCGATCAACGCCGTGAAGGGCGTCGAGATCGGCGACGGCTTCGCCTCCGCCGCCCTGCGGGGCGAGGAGAACGCCGACGAGATGCGCTCGGGCAATGCCGGCGCCCCGACCTTCCTCGCCAACCATGCCGGCGGCGTCCTCGGCGGCATCTCCACCGGGCAGCCGGTGATCTGCCGCTTCGCCGTGAAGCCGACCTCGTCGATCCTGACCCCGCGCATGAGCGTGACGCAGGACAACCGCGACGTCGACCTCGTCACCAAGGGCCGCCACGACCCCTGCGTCGGCATCCGCGCCGTCCCGGTGGCCGAGGCCATGATGGCGTGCGTCCTCGCCGATCACTATCTGCGCCATCGGGGGCAGGTCGGCGCGCGGGTCTGACCCCCGCCTGCGCCCGCCGCCGTCGATCCGCGAAACGCCAAGAGACAGCCCGTGCCCCACACCCACATCACCGAGGCCATCGAGGCCTATGCCCGCGGCGAGATCGTCGTCGTCACCGATGACGACGACCGCGAGAACGAAGGCGACCTCGTCGTCGCCGCCTCGCTCTGCACGCCGGAGAAGATGGCCTTCATCATCCGCAACACCTGCGGCATCGTCTGCGCGCCCCTGACCCGGGCCGAGGCCCGGCGCCTGCGCCTCGACCCGATGGTGGCCTCGAACGACGCCCCGCTCGGCACCGCCTTCACGGTGACGGTGGACGTCAAGCACGGCCTCACCACCGGCATCTCGGCCGAGCAGCGCTGCAACACCGTGCGGGCGCTGGCCAACGGGAACATGGGCGAGGACGATTTCGTCCGTCCGGGCCACGTCTTCCCGCTGATCGCCAAGGATGGCGGCGTGCTCATGCGCTCGGGCCACACCGAGGCGGCGGTGGACCTGTGCAAGCTCGCGAACCTGCCCCCGGTGGGCGTGATCTGCGAACTCGCCAACGACGACGGCACCGTGATGAAGGGTCCGCAGATCACGGCCTTCGCCGAGCGGCACAACCTCAAGCGCGTCTCGGTGGCCGATCTCATCGCCTACCGTCAGGCTCGCGAGACCCTGGTGGAGCGGGTCGGCACCTTCCCGGTGAAGACCGAGTTCGGCGAGATGACGGGCTACGCCTACACCACGCCGTTCGAGACCGTGCAGCAATTCGCCTTCGTCCACGGCCGCATCGGCGACGGCAAGGACGTGCTGGTGCGCCTGCACCGGTCGAACGTGGTGGCCGACGTCATCGAGGGCGGGCGCCAGATCGAGACGGTGATGCGCCGCTTCGCCGAGGAGGGCCGCGGCATCCTCGTCTACCTGCGCGACGGCACGGCCGGCGTGCCCCTGAAGCCCTTCGCCGAGGAGGGCTCGGAGGCCCAGCGCGTGGCACAGTGGCGCGAGGTCGGGCTCGGCGCCCAGATCCTGCGCGATCTCGGCGTGTCGTCGATCCGCAACCTCGCGACCTCGTCGCGGGCCTATGTCGGCCTGTCGGGCTTCGGGATCGAGTTTTTGGGCGACGAGCGCCTCGAGAGCTGAAGCGAGGCGCGGGAGCCTCCGTTTGCCCCCGACCCCCTGCAGGGTCCGGTCAGCGGAGGCCTCGGTCGTGCGAGCCTCAGGCCTTGGGGCCGCTCGACCAGGACAGGCGGCGCGGGTGGGGTCCCGCCGGCGATCCCGGGTAGGACGGGGCCCCGGCCTGATCGTGCTCGGTGTCGCGGCGCGTCAGGATCTCGCGAACCGCGAGGAGGGTGAAGCGATACCAGATGTAGGCCCCTCGCAGGAGCCGTCGTCCCCCCGTCGCATCCACGTCCTCGATCAACCGCATTCCGCTTCCCCCTGCGCTCGGCGAGCGTCCGCGTTAGAACTACGTAGATTCGGCCGCGATGGCACCCATTTTCGTCCGTCGCTTCGGACGACCGAGGCGCGCCGTCTGCGACGAGCGCCAGAGCCGACGTCTCTCGGCGACTTGCAAGCGCCGGGCCGCGGGCCTGGGTTTCGTACAAGTCCGACTCGGGCAAGGCGGTTTCGCACAAGGCAGCCCTGCGCGCGCAACACCCGCATAAGGCGAACCCGCCCGTCGCAGACCCGCACTAGGAAGGTCTGGCGCCGCGGACGGTTCCCTGCCGCACGCGACTTCGTGACAATGGCGCGCGTGCCGCGTGCGCGGCGCCGATCGCGACGAGGATGGAGAGCTTCATGATCGATGATGCGCGCGGTCGCGTTCTCGTTGCCGGCGGCGGCATCGCCGGACTGGCGCTGGCGCGGGCCCTGCACCGGCAGGGACGCCCCGTCCTCGCCCTGGAGCGACGCGCCGCACCGGAAGACGGCGGGCTCGCCATCAACCTCCCGGGCAATGCGGTGCAGGCCCTCGGGCAGCTCGGATTGAGCGAAGCCCTCAAGCACGTCGGATCACCCGTGCGGCGGCGCGACTATCGCACCCATCGCGGCGACCTGCTGTTTGCCGTGGACGAGGCGGCGTTCTGGGGGGAGGCGGCCTGCCCGCGCTGCCTGCGCCGCAGCGATCTCCAGCGCCTCCTGGGGCAGGACTTCCCGGCAAGGACGATTCGGCGCGGCTGTACGATCCAGGCGATCGCGGCGACCGCCGTGGGCGTGACCGTCGATCTCGGCGCCGGCGGGGTGGAGCACGGCGGTCTCCTCGTCGGCGCGGATGGCGTGCACTCGACGGTCCGGCGTTCCATGTTCGACGAACAGGCGACCCGCGCGGCCGTGCTCGGACAAGCCAGCTGGCGATTCATGGCACCCAACCCGGGCATCGACGCCTGGACCCTCTGGGCGGGAGCGGGCGGCCTGTTCCTGCTCATTCCGGTTGACAACGGAGAGGTCTACGGCTGGGTCTCCATCAGCCGGGCCGGCGCGGGCGACCGGGATCTGGCGGAGATTCGCCAGGTGTTCGACCGGTTTCCGCGCCTGGTGCAGGACACGCTGGATCGGGTGCTGCCCCGTCCCGACGCGATCCATCACTCCCCGCTCGAGGAGGTGCGGATCGCGCGCTGGACCCAAGGGCGGGTTCTGCTGGCCGGGGATGCCGCGCACGCCACGGCGCCGGTCTGGGCGCAGGGCGCCGCGCTCGCCCTGGAGGATGCCCTGGTGCTGTCCGACATCCTGGCGCACGAAAGCGATTGGAACGCGATCGGTCCCGCCTACGAGGCGCGGCGGCGGCCGCGCGTGGCGCATGTCCAGGCCATGACCGATCGCCTGTCGCGCACCGCGACGCTGCCGGACTGGGTCCGAAACCGGCTGCTGCCCATGATCGGTCCGCGCAGCTACCGCGCCACTTACGCGCCCCTCCGCGAGCCGGTCTCGGTGTGAGATCCGGTTTGCAAAGGATCACGCACCCGGTGCAGGGCGCAGCATCGATCGAAGTGTCTGAGGAGATGGGGAGGCCTGGTAGGGGCCTCATCGTTCAGAAGGGGACACCAACTCAGTTGAGCTGGTGCGGCCAAGAGGACTCGAACCTCCACCCCTTGCAGGACTAGCACCTCAAGCTAGCGCGTCTACCAATTCCGCCATGGCCGCATCGTCAACACACCGTTCGCGTCGGTCACCGGGCCCGGAGATCCTGTCTCACTCGGCTGCGGCGGCCGATCTCTCGGGGCGCGGCGCAGCCAATAACAGAGGGATTTCCGTCCGACAAGCGCCGCGAGGGCGGGATCAGAGAAAATCGACGCCGCTCTCGAGGACCGGGACCGCGCCCTCGCCGATGGTCACGCCGGCGAGGCGCACCACCTCGGCCTTCCGGATCAGCTCGGTGATTTCCACGGAGATGCGGTTGCCCGTGACGACGATCTGACCGCGCGCGATCGGATGGTCGTTCGCCAGAATCTCGACCATATCGGATTCGGTGGATTCGAGTTCGATCACGGCGCCCCGGCCCATGCGCAGCAGCATGTGCAGCGGCATGTGACTGCGCCCGAGCACCACCGTAAGATCGACCTTCAGGTCTTCCAGAACCGCCACGCGACCCGTCCCTCGCTCCGGGACGGCGCGCGATGCGGCGTCCGCCCTTCCGTCCACCTTCCACGCGCGATGGTGAAGTCTTGGTAAACGAAACCCTAAACGCCCCCCGGCTGGCACTCCCGTCCGGGGACTTCCGGGCCAAGGCCGGCGCGGCGGCGGTGGAATGGCGGATCAGCGACGCGCTCGTGCCCTACGAAGAGGCCGTGACGGCCATGGAGGCGCGCGCCGAGGCCATCGCGGCGGGGCAGGCGCCGGAACTCGTCTGGTTGCTGGAGCACCCGCCGCTCTACACCGCCGGCACCTCGGCGCATGACGCCGACCTCGTCGCGCCCGGGCGCTTTCCCGTTCACCGGACGGGGCGGGGCGGGCAGTACACCTATCATGGGCCCGGCCAGCGGGTGGCCTACGTGATGCTCGATCTCAACCGGCGCCGCCGGGATCTGAGGGCCTACGTGGCCGCCCTGGAGGCCTGGATCATCGCGACCCTGGAGGCCTTCAACGTCCGCGGTGAGCGGCGGGAGGACCGGGTTGGGGTCTGGGTCCGGCGGCCGGAGCGCGGGGCGGAGGTCGAGGACAAGATTGCCGCCATTGGCATCCGGGTGAGGCGTTGGGTCAGCTTCCACGGCATCAGTCTCAACGTGGAGCCGGACCTGTCGCACTTCTCCGGCATCGTGCCGTGCGGCATCGCCGGCCACGGCGTCACCAGCCTCGTCGATCTCGGCCACCTCGTCTCGATGCCCGAGGTCGACATGCAGCTGCGCGCCGCCTTCGAGGCGGTCTTCGGGCCAACTGTCCCGGTCGACTGACGCGCCCGCCCGGGCACCGCGACGTGGATCTCCCAGGAACCCATCGGTCGTGGTCGACGCGCCGCGATCGAGGGGCCGGGCGCGTCCGGCCGGGATGCCGAACGCGCCTCGCCGTCACATTCGCCTGCCGGCACGACCTGGAGCGTCAGGCGCCCGCGAGCAGGCCGAGAAGGCGCTCAGCCGCAGGGCTGGACGAGGCCGGGTTCTGGCCGGTGATGAGCAACCCATCGCCGACCACGTACGGCTCCCAGTCCCCCGCCTTCGAGAACGCACCGCCGTTGCGGGTGAGCTCGTCCTCGACGAGGAACGGAACGACGTCGGTCAGGCCCACGGCCGCTTCCTCGGTGTTGGTAAAGCCGGTGACGGCTTTACCGGCAACGAGGGGCTTGCCGTCCGGGGCTTTCGCGTGGCGCAGCACGCCGGGAGCGTGACAGACCAGCGTCACGGGCTTGTCGGCGCGCAGGGTGGCCTCGATGAGCCGGACCGAGGCCGGGTCTTCGGCGAGGTCCCAGAGCGGTCCGTGCCCACCGGGGTAGAACACCGCATCGAAACCGTCATGGGTGACGCCATCGAGCCGCACCGTCTCGGACAGCTGGGCATTGGCCGCGTCGTCGGCCTCGAACCGGCGGGTCAGGTCGGTCTGGAAACCCGGTTCGTTGCTCTTGGGGTCGAGGGGCGGCCGGCCGCCCTTGGGCGAGGCCAGCACGACCTCGGCACCCGCGTCCTTGAACACGTAGTAGGGTGCGGCAAGCTCCTCCAGCCAGAAGCCGGTCTTCCGCCCGGTGTCACCGAGGGTATCGTGCGAGGTCAGGACCATCAGGATTTTCATGGGTGCTCTCCGTTTACGGGGAAATCGGGGGTCGTCTGGGGATATGGGGTCGAGCGGCTGCGGAGCGGAGCGGATCGGCACGGGTTGTCAAGTGGATGCCGATCAATGCCGTTCGGACCAGAGAACGGCATCGGCGCGCTCCGCGTCCACGGCGCGGAACGGCCGGGCCTCGACCGGTCGCTCAGGGTCGTTGGCCCGGCGGTCGGTCTCGGGTCCGGCCATGCGGACGGCGCCGATCACCTCCAGGGTGATGCGCTCCTCGGCCGAGGCGGCAGCGCTCCCGAACAGGGACGCGCCGAGTTCAGCGAGCAGCAGGTAAGGGGCAACGCTGTGGGTGAGTTCGGAACGCATCATGCTTCTCCCTACAGTTCGTTAAAAGTAGACCAGTCGTCTGGAAAATGGGCTGGACGGGGCTGCGGTGCCCGTCTCGCATCGTGCGATCAGGACGGTTGCAGGTTGAGGACGCGACGGGTCGTGGCCATGGCGGCCACGAACGGTGCGTCGGCGCGCTCGATCTTGGCCATGAGGCTGGCCCCGAGCCAGATGTGATAGAGCATCTCGGCGGTATCCCGGGCGCTGCCCTCGACCTGCAGCGACCCTTCCGCCACGCCCGCCTCGATCGCACCGGTCACCCGCGCGATGATCCCCGCCGTTCCGGCCTTGAGGGCCAGGCGCATGGGCTCGGACAGATCCGAGACCTCGGCGGCCAGCTTTACGGCAAGGCACTTGCGCTGGTGATCGATACTCCCCTGCGTCGCCTGCCACTTGCGCCAGTAATTCATCAGGCGCTCGGCATGGCTGAGACCAGGCTCCGCCAGCGTCGCGTCGATGTCGGCCAGGTAAGCCTCGAAGTAATCCGCCAGCAACGCCTCGCCGAAAGCCTCTTTGGAACCGAAGTAGTGGTAGAACGACCCTTTCGGGACCCGCGCCGCCACCAGGATCTCGTTGAGCCCGACGCCGGAGAACCCCTTCGCACCCACGATCGTGTGGGCGGTATCGAGGATGCCCTGCCGAACATCGGTGTTGCCGCTCGCCTGTGCCATGACGGCGATATAGGACCGATTAGACCGGTCGTCTAGT
This sequence comes from Methylobacterium sp. AC690, assembly GCF_979256535.1. Classification (NCBI taxonomy): domain Bacteria; kingdom Pseudomonadati; phylum Pseudomonadota; class Alphaproteobacteria; order Hyphomicrobiales; family Methylobacteriaceae; genus Methylobacterium; species Methylobacterium sp. AC690. Next base: position 26,011 of record NZ_CEEDOX010000014.1, on the reverse strand, counting down.
GCCGATGTGCAGTTTGTCGGCGTGGGCCGACAGCTCTCAGGGCGAAACGCCCTAGATCACCGGCACGCCGCGCCCCTTGGCGTGCTCGCCCGGCTCGACGTGGATCACCACCACCGAGCCCTCGATGGCGCTCACGATCGCGGCTTCCAGGCGGTCGCAGATCGCGTGCGAATCCTGCACCGTCATGGTGCCCGGCACCACGAGGTGAAAGTCGATGAAGGTGGCCTGTCCCGCGTGGCGGGTGCGGACGTCGTGTGCCTCCAGGGCGCCGGTGCTGTGGATCGAGATCAACGCGCGGATCTGCGCGACCATCTCGCTGGGGGCCGCCTTGTCCATCAGGCCGCTCACCGAATCGCGCACCATGCCCCAGCCGGACCACAGGATGTTGAGGGCGACCAGGCCGGCGATGAGCGGGTCGAGGATCGCGTAGCCCGTGAGCGCCACCAGGGCGACGCCGGCGAGCACGCCGCCGGAGGTGACGACGTCCGCCATGACATGGCGGGCATCCGCCACCAGGGCCGGGGAGCGCCATTCCCGGCCGCGGCGCAGCAGGATCATTGCCCAGGCGCCGTTGATCGCGGTGGCCACGAGGTTGACGACGAGGCCGGTCAAGGGCGCGTCGAGGGGCTTCGGGTCGAGGAGCCCGTGGAAGGATTCGCGCAGGATCAGGATCGCCGCCACGATGATCAGGGCGCCCTCGATCACGGCGGAGAAGTACTCGGCCTTGTGATGGCCGTAGGGGTGGTCGTCGTCGGCCGGGCGGGCGGCGACCCGCAGAGCGATGAGGGCGAACACCGCCGCCACCACGTTGATGATGCTCTCGAGGGCATCCGAGTACAGCGCGAGGCTGCCGGTGACCCAGTAGGCGGCGAACTTGAGGCCCATCACCAGGGCGCCGAGGCCGGCGCTCAGGAGGGCAGCTTTCTGGGTACGGTCCATGACGACGTCCGGTCTCGCGCCGGGCGCAGCGACGACGCCCGGTCGCGCGGCCATAGCGCCCGTCCCTGCGCCAAGGCCACGGCAAAGGTTGAACCCGCCGCTGAACGATTGAGCCGGGGCTATGCCGTCTCGGGCGCTTCGGACGCTTCGGACGCTTCGGGCGCGGCGGGCCTGCGCGCCTGCTCGCGCGCGGCGAAGCGCGCGCCCTCGGCCCGGGCGCGCTCGGCCCGGCGCCGGAAGCTGCGGGCGCTCCAGTTCCAGCGCGCGGCATCGGCGAGGGCCTCGAGGCGCTGCGCCTCCCGCTCCCAGTACGACACCAGTTGCCCGTCCAGGGTCACGCGGCCCGGCCGCACCGGCCGGGTGATTCCGTCGCTCATGCCTCGAACTCCTGCCTCGATCCCACCGTGCGTGGACCCGCTTATCGCAACCTCAGGTACGAAAATCCAGGCGGGTCGCACGCTCGCCCGACCGCATCATCGAACCGGCCGGACCGGTCTGGGTTCCGGGCGGGCGCGCCGGACCATTGATCCGCGCGGACAAACCATGCAGGTGGCGCGGCATGCGCGTCGATCTCTTCGATTTCGAGTTGCCCGAGGCCAGCATCGCCCTCAGGCCGCCGGTGCCCCGCGATGCCGGGCGCCTCCTCGTGGTCCGGCCCGGCGAGGGCCTGGAGGACCGGCGGGTGCGTGACCTCGCGCAGCTCCTGCGCCCGGGCGACGCCCTGGTCTTCAACGACACCCGCGTGATTCCGGCGCGGCTCGCCGGCCTGCGCCATCGCCGGGGTTCCCCGGGCCTGCGCATGGAGGCGATGCTGCACCTGCGCGAGGCCCCGGACACCTGGCGCGCCTTCGCCCGGCCGGGCAAGCGCCTCGCCGCCGGCGACCGGGTCAGCTTCGGCCGCCACGGCGCCAGCGAACCCTGCGAACTCGGCGGCCTCGACGCCACCATCGCGGCGAAGGGGGAGGGCGGCGAGATCACCCTGCGCTTCGATCTGGCCGGACCGGCGCTCGACGAGGCCATCGCCACCCTCGGAGACCTGCCGCTGCCGCCCTACATCGCCGGCAAGCGCCCCACCGACGCGCAGGACGCCACCGACTACCAGACGGTCTATGCCCGCGAGCCGGGGGCGGTGGCGGCCCCCACCGCCGGGCTGCACTTCTCGGAGGCGATGCTGGCCGAGCTCGATGCCGCCGGCATCGCCCGCCACACCGTGACCCTGCACGTGGGCGCCGGCACCTTCCTGCCGGTGAAGGCCGACGACACCGCCGACCACCGCATGCATGCGGAGATCGGTCGCCTCGATGCCGACACCGCCGCGGCCCTCAACGCCGTGCGGGCCCGCGGCGGGCGCATCGTCGCCGTCGGCACCACGGCCCTGCGCCTCCTCGAAAGTGCGGCCGACGCAGACGGGCGGCTTCACGCCTTCGCCGGCCAGACCGAGATCTTCATCACACCGGGCACGCGCATTCGCGCGGTGGACGCCCTGATGACCAATTTCCACCTGCCGCGCTCGACCCTGTTCATGCTGGTCTCGGCCTTCTCGGGCCTGGAGACCATGCGGGCGGCCTACGCGCACGCCATCGCGGAGGGCTACCGCTTCTACTCCTACGGCGATTCCAGCCTGCTGTTCCCGGCGCGCGGCTGACGCAGCCGGCCCGCGCGGGGTTTGCCTCGAAAGCGCCGGAGGCTCTAAGACGGCGCCCATGTCCGAGCCCGCTTCCCCCTCCGCATCCGGCGGCCTGCCCGCCGACTTCACGTTCCGCGTCGACGCCACCGACGGGGCGGCGCGCACCGGCGCGATCACGATGCCGCGGGGCACCATCCGGACGCCGGCCTTCATGCCGGTGGGCACCGCCGCCACCGTGAAGGCGATGTATCCGGGCCAGGTCCGCGAACTCGGGGCCGACGTGGTCCTGGGCAACACCTACCACCTGATGCTGCGTCCCGGTCCCGAGCGCATGGCCCGCCTCGGCGGCCTGCACCACTTCATGAACTGGCCGCACCCGATCCTCACGGATTCCGGGGGCTTCCAGGTCATGTCGCTCTCGGCCCTGCGCAAGCTCGACGAGCAGGGCGTGACCTTCCGCTCCCACGTGGACGGCTCGACCCACCACATGAGCCCGGAGCGCTCCATCGAGATCCAGGGGCTGCTCGGCTCCGACATCCAGATGCAACTCGACGAGTGCGTCCGCCTGCCGGCCGAGCACGCCGCGATCGAGAAGGCGATGCACCTGTCCCTGCGCTGGGCCGAGCGCTGCCGCGTGGCCTTCGGCACCCAGCCCGGGAAGGCGATGTTCGGCATCGTCCAGGGCGGCGACGTACCGGCCCTGCGGGTGGAGAGCGCCCGCGCGCTCGTGGATCTCGACCTCAAGGGCTACGCCATCGGCGGCCTCGCGGTGGGCGAGCCGCAGGACGTGATGCTGGCGATGATCGAGACCGTGGAGCCGCACCTGCCCGCGGGCAAGCCGCGCTACCTCATGGGCGTCGGCACCCCGGACGACCTGATGCGCTCGGTGGCGCGCGGGATCGACATGTTCGACTGCGTGATGCCGACCCGCGCCGGGCGCCACGGCCTCGCCTACACCCGGCACGGCCGGATCAACCTGCGCAACGCCCGCCACGCCGAGGACACCCGCCCCCTCGACGCGGCCTCGGCCTGCCCGGCGGCCCGCGACTACTCCCGGGCCTACCTGCACCACCTGGTGCGCAGCGACGAGATTCTGGGGATGATGCTGCTGACCTGGAACAATCTGTCCTACTACCAGGACCTGATGGCGGGCCTGCGCGCCGCCATCGCGCAGGGCCGCCTCGCCGACTTCAGCGACGAGACCCGCGCGGCCTGGGCCCGGGCCGAGGCCGCACGCGCTGCGGCCTGACGCACCATCCCCGGGAGACGGCCGCGAAGCCGGTTGACCCCATACCGCCGAGCCCCTATTGCGAGCCACGCTGTTCGACACGGCGCGGCGCCGAGCGCCGCAACGCCCCGTCGCACACGAGCGCGTAGCTCAGTTGGTAGAGCAACGGACTTTTAATCTGTAGGTCCTGGGTTCGAGTCCCAGCGCGCTCACCATTATCTCGATCGTTCCAGTGATCTGGAGATGATCACATCTGCTTCGGTTCAAACCAAGCAAACGGGCCTCCGAATTCTCCCTGTAGCCATAGCCGCCGCCACTTAAGCGTTTCATTAGGATACGTTATAGTTTACTCGATGAAATTCAACCTCCATCGAATCAACGGGCGAGACAAGTGCTTGGTCGCCCGGTAATGCTCACCGAATGGTGCTAAGCTGAAAGGCCATCCTCCTAGCGGCGCAAGATCAAACCTTGTCGTCTTTACATAAATACCGGCTGGAAGCTGTCACGACCTGACCGCGAGTTACACGGCCTGTTCAAGCATGACACGGACGATGGCCACGATATGGAGATTTGCGAGGCTACTGGAATAAGGCTTGTAGTCTTTGACGATGCGGCGGAAGCGCGTCCCCTAAGCGAAGGAGCGCTCGACCACCCATCGCGGAGGTAGCAGGGACAAAGCCGCGCTCGGCCTCTAGCACCTTAACGAATCCCAGTTCGTTGCTGTGGGTGCAAGCAGCCTTGGCTGGTATTTCGCCCGTGTAGCCCTGATTGACGTCGGCTAGGTTGACTGCATGACCGGTGGCAACCTGCACGGTTTGCACCAGACGCCAAACCTGAGCACGGTCGTCGGCATCAACGGGCGTGACGTGCAAAGCCAAGATGTGGCAAAACGTTTCGACAGCCAAGTGGACTAATGAGCCTCTCTTGCGCCTAGCTCCGCCGTACTCAGCTCGCTCGCCGCTTTCAAGTGATCAGCGCAGGCTTCGACTGTCTAGAATGGTCGCGCTCGGCTCGGGACTGCGGCCGGAGGTTGGGCGCAGGAGTACGCTTAACTCATCGGCGAGCAGCTTGAAGCAGCCTGCCGCTAGTCAACGCTGCGCCAGCTAGTACATGGCTTTCTAGGGCAGCATGGCACTGAGCATCCAGCGCCAGAGTCGCCTGTCGTCGCGAAATAGCGAAACCCGTTGAACACCTCGAGCCGAGCAGGATGCGCTCACGCTTCCTTTAATCCTACCGCGACACTGTGAGATATGAAGCAGTTAGCGCCCACTGCTCATCGGATATATCAGATCAGAAATATCCGCGCGAAGAAAGAATGCCCTAGCAGCTGAATAATTTTTGTTAGAGGCCCATAACGGTCTATATGCAGGCATATATCGCCGTATTTGCAGAAGCAAAAAAGCGTAATTCAGGTTATTTACGCTAATACAATTATATATGCAGGAAATAAATTGAAATTTGAATTAGTTTTTAATTAGAACTTATTACGGATATTCTAATATTTTGCTTATTTATGACAGCAAGGCACATGAGAAGGTTTTTACAAGAAGCACCACTTCGGCATTCTAACATCCCTCCTTATTTTAGCCGTCATTGGCATTCGCAGAATGAGGAAGCCAAAATTCTGATTGACTAATAGCGGAGTGCATAACTTTTTAACAGAAACTCCTTTACGGTATTTACTGACAGGTTGGTGGATTAATGGGTGGAATTGGGGTTAATATTGAAGGCTGACAAAATCCATTACCGGCTGGGTCGCGCGATGTACAAATCAATCCCGGTTGGCAATCGGCATTACCTCGGCAAACATCTCCTACATCACCTCCACCCATAAGCCGTAGACTGTCACCTCCTTCCCTTAACCCGCGGTGATTTTCTGCTTCATTCGCAAGCACCGCGGCTGGCAGCAGAAATAAAGAGCAACAAAAAGCAATCTTGAGAAATCCGATAGGGTTCATGCCTTTATCTCCTTGTTGATGACCGTCCTGTTTGCAATCATGACAACATACTAGATTGTTAAAATTCGAAATAAATTTCAAGCAGTTGATAGCAAAACAAAGCATTTGATAAGTCTGCGATCAATCTGCATTCGAGAAAATCAAATATAGAAAAACTGTTTCAAATATTTTTCAGTTCGTTTAATTTTGTGAAATGATTTCGTTTTCGATGTGAGACTTGATTTCTGGAAAATCCATTTCTCCAACGTATTTTGATTCATTTATAAAAAATGTTGGTGTTTTTTCAACTTTAAATGTATTAATTGCTCTGTCCCTAATAAAATTAATGCCCGAATAAATTTGCGAATTTCTCAAGCAAAGATCAAATTTTGCTTTTGTAAACCCAACCTCAGTTAATAATCGGGCCATTGCATCCACTGGTGAATCTGATTTTTTGACAAAGGCCCACTCTGCTTGCTGTTTGAGCAAAATATCAATAATTTTGTAATAATTTTCTGCGCCCTCGCAGCGTGAAATCATAAAGGCGGCGGTTGCAACTAGGTCCAGCGGAAATTCGCGCAGAGTAAACCTCACCTTTCCAGTATCAACATAAAGTGTTTTAAGGAGCGGCCACGTGTTTTTGTGAAAAGACGCGCAATGTGGGCAAGTTAATGAAGCGTATTCAATGATCGTAATTTTTGCTGATGGCGAGCCAAGCCAGACGTCACCTAACGGACTATTCTGCAAAAGCGCAGCAAGCGTTGCTCCGTCCGCAAGCGCTGGCAAGCTCTTTAATGTTGCTATAGAGCTAAGAATTAGAGAATAAGGAAAAAAATTTATAATAGAGCGCCTTGTTCTGATTGTATTCATGGCATCGTGGCATCGACAAATTTTTTGAGCGTACTATCTCTTTCCAAAGGACGCGAGCATATGTGTGAACCTTCATCAGGATCATCAGTGCATCTTCTGTTTTGACAAATCAAATTGCCCGAGCAATCAGTATCCTGACAGCAGGATCCACCGCAATAACTAATTGCATATTGTTGATATTTTTTTACTTTATTAGCAAGATAGCTTTTGCCGAAGGAAACACTATTTTTCTGGATGGCTAACGCAGGATCATGAATAAGTAAACTACTCATGGCCGCTGCTACGGCAACCATCATGTAGCGTGTCATTGCTATTCTCCAAAATATACCGACATCTGAGTGTATGCTCTCTTATATAAATATAGTCAATAGAATAGACAAATGAATTGTCAGCTTACGAACTAAATAAGGTCCGTGTACTCGAATTGCGTATGTTGAATTTTTGCGCGATCCGCCGCTACAATCCATAGTCTAAAACAGAAGATATCTATTTCACCCTATTAATGTTTAAGTACATACTAGCATTTCGAAATTTTTAAATAAGTATTATACTGTATGATTTCAAATACATATGGATTGCTACTTCAAAAAAAATTAATACAGTCCTTCTAATTTATCATAAACAAAAAATTGTCAACCTAATATAAATTGTTGCTATTCAACTGATCCAAAATTTCTCTAAATCCAGTACAATCGGACGTATTAAGTCTTCAAATACAATTCAGAAAGCGAGATCTAAAATTATGTGCTTCGCTTTCTGCTTACGGAAAAATTTTCAATGCAGACTATATCTGCGACTACTTACTAAAGCACACATGATAAAATAAAGATATTTGGCAGTAGGCCGATTTGAGTAAGAAGGCGCAGGGAAAAGCGCCCTGAGCAATTCAGCAATCCGAGAGCACGCGAAACTGGCCCCGGTCTGAAAAGATTTTTCATGAAGCTCTATCGTCGGCGATTTGGAGAAAGGCATCAGAGTACAGAGTCCTTGTTCCGCGCGGATGGCGCCCCCTATCCACCGCCGCGGGCGAGCACGACGACGCCGCAAGCGTGCAGCCCCCCCGCCACCCGGGGATCGAGGCGGGCGAAAACCGCCGTCCGATACAGCGTTCGACGATCGGGTACGTTCAGAAACGGGGAGCAATTCGGGCTCGATCCCGGAAACATCGCTGGCGCCTCGCTGCGTACGGAACTGCGAACACGGTGGCTGCCTACGAGAAACGGGCCGGCTCGGCCACGTCGGACACAAATGCCATCACAGACGCCGTCACGCCGCGGGCTCTGCCCGTCCGAGCGCTCGTCACTGGAGGTCGCCGCCCCAGTTCGCAGCCCACCCGCGTCGTGACCCCGCGCGTCAGGCTGTTTGCATCGGCAGGAGGACGCGTCGCCAAGTGCAACGACAACCCTGACAACGATGTGGAAGGTTGAGGACCCCAACGTGTTGCGGAAGGGGGACACGCAGCCGTTGTTTTCCGAAATCGGCAAAACCGTCCGGGTCTTTGGTACTTTTTCAAGGCCACCCATCGTACACCGCACGGGTAGTCGCGGGCACTCCCACGACCGGAGTGGTTCACTCCTTCTATTCGTCCAATGCCGTTATCACTGAGCAATGCGAAGACATTTGCAATGCTGCGCTTCGTTCTGATCTGTCTTTTCATTGATCTCCAAATCACGCTGTGTTCGGGGATGGAGCAGCCATTCGCACGACAAGAGAACCTTGTTGAATTGTGCGATCAGGCAGCCGCCGCACCTTGGGACCCGGATTCGGCGCATCGGCGTACGCGCCTCGAATTCCGCCAGCTGCAACCCGAACGTGCCATTCCGTTTTGCCAGCGAGCCTTCGCGCAGAATTTCGACCTTCGTCGCCTGAGCTTTCAGCTCGGCCGCGCCTATGATCGTCAGGGCGCGAACCAGGATGCGTATCGCGCCTACAAGGTCGCTGCCGACCTCGGCAGCGCCGCCGCCAAGGTGAACATCGGTATTCTCTACCGGCAGGGACGCCGCTTCGAGCAGAACGATACCAAGGCCCGTGCGTGGTTTCGCGAGGCGGCGGAGATGGGGCTCGCGGAGGGCATGTATTGCTATGCGACGGCCCTCGACAACGGCCTCGGCGGTCCCGTTGACGGATCTGCCGCACGATCCTGGTACGAGCGGGCGGCGCAACGTGGGACGGCGAAGGCACGCGATGTTCTCGTACGCCTGGAGATCGACGGGCCTGGAACGGGTGCCCGCTGTGATTAGCCCCGGCTGCCTGGGCCAGCGCTGCGGAGAGCGGCCGTGACGGAGGGGTCGCGTTTCGTCGGCAGTCGCACGCTAGCCGACCTCGACCTCGTTCGGATCGATGACGGGCTCGTCATCGAAGGTTACGAACGCCTGGTCCGCCTGCTGCGACAGCGCAGTGGTGCGGCTTCGGCCCGGCTCTTCGCCGAGCCGGTCCTGTCGCACAGCAACGGATCCGCTGCGGCGCGTGTCGACTGGTACACGTCCCTCGACGGACCTATTCGCAGTCTCGCGGACCTCGACCCCGTCGAGGCCGAGGAGTTGCGCGACCGTTTCCGCGCGGTCCTCTCCGACCTGACGCCCCTCCTGCGCGACCCCGTCGAGGGTCCGTTCCTGGGGGCCTGTCTGAATCTCGCCGGGCCGCGCGCCGTCCTGGCCATCGGCGATCAGCCGGTCCTGATCGATTGGGGCCTCCTCCCGGCCGGACTGGTTGCGGACGAGGCGAGCCGGCTGCGCCATCACGCAATGGCTCTCGGGGGCCTCCTGCCCCCGGGCCTGCCGATGCCGCCGGTCGGACGCGCAGACTGGTCGGCCCGCTTCCCATCCGCCGAAGCACCATCCTCCGAGATTCCACCCACAGCGAGGGCAGCCTTACGTCCGCCGAGGGCCCGTCCCCTGCCGGCTTGGTCGAGCCCGGCACCTGTCGCTGTCGCCTGCGCAGCCGTTCTTCTCGGACTGTCCTTTCTGCCGGGCGCACTGACGTTTCCCACCGCCCCGCGGACGGTATCGGCGGAGGCGAAGGCGCTGCAGGCCGCATGGCTCGACAACCTGCAGCGACGCCGCGACACCCTGGCGTCCGCCGCCGCGTTCGCCTGTCCGCGCCTGCGCGCCGAACTGCCGTCCCTGGTTCCCCAGAGCCCAGCCGGCGTTCGCCTGCCACCCGATGCCACGTCGCGTCCTCAGGCCCGGGCCGCGATCGGGCCCGCGATCCAAGGGCCGGCCACGCCTGACCCGGCCAGTCTCGTTGCCCGACTGGAGCGCGGCAGCGTCCTGGTCCTCGCGGGCAGTTCCACCGGCTCCGGCTTCTTCGTCAGCGACGAGTTCGTGGTCACCAACCGCCACGTGGTCGAGAACGCCGAGACCCTGAGGATCGCGGGCCGCCATATCGGAATCATTCCGGCCACGCTCGTCCGTACCGGAGGTGAGGGCCACCTCACGGATTTCGCCCTGTTGCGGGTTCCGCGTCAGGCCGACGTGCGACCCCTCGCTCTGGCTGGACCTGGACGACCCCTGACACCTGTCGTCGCGGCCGGTTTCCCCGGCCTTCACCTCGGCACCGACCCGACGTTCGCAAGGCTCGGCGAGGGGGACGCTTCCGCGAGCCGCGACCTGGAACCGGTCCTACAGACCGGCGTCGTCAACCACCTTCAGCGCTACGACGACGCGGCCGTGACGCTGGTTCTTCACAGCGCCGAGATCGCTCCCGGCAACAGCGGCGGACCGCTGGTGGATTACTGCGCGCGCGTCATCGGCGTGAACAGCTTCGGCCGCAGTGACGGGCGCATGCCCGTCACGGCGCGCTACGCGTTGGGGGCGGACGGTCTCTCGGCATTCCTGGAAGCCAGTGGCGTCGCGGCACCGCTCGACGCCGAACCATGCGACCTGCAGGCGACGGCGCGGGACGCCCCGCCCGGGGAACCTGCGTCCGCCGCCCCGCGGGAATCCGGCCCGGGTGCCGGGGCCACCGCGGAGCCCGCGCCGGACGCGGCACCGAGACCGGCGCCGAGGGAGGGTGCCGTCGCCCCTCCGCCCCGCCCCACCGCTCCCGTCCCGTCACGCCCCCGTCCGGGGCGTGAGGGCGGGCCGCAAGCGCGTTGAGATCGGTCGCCAGATGTCGAGCACCGTCAAGCTGACCGAGACGCCGCGCCAAGGTCTGGATGCGGTCAATCCGAAGCTCAATCAACAGTACGACCAGTTCGTCGCCCTGCTGGCCCAGCGGGTCGGTCGCGCGCACGCCAAGCTTTTCGCCGAGCCGGTGCCGATCACCATGGCGAAGACGGGCCTCCCGGGGCTGGCCTGGTTTGCCGACGGAGACGGCGAGGCCGCGCCCGTCGTGGGGCTCGAAGCCGGCGAGGCGCAAGCCCTCCGTCGCGTAGCGGGACGCCTGAGATCCGAGGTCGCCGCCTTCGCCGACGCGCTCGAGCGTGAGGGCGCAGCTTCGCGTGAGCTTGCTCGCCTCATTCGCGATGCGCTCGTCACCCCTGACGACGACCATCTCTGGTCTCTCGGCGGCCAACCGGTCCTGGTGGCATGGGGCTATCGTCACGCTCAGGGGATGGGCGTCGTTGCCGAGCGGAACGGCGCGATCACCGGCAGCGCCGCAGCCGCGATGGTCACACCGCGGACATCGCAGGCCGCCCGGCATTCGAGTGCGCCGCCGCCGCCGCGGCCTGAAGCGGTGAACGACGCCGGCGTGGTGCGGGCGAGATCGGCTCTCGTGCCCGTCCTGTGGCTGGTATTCGCCCTTCTCTCGCTGGCTCTCGGCGACCGCCTGCTGCAGGCCTGCGCGATCGGCAGCGCCAATTGGCCGGACTGGCTGAAGGGCGTCCTGCCCGATCACTGTCCCGTGGCTTCCCTCGGCATCGACCCCGCCGACCTGTCACAGCGCGCAGCGATCCAGGCCATCGAGGGTGAGGTGCACGCTGCCGAGCTTGCGCTGACGCGCCGTGCCCTGTCCTGCGATGCAAGCTGTCCCCTCCCATCGCGTGCCGCGATTCCGGGTCCGTCCACGCCGGTCACCCCGCCACGCGCCATCGCCGCCGATGTGGAAGGGCGTTTGGAGCGGATCGAGCGCGGGCGATACCTGGAGCTGACCCTCGCCTGGGACGGGGCTGCCGATCTCGATCTGCAAGTCGCCTGCCCCGATCAGGCCCGGATCAGCTTCAACAACCGCAGCGCCTGCGGCGGCCGCCTCGTGGCCGACCAGAACGAAGGCGGAGGGACCAGCGCCAGCCGCCCGGTCGAGCACATCATCTGGGACGAGGCGCCGACACCGGCCGGGGTCTTCGGCATCGCCGTTGCCCTCTACGACCGGCACGGCGATGCGCGCCCGAGCATTCCGTTCCGCCTCGTCCTGTCCCAGAACGGTCGGGTGATGCGGGAAGAGGAAGGGCGGGTCTCGGCTCCCCGTGTATCCCAGAGCGTCTTCACCTTCCCGGTTCCGATCGTCCCCGCTTCCGGAGCCCCTGCCATGCCGTGAACTTCGGCCATGAGCATGCCTCCTCCACGCGTCCCCTGAGTCCCGGCAAGGCCGTCTCGTATCAGGATTGTATCCGTCCCGATGTTCGTCGATCCCGTCACCTTCGGTCCCACGATCCGACTCGTGCCCCATAGCGGCGTGCAGTTCGTCGAGTACGCGTTCAACATCGATGCCGTCGGTCGCCTGTCGCGCCGCTTCATCGAGCGCGAGGTCGAAGGCGTATCCCAGCCGGCGGGTCGGCAGACCTATCGGCTGCTCCCGACCTGGGACGAGACCGACCCGGGTGGAGAGGAAATCGAGACCGCCCGCGGTGCCGATCGCGAATACGCCATCAGCGAGCGGGGCGCCCTCGAAGTCTTCCTGGAGAAGTGGACGCCGATCCCGATGTTGCGGGTGAAGGCGGGAATCGAGGGAGGCGATGAACTCGACGTGGGCCCGACCAACTGGGCGCGGGTGCGCGTCGCAGAGGTCTCCGACCGCGCCCCAGACAGTCCAATCAGCCATCGGGTGATCTTCGCCTTCGACACGGAACTTCTGGAGCGGCGCCCGAACCGGCCGTACACGGCGCCGAGCCTCGACGATGCCGCCAACGAGCACGAGTTCCGGTTCGCCTTCCGCTTCCGCGACATCGGCTGGTTTCTCGGCGCGGCCTCCGACAGCGAGGAGGCGCGCCAGCGCGCCGGCTTTCAGGAATGGGTGCCGTCCTGGCTCTCCGAGCAATTCCGCGAGTTCAAGGCGGCCCAGCGGCCCGACCGGCCTCTGCGGGACAGCGATTTCCCGAACACCCTCGAACACTATGCCCGCTATCTCGTGCTGCTCGAATACCTGCAGCGGGCGATCCAGCCCCGCGTCATGCGTCTGACCGATACGGTCTCGGCGCTCCCGGCGATCAAGCCGGTGACCGTCGACTTGATCCTGGACATCGGAAACAGCCGCACCTGCGGGATCCTGATCGAGTCGCACCCCAACGAGGATCGTGTCGACCTCAACAACTCCTTCGTGCTGCAGCTTCGCGACCTGTCCGAGCCAGAACAGGCCTATGTCGAGCCGTTCGAGAGCCACGTCGAGCTATCGCACGCCCGATTCGGACGCGATCATCTCTCGCGGCTCTCGGCACGGCCGCGCGCGTTCTTCTGGCCGAGCCCCGTTCGGGTCGGGCCCGAAGCGAGCCGTTTCCGAGAGCTGGCGCAGGGCACCGAGGCGGTCGGCGGTCTGTCGAGCCCGAAGCGCTATCTCTGCGACGTGAGACCGGTGAACCAGGAATGGCGCTTTCCGGATCGCGACTACGGCGCCGATGGAACGAGCCCGCTCATCGACCGGACGATCCGCCAGTTCGTCAACAGCCGCGGCGACGTGATCTCGCAACTCGATGCCGACAGGAAGCGCTACGGCATCCGGGTTCAGGCCGACGATCGGATCGGCGCATCGCGGCTGACCTTCTCACGGTCGTCCTTCTTCACGTTCATGGTCGCCGAGGTCGTCTGCCACGCGCTGTCGATGATCAACAACGCCGGCGTGCGTGAGCGTCGACGGACGAAGGACGCGCCTCGCAAGCTGCGACGGATCATCCTCACCCTGCCACCGGCGATGCCTGTGCAGGAACAGCGTCTGCTGCGCTCCCGGGCGGAAGGCGCCGTCAAGCTGATCTGGCAATTGATGGGATGGGCCGACACGCCACCCCCGGGCGTCACGCAGCCGGAGGTCCACGTGTCCTGGGATGAGGCGAGCTGCGTCCAGTTCGTCTATCTCTACGGAGAGATCACGCAGAAACTGGGCGGGGCCGTCGACGGCTTCCTCAAGCTCATCGGCCGCCCGCGACCCTTCGCCGAACCGGACACGAGACCCGCTCCCGGCACGCCCGCCGAACCCTCGGTGCGGATCGCCAGCATCGACGTCGGCGGCGGCACCACCGACCTGATGGTGACGACCTACTACGCGGAGGGGAACCGGGCGATCAAACCGGTGCAGAATTTCCGCGAGGGATTCAGGATCGCGGGCGACGACATCCTCAAGAGCGTCATCGAGAGGCTCGTCCTGCCGACCCTCGAGGAGGCCCTGCGCCGTGCGGGGCATCCTGACCCGCACGCGCTCCTGCTCGAGCGCTTCGGTGGCGACCGCGCCAACATGGCCGAGCAGGAAAAGCACCTGCGCCGGCAATTCGTATCCCGCGTGTTGGAACCGATCGGATTGCGTCTTCTGGCCGATGTCGAGGCCGAGGGCGAGTTGACCACCCGTCCGTTCTCGGAATTCTTCCCTGAGCGCGGTGGCCGCGTGGCGCGCCGTGCCCTGCCGCAGCCACGCCTGCTCGATTTCCTCGAAGGTCCGGCGCGGCGCGACGGCGCCACCGGCTTCGCCCTGGTGGATTGCGTGTTCGAGGCGCGCGCCGAGGTTGTCGGCGCCTGCGTGGTGTCGGTTCTCGACCTCGTGCTCGACAACCTCTGCGAGGCGATCCACGCCCTGGATGTGGACGTCGTGCTGCTGTCGGGACGCCCCTCGCGTCTCTCGGCCTTCGTCGACCTCCTCGTGAACAAGCTGGCGGTCTCTCCCGATCGGATCGTGCCGCTGCACCAGTACCAGGCCGGCAACTGGTATCCGTTCCGGGATCGCGACAACCGCCGCATCGGCGATCCGAAGACGACGACGGCGGTGGGTGGAATGCTCTGCGCGCTGGCCGAGAGCCAGCTGACGAACTTCACCCTGTTCACCCACCGCCTGGGCCTGCGCTCGACCGCCCGGTACATCGGCGAGATGGAATTGAGCGGGCAGTTGCGGGATGCCGGTCTTTGCTTGCGCGACGTGGACCTCGACGCGCCCGCAGCAGCGCGGGCGAGCGGACCCGCGATGACTGCGAAGCTCCGCTACTATGCGCCGATGCGCCTCGGCTACCGGCAATTGCCGGTCGAGCGCTGGATCGCAACGCCCCTGTATCGGCTGCGTCTCCGAACCGGACAGGAGGCCACGCCGTTGCGCCTTCCCCTCGACATCACACTCGAACGCGTCGGCGATGGGCGTGCTGACGATGACAGCCCGGATGCCCTGATCCGTTCGGAATCCATGAAGGAAGAATTCGAAATCACCGATGCCTACGATGCGGACGGCCTCGACGTCAAAAGAAAGATCGAGCTTGTGCTCGACACTCTGGTTTCTGAGCAAGGGTACTGGCTCGATACTGGAGTTCTCTCCGTCGATTGAAGGCATTGTCTGCCCCCAACTCCTCCAGGATTAACCACAATCTCTGCCATGTCGACTGACCTCCTTGCCAAGGCCTGCCACGACACCAGCCGTCTCGCGCAGGATGCCGAGCGCTGGCTCGGCGATGCCGCCAACGCAGCCACCGTCGGCCGTGAGCGGGACGATCTCGTCCGCTCGACGCGCAAGATCGCCCATCGGGCCGAACGCCTCGGCCGGGCAGCGCGGCGACCGATGTGCGTCGGCGTGTTCGGCCCAAGCCAGGCTGGGAAATCCTACCTCGTGGAGGTTCTGGCCCGCCCCGAAAACGGTTCTCTGCGGGCCCGTTTCGACGGAATCGCGCCGGTCGACTTCCTCGCCGAGATCAATCCGATAGGCGAGAAGGAAGCGACGGGGCTCGTGACGCGCTTCAGCGCCCAGGAGGGCGGGACACCGACTCCGCCCGGCGCTCCGGTCCGCCTTCGGGTGCTGACGGAGAGCGATCTGATTAAGGTTCTCTGCAACAGCTTCCTGCACGACGGCGATGCCACGAAGGAACATCCGCCGCAGGCCGAGGAAATCGATGCGCTCCTGGCCGAGTTGCGGACCCGGACCCGCACCGGGGGTGCACGCTTCACGGGTGCCGAAGTCGACGACCTGAGGGACTATCTGCTCGACCAGGCGCGCGGCAGCCGCGCCCTGGAGGCGCTGGCACGCTACTGGGACGAGGCACGCACACTCGCCCCGGGGCTCGACCTGGAGGGACGCGCGCGCCTGTTCGCGCCGCTCTGGGGCGGCCATGCGGCGTTCACCGGGCTCTACCGGGACTTCACGGAGGCCCTCGAACGCCTCGGGCATCCCGACGAGATCTTTGCGCCGATCGGCGCCCTGGTGCCGCGGGAAGGCAGTATACTCGATGTCGCCACCCTGGAGGGCCTCGGGGCCTCCGGGAGCGCCGACACGCTGCTCGTCTACGGCGTTTCCGGAACGCCGGTCTCCCTGCCGCGCGCCACCGTAGCGGCCATCACGGCGGAGTTACGGATCGACATCGCGGATGCACCGCGATCCTTCCTTCGTGAAGCGGACCTCCTCGACTTCCCCGGCGCGCGCAGCCGTCAGAAGGTCGATCTGGCCCATTTCCTGGCGGAGCACCCCGACTCTCTCAAGGAGACCTTCCTGCGCGGCAAGGTCGCCTACCTGTTCGATCGCTACGTGGCCGAGCAGGAACTGACGACGATGCTGCTCTGCATCAGGCCGTCGAACCAGGAGGTCGTGACGCTGCCGGATCTGGTGGAGCGCTGGATCACCCAGACTCACGGCGCCAGCCCCGAGGCGCGGATCGCCCTGCCGAACCTGCTCTTCCTGGTGATGACCTGGTTCGACAGTCACTTCGTCGACAAGGCGGGGGATGCCGGACAGGATGCTGGATTGCGGTTCCGCAACCGGATCGAGGCATCACTCCTGGGGTTCTTCGGCAAGGCCCATACCTGGCCTCGGCAGTGGACGCCGGGGGCGCCGTTCCGCAACGCGTTCTGGTTCCGGAACCCGAATTACCCGGCCGAATCGGTGATCCGATACGAGGGGCGGCGCGAGATCGGGTTCCTGCCGGAGAAGCAGGAGCGGATCGCCGAACTGCGCCGCGGCTTCGTGGCCCTGCCCGAGGCCGCCGCGCATTTTCAGGATCCTGCCCGCGCCTTCGACGAGGCGTTGCGCCTCAACGACGGAGGCGTCAGCTACCTCGTCGAGAATCTGGCTCGCGTCTGCCGGCCTGAGCTGAAGGCCGCCCAGATTGCCTCGCGGCTCGATGGACTGCGGGCTGAGCTGCGGGAGCGGCTCGGGCGTTTCCACGTGGCCCTCGACATCGAGACCCGCCTGGCCGAGCGCCGCGAGGCTGCCGGCCATGTCTTCGACGCCCTCGACGCGACCGTAGCGGCCGGCGGCTTCGGTTCGCTGCTGCGCGAACTCCTGATCGATGTGGGCACCCTGACCGAAGCCCTCCATGGGGCGAGTCAGTCGATATCCGGGGCACCGGCCGAGAGCGCTTCGCCGGCGGCACCTGCTCGCATCGCGCGTCCCGGTGCGATCGCCCGCCCCGGTGCGCCGAGCCCTGGGGGTGGAGTCCCGGGCGCCCGATCACCGGTGGGACCCGGCGCGTCCGATCGTGAGCGTGGCCTGGCCCGGGCCGCGGTAACCGCCTGGATCGGCTCCATGCGCCGGCGGATCGAGGCCGACGGGTTCACACGCCGCTTCCAGGTTCCGGTTGACGTGATGGAGATCATCGTCGGCGAGATGATCACCCTGGCTCGCCGTGCGGATGTGGAGGCCGCCATCGCAGCCGATCTGCGGGCCCTCGCGACCGTGGAGCGAGCCGAGCAGTCGACGGCGAAGCTCGCACTGATCGCGGCCACGCGCCTGAACCGGTTGAGCGGCGATCTCGGCTTCGGTCTGGTCCCCCCGGCCGGCGAACGGCCCTCGATCCAGGATGAGGCGGGCGACCGCATCGCGTTCGAGGCCCGGCCGGTCACCTTCGATGCCCGGTCGATCGGCCCCACTCCGGCAGCCTTCGGCCATACCTACGCGACCGACTGGTTCCACGGCTTCTACCGGGTCGTGGAGGACAACGCGAAGAGTGCGGCCGGGGTCACCATCGACCTCGAGCAGAACGGCAGGCTGGGCGCGATCCTGACGGGCCTGCAAGGGCGTTCGGCCGCTTAGTTCACGGACCTCGAGCCCCGCTGCTCACAGACGCCTCAGACGACTTGCCTGGACACAACCATGACCCTTCGCATCACAGAGGACGAGGACGAGATCGGCGGCCACGCCCTCATCGATCTCGGGCAGCGCGCCGCCTCGCCGCTGCTGTCGTTCCGGCGACAGGACACCGAGCCGAGGCATCTCGGCACCGAGGGATGGCAGCCGGAGATCGCGTGGCTCGCCCCGCTCTCCATGACCGAGCATGACGGCCGCACCGTAGCCCGCTTCGGCCCCTCGGTGGTCGATCGCATCGAGGAACTCGTTCCGATCGAGATCGTCGGCCAGGACGGCAACTCATTCGGGGTCGTGTCCTGGCCGTTCATCACGCCGGCACCCGCCGGCTCCGGCATGCTCGCCGCTTCCCCGATCCCCGCCCCCAGCCTGACCCAAACCGCGCCCTCTCAGGAGACGCTCGCCGGTGAACCCGGTGACGGTCTCGCCCCGCTGCAGGATTCGGAAACGTCCCCGGCCGAGCCTGAGCCGCCCCGCCGGGCCAGCGTGCGCGACGGGCTTGTCCTGCCCGAAGTGCCTCGAGAGGCGCCGCGCCGGATCTGGCCGGCGCTCGTATTCCTGGTTCTGTTCGCCGGGGCCGGGATCGGCGCGTACCTGTACCAGGACCTGCTCAAGGCTGTCCTGGCCGGCCACCCGACTGCGCCGGCGGACACACCGGCGCAGCCCGAAGTACGGACGCCGCCCGTTCCGGAGGCGCCACGTCTGAGTGCTGCCGAACTGCGCCAACGGCACGGACGCCTCCTGGATGAACGCGCGACAGGCAGCGCGTTTCTGGCGCTCGGCGGCACAGCGATCGAGGCTCAGCAGGGAGGGGCCGCCTTCAGGGCCTTCGAGGAGGCCGATCCCGCCGCCAGCGCGGATGCTGCCTGGCAGATGGCGCGCTTCTACGATCCCCGGACCACCGACACCACGTATCGCGCCGCCGCTCAGCCCGACGTCTCCCGCGCCGCCTATTACTACGCGCTCTGGCGCAACCGCTCGCCCCGGCACACCGACGCGCTCCGAAGCCTGTGCGACGCCAACACGGATCTCGTCGGCCGCGACGAGCGACTGCGCGCGATCTGCCGTCCATGACGCTTTCCAAGAGTCTTCCCATGGCCCTCTCCAGTTCACGACCGGTCCGGCTCCGGGCCACGGCGCGCGCGGCTGCACTGCTCACGGGCCTGTCTCTCGCCCTGAATGCCAGCATGCACACCCCGTCCGCACACGCGGCTGCACCAGGGCTTGCCGTTCAGGCGGCGACGGGCAGGAGCAGCGTCCTGTCCGGTCCGCGCATCGCGCTCCTGATCGTGCCCCAGGCGACGAATGCCGGGAGTCGGGCGGCGACGGCCCATGCCGACGAGGAAGCCTATCGCAAGCGTCTGCGCGAAATCGGGTTCGACGTCTGGACCTTCGGACCCGCGGACCGGCCGGAACTCGAGCGCGGATTGCGCGAAGCCGCAGCGCGGCTCCCGGAGGGGGCCCAGGTCGCGGTGATCGCGCTCGGCCCGAGTGTCGGTGGCGAGGACGACGTGTTCCTGATGCCGCAGGGGGCTGCGGGCGACCTCACGCAGCGACCGGCCTTCATCGAGAGCGAGGGCGTACGCCTCGGCGATCTGCTCCGACGCCTGTCACGCCGTCAGCCGCGCGACCTCGTCGCCGTCGTCGACGAGTGTCAGCCGGTTGCGGGTGGCCGCTGCGACTTCGACGCTGCCGCAGGGTCTTCGGGCGCCAGCGTCATGGGCGGTCAGCGAATCGGGCGCCGGGCGCCGGGCGCCGTGCCCTTGGCGGGACGCGCGTCCCTGCGCGACATTCTGCTGGGCGCGATGGCGCAGGAGGGACAGAACATCCTGCAATCCTACGAATTCCTACAACGCGGCCTCGGCGGCAGCGATCTCGAGCCGAGGGCGAGCGGCGCGCTCACCACCGCCTTCTCTTTCCTGCCCCAGGGCTTCTTCGCGGGCATGACGACACCCTGCAACAAGGTCGACCCGAACGCCGAGCCCGCAGCGCTGCGCTCCATCGCCCTCGATCCGCTGATCCGCGAATGCGAGGCGGTCACCGCCGCCTATCCCTATGCGCGCGCTTTCGCCGACAGGCTCCAGGCCGGCCGCGAGCAGCGCGCGTTTCAGAAGGCCGTGGCATCCTGCGACGACCGCCTCAGCGCGTCGAGCTACGGCAGCGCTTATCCGGCCGGACGCTTCCGCGGCATCGTCGAGAACCACGTCGTGGAATGCGACCGCCTGCGTGACCGGCAGCAAAGCGAAGCCCAACGCCAACGGGACGCCGACGCTCAGCGCCAGCGTGAGGCCGATGAGCGGCGGCGCTGGGAGGAGCAGGCGCGACTGGAGCGTGAACGAGCGGACCGCTTTCGCCTCGAACAGGAGAGCCAGCGCGAGCGCGAGCGCGAAGCCCTCCGGCAGCGCGAGGCGGAGGCGCAGCGACAGCGGGAGGCGGAAGCCCAGCGGCTGCGAGAGGAGGCGCAACGGCAGCGGTCGACGGCCCGGAGCGCGTCCGGCTGGACACTGAACTACGCGACAAATCTGCTTGAGATCAAAGCGCTGGCCGATGATCATTTCGACGCTCAGAAACAGTCGTACAGCACGGTCTGGCAATCCCGGCTGCATGGCGAGCAGGTCGCCATCTATGTGCAGGTCAGCCCGAACGAGCGCTGCGGCGACGCGCGCCAGTACATGAGCGAACAGATCGCTCCACGCCGGACGCAGGTCTCCCGCTCGCAGGAGATCACGACTGCGCCCGGACGGTCCGGTTACATTCTCGAAGGGCGGGGCACGGCGCGCGGACAAGGGGCTTTCGACGATCGCAGCTATCTCGACTTCGTCTCGATTCGCCGCGATGACCGCAGCACGATCACGCATATCGGCGGCCGTTTTCCCTCCGAGCACAGCGAGACGTATCGCGCCGAGTTGCTCAAGATGATGAACTCCATGCAATTGCCGAACAGTGACATGTTCACGAACCGGTGCCGGTGAAAACAACGGGTCGAGGACGTCTGATCATGCCGGGAAAGCGAATGCCGCCACGCCCCCGCACCGTTTCCGGCACCTGCGCGACTCCGAGGCAGTGTCGGCGAGACCGGTTTCCAGGAGCCGCCCGTCAGCTCACCGCGCTCCTCGTTCTGTCGGCATGCCTGACGCCAGGATCAGGCGCTCTGGCCGATCCCGGGCAGGATTGCAGAACCGGCGCGGCGGAAGCTCGGGTGACCGGCTGTTCGGCTCTGCTGGCGGAAGCGCGCACGCCTCGACAGCGCGCGATCGCCCTCGATGGGCGCTGCAAGGCCAACAACGATCGTCTCGCCTTCGCGGCGGCGCTCGCCGACTGCACCAGCGCGATCCGGGCCGATGACGATTACCCTTACAGTTTCGCCAATCGTGGCATCGCGCAGGCCGGCCTGAACAACCATGCGGCGGCCATCGTCGATTTCACGCAGGCCCACACCATGCGGCCGACCTTCATCTATCCGCTGATGAACCGCGCCAAGTCGCAGACGCAGCTCGGCAACCTCCTCCTGGCGTCGCGCGACTACGACGAAGTCCTTCGCCTGAAGCCCGACAACGAGGAGGCGAAGCTTGCCAAAGCGGCGCTCTTCGCGCCCGCCATCGCCGGGGCGTCGCCGACGGGTGCCAACACCCTGTGCGGGAGCGTCGGCTGCAACTGAACGCTCGTGTCGGTCGATATGCCGGCCGATCGCCCGGGTGGCAGACCTGACCGTCGGGTGTTCGCGCGAGACGGCGCATCGCTGTCCGACCCGGGGGTATTCCCGAGGCCGGATGGCGAGCGGCACAGCTTATCGGCAGGTCACGTGCACGGTGTAGGCCTTGGCCTGCTCGGCGACGGTCGCCGGATCCAGCGAAGTCGGATTCTTGGTGCCGCTCCCTGTGACGATCCCGTTCGAGTCGAGGAAATTCAGCGCGATCGTCGACTTGATGGCGAAGTTCACGTTTTGCGGGATGTCGTTGTTGGCCTTCGCGACCGTCATCGCGTTGAGCTTCGAGGCGATGACGCCGACCACGGCGCCGTACTGGTCGATCAGAGGCCCGCCGCTGTTGCCGGGCTGAACGGGCGTCGAGATCTGGAGCATGCGGGTGTCATCGCCGAGGCCCGCGGCGGCGGTGATGTTGCCGACCGTGAAATTTCCGGAGGCTGCCAGGAGGTCGGGAAGTGGAAAGCCATAGGCATAGACGCTCTCGCCGACCCTCGGTTTGAGCGACAGGGCCGGAACCACGGGATTCTCGAAGCCGGTGCTCAGCACCGCGAGATCGTTCTGGACATCGGTGGCGACGAGCCGCGCCCGCAGGGACGGCAGACCGAACTTGGCGATATTGATTTCCGTGCAGCCATTGATGACATGGTTGTTGGTCAGCACGTGTCCGGCCTCCGACACGAAGAAGCCGGTTCCGGAGGACCCGCTATCCCGCCTCGGCGTCACGCCCGCGTCGGGGTTCGCCTTGTTCCTGGATGGCGCCGTTTCCGCTTTCGCTTCGACGATGGCTTTCTGGCAATCGATCATCGCGCTGATCGCATCCGAGGATCCCGACAACGAGAGTTGCGCGATCGACTTGCGCTCGAACAGCACTTCGATCCCACCGGCACGGGCGATGTCGAGCACGAAGCTCTTCTTGAGCCCGGATGCCATGAGACCGCGATCCGCACCGCGTTCGATCCCGGAGAACTGGCCCTTCCAGCGTCCCCGTCCGGTGAGCATCATGAGTTGATAGAGGCGATCGGGTTCGATTGACCGCCACTTGGGATTGGTAAAGGCCAGGAATGCCTCGTCCTTCTCTCCATTGAACCCCATCCAGACCGTCGTCTGGTCCTCGTAGGTCGCAGCGGCCAGGCAGCCGTCGGTCGATCGGCTCATCCCGATCGACCAACCCGACACCTTACCCACCGTCTTGTCCACGCTGAGGACAGGCGCGGCCGTGGCTGCACGCGTTGCCGGGAACGCAGCCGCGAGGGCCACCACGCCGATGAGGAACGGACGCAAGACGAGGCTCATCACGGTCAAAACTTTCCCGGTGGTCTCAGCGACCGCTGACGGGAATCGGCCGAGCGGTGCTCGATCCCGCGAACGGATCGGACACGGTGCTGATGGCAGCGCCGCCCTGCAACGGCGCAGCTTTCCGACGGGCCGGGGCGGCAGCGACGTGGCGGCGGGTCGGACGGTTCCGATAGACGATGACGCGTTGCGTCCGCGGAGCGTGGTAGGCGTGTCGCGGTGCAGCCGCCATGGCGCCCAGGGCGAAGCCGATGGCTCCGCCGGCGAGGCCGTCCAACGGGCCCGCGGATGCGCGCGGCACCGCTGCGGTGCAACTGATGAGAGCCGCCGCGACGGCGCTGAGAACATATTTTGAAGCGTTCACCGAAAGCATCCCGATCGAAAGAAAGCGCAGAGTCTTGCAAACGGCCTCCCGCGTCGGAGCGAAAGGTCATTCGGCTGCGGGATCTTCGCGTCCACAACCCCGTGCCACCGCTACAACCTACCTGAACGGCCACGCTTGGAAAGTCGTTTTCCCGCCTGAAATCGTCGGCCCGCACTATTTTTAAGCGACAACCTTACCGACCGGTGGGCGAATGTTCTCGCCGACACGTATACTCCCGTCGGAAGACGACTGCGTGCACCCCACGACATCTGCCGGCACACCCGGAGGAGCCTTCTGCCATCTGATGCGTCGACTGATTCGCGCAGCATCAGAGGATGGTTGTACGAACCATTCGCGCGGGCCATCATGACCTCGGGCGGCGTTGCTTCAATTCGAAGCTTGGCAGCTTGGCGGCACCAGGTCAGCGCTGCACGAACTTACGTTCAAGCCTGGTCGGCAGAGGCTGCGATGAACTCGCCGCGCCGCCTGTTCATCGCTGCCTCTGGACGTCGTTCGATTGTCGTCCCAAAGCCGAAACACGATGCGAGAGTGACCGCCTTTTACGTCTCAAGGCCACGTCTGGCGGCCACGCCTCGTCCGGGCATCGCTTCAGAGACGTGGGATACCGCAAGCGAGACGCGACCGGAGATCCACCGCGACGGCTTCGTCGGCCGGGCTCTGAAACACCCAGGACCGGTTCAGGGCTCGCGGTTTGCCGGCCTCGTAGGGATCGATCGCACCGCGGCGGCCAAGCGTCGAGCCGTCTCGATCGTGGGCGTGAACACGCTGCGGCCACACAGGCAAGCGTTGACCAAGCGGGACAGGCCGAACGCGGCACAGCCCCAGTGCGGCCAGCAACAGCTCCCACCGCCGCCCCCGAACCGGAATGCGCCACCGCGTCTGGGACGGCCGTCGCCGCGCCCGAGGTGCCCCCCGAGAGGCTGACCCGGCTCGGATCACCGCCGCGCCACAGGCCGCGGCCGTCATCGGTCGGCGCGCCGGTGGGGACGGCGCATAAGACGGCCGCGAGGCCGGCCCGGCGCGCAACGGACGCTCCGATCATGCGCGTGTCGCTGCTCTCGCTCGATCGCCTGGTGGGGACGGATCAGCGTTCCTTGCCGAGCGCGTCCAGCGCCGGGGCGAGACCGCGGAACGACAGGGGAATCGCCACCTCCTGGCCCCCTGCACTCCTGAACAGAAGGCGGCCCGGCGCCTCCGCCTCGCGCCAGCGCTTCAGGTCCTCCTTCACCGGCCCGTCCGCCACGCAGCCGCCGGGCAGGCAGCGCCGCCATGCGAGGTCGAGCAACGGAGCCTTGGCGTCCTTCTCCTCGAGGCCGATCCGGACGGTCGAGGGGAAGCTCACGGCCACCGGCAACAGGGCGGTGACCCGCAACCCGGCTTCGCCCGGCACCGGTCCGATCGCGACCTGGGCGATCGGTGCGGGCTGTCCCTGCACCTGCATCGCTTGCGAAACCTCGCACAGGCGCGCCGCCTTCTCGGCTGTGCCGACCCGCTGGCAGCGCAGGACCCAGTCGCCGTAGCTGGCGGTGGTGACACCGGGCTCGGACGAGAGCGGCGGCTGGGCGGCCGGCGCCGTGGGCGACGGGGACGAAGCCTTGGCGCCGGGTGCCTGCGCCAGGGCGGAGTCGAGGGGGAGCGGGCCACCGATCAAGACGGCGCCCGAGGCGAGCACGGCCAGAAGGGGGGCGCACAAAGGGGACGGAAGGAGGGCGGTCTTCCGATGGGCGAACGAGGTCATGCGGCGTTGTCCTGGGCCTGGGCTGCGGTCTCTCCGCGCGGGGCGAAGGCGCGGGTGAAGTCGGACAGCGACTGCAGGCTGACGAGGTGGGGGTAAATGGCCGCGAGCCAGCCCTCGCGGCGCAACCGCCCGAGATCCTGATCCGTCAGGGCGGCCAGCGCGGCCGCGTCGATACCGAGCACCCCGTGCATCGCGTGGCTGGCGCCGGTCGCGGCATCCCGGCCCTGCACCGACAGCGCCCACAGCAGACCGAGATCCTGAAGCGTGCGGCCGAAGGCCGTGGTGGGGTGGGCGGCGTCCGCATCATCAGCCGTCGGCCGCACCCGCTCTTCCGGCAGCGGCGTCTCTCGGCCGTCTTCGCGGAACAGCGGGGCGGCCTCGGCCGGCGCCGCCCCGGCGGAATCGCGGCGGATCGGGTCGCCGGTGTCGTCGAGGCAGACCAGCGGCGGGGCGTCGCCGGTCCCGCCGAGGATGAAGGGGAAGCGGCGCAGATAGGCCGGCCGGTCGCGGCCCGTCCAGGCGCCGTCCGCGTCGATCGGAGCCCAGTGCGCGGGCACGAAGCAGGCGAGGAAGACCGGGGTCGGGCCGAGGCCGTCCGGCCGAAACAGGATCGGCCGGTGGCGGCAAGCGGGACCGAACGCGCCGATCGCCGCCGGGACGCGATGGCCGTCGCGGGCGAAGCCGAAGCGCTGCGGGTTGGCGAGGTGAAAGGTGCGTTGAGTCGCGCGGTCGAGGGGCACGACCGCACGGTAGAGCAGGGGCAAGCCTGTCATCGGTCGCGTGACGGTCCGGTTCGGGGTCAGCGGGTGCGCGCCGGCAGGCTCGCCTGCGGCGTCGGGGCGGGGACGGGGGCCGGGCGGGCCATCGGTGCCCGCG